>JAYRRO010000233.1:0-12369 GCA_041910095.1 Dehalococcoidia bacterium
GGGTGGGATGCCGGGGCCGCGATCGAGCACGGAGACTTCGACCATGCCGCCGTTCGTGGCGATTTCTATCTCAACGGGCGCGCCCGAGCGGTCGTATTTGACCGCATTCGTGAGCAGGTTCTGCACGACCTGGTCCAGGTAAGGCTCGACGCCGAGCACGGGCGGGACATCGGCGCGGCCGCGAACGATCACCGTCGCCCCCGGGTAGCGCGCGCGGTGGCGTTCGGCGGCGGCCTCGACGACGTGGCGAATGAGCACGGGCTCGGGCTCAACCACGACGCCGCGCTCGATGCGCGAGAGGGCGAGCATGTTCTCGACCACGCGCTGCAGGCGGTCGCCTTCGCTCGCGATCTCGGCGAGGCAGGCCTCGCGGGCGGCGGTGTCAGCCTGCTCCCAGTTGCGCTGGAGGTAGCTCGCGTTGCCGAGGATGACCGTCAGCGGCGTCCGCAGCTCGTGCGAGACCATCCCCAGGAGCTCGTCCTTCGCCTTCCCGGATTCGACCAGCGCCTGTTCGCGGCCGCGCCGGCGGAGGGCGATGAAGACCCACGCGAGCGCGGCCGCTGTGAGCACCGACAGCGCGGCGAGGGCGATACGCGCGATGGTCGCGCGGTCGCCGGCGGATTCCCGCGCGCTGGTGTGCTGCTCCCCCTCGACGGCGAGGATGCGAAGAAGGTTGGCGCGGATCTCCTCGGTGAGATCGGCGCCGCGCCGGGAGGCGATGACATCGCGCGCGCCCGAGATATCACCCACGCGGTAGCGGTCGATGGCCTCCTGCAGGAGGGCGAACCGCTGGTCGACCTGGGTGCGAAGGAGGGCGACATCGGCGGCCTCCGAGGCGTTGTCGCGCGTGCGGGCGGCGAGGTTGTCGAGGTCCGCCGGGAGGGTGACCTTCGCCTGTTCCACGTTCGCGAGGAAGGTGGCATCGCCCGTGAGCACGTAGCCGCGAACGCCGGACTCGGCATCTAGGAGAGTGGTGAAGAGCGAGGCCTCGAAGGCGTAGGTCTGGGAGGCATCGAGGGTGGCATCGGCCGAGCGCTTATAGCCCGCGAGGCTCACGAAGGCCACCGTGATCAGCGCCGCCCCGGCGAATGCGGCGACGGCGAACGAGATCCAGAGCGCGGGGAGGGAGAATCGTGTGCGCACGCGCGCGTTGAGACCCCGGGGGGAGATGTCCGGGAAATGATGTGCCCCCCGGGGGTGCGCCGAAAGGGCCCTACGAGTCCCGCGGCCCTGTTGTGACGGGTTTGCAATCGGCGGCCTCAGCGGCCATGCCAGGTGGGAGCGCGCTTCTCGCGGGCGGCGGCCATGCCCTCCTTCGCATCCTCCGTCGCACCCGCGACGCGCCGCATGGTCTCGCCGAAGCGGACGGCATCGGTGAAGGGGATCTGCTGGCCGCGGGCGGCGACTTCCTTGGTCGCGCGCACGGCGAGCGGGGCCGAGAGCAGCAGCCGCTCCGCGAGCTTTCGGGCCTCGGGGAGCAGTTCCTCGTGCGGCACGACTTTGCCCACGAGCCCCATCTCCTTCGCGCGCTGAGCGTTGACGCGCTCGCCGATGAGCAGCAGCTCCATCGCGTTCTGCCAGCCGACCTTCTTCGGCATGCGAATGGAGCCCTGGATGGTGGGCACGCCGATGCGCACCTCGGGGAAGCCGAATTCCGCGCGCTCGCTGGCGATGACGAAATCGCAGGCGGCGACGAGCGTGCAGGCGAAGCCGAGGCAGTAGCCGTTGACGGCGGCGATCACGGGCTTCCAGATCTCCAGGCCGTTCTCCAGCGAGGTCAGGCCGGGGGTTTCCCAGAAGGTGGCGTTGGTGGCATCGCCCGCGCCGCCGCCGCGGAGGTCGGCGCCGGCACTGAAGGCGCGGCCCTGCCCGGTGACGATGGCGACCCACGCCTCCTCGTCGTCGCGGAAGCGCACCCACGCCGCGTTGAGGTCGGCGCGCAACTCCGTATTGATGGCGTTGAGCGCCTCGGGGCGGTTGTAGGTGATGGTGGCGATGTGGCCATCGCGTTCGTAGAGCACCGTGCCGGCCATGGTCGTTCCTCCTCGTGTGGGGCCGGAGTGTACGGGAAAGCGCGGGCGCCGGCAGGGGTACGGTCCGGGCGCGGGAGGCTCGGCGCGGGACAACGCGCGGGCGACGTTGTGACTCGCCGGCGAGGAACTGCAATGCGGATGTAACGGCCCCGCGCGGAAGCGGGCGGTATTCTGCCCCCACCCTGCTTTGGAGCACACATCCATGGCTTTCCGCTTCGCATCCATTGCCGCCTGTGCGCTGCTGGCGACCGCGCTTTCGACGGCCGCCGTACAGGCACAGGCGAGCCCATCACCGACCGCGTCGGCTTCGCCCACCACCACCGCCACGCCCACCACGCCGACGGCTTCGCCCACGACGACCACGACCGCCACCGCCTCGGCGACGGCGGCCACGGCGACGGCGTCGGCCACGGCGGCGACCGCAACGGCGACAGCGACCTCCGGCACGGCCACAGTGACGCCGACGCGGACGAACACGCCGGTCGCGACCGCCACGGCCGTGCGCACGAACACTCCGGTTCCTTCGCCGACGGCGAACGCGACGGCCACGGCGGGCGCGAACCAGAACGCGACGGCGACGGCGGTCGCGAGCGCGACGATCCCGGGCCCACCGCGCACGGGCACGGCCATGTCTCAGGAAGGGGGGAACACCACGGGCGTGCTGCTGGCCATGGCGGCTGCGCTGCTGATGATGTCGCCCCTGGCGTGGTACACACTCCGCCGGCGCTAAGTCCCCGGCCCCGGCGAACCACGCCTCGAATACGCCACCGGCCCCACCCGGTGGCGTATTCGCGTAACTGCGTCTTTTCCGTGGATGACAGGCCACGAAACGAAGGCGTAGCGTTTAAACCAGCGGACGAGGGACGCGTGACCGGCATCAGCTACCTGTTGAGCCCCTCCGGGACCATCCTGGAGGTGCTCACCCCCGAGGCCTGGACCGCGTTCGCGCTGGCGAACGGCGGCGCGGCCATCGCCGACCCGCGAACGGTCGAGGGCCGGCCCATTGGTGCATTCATCGCGGGCGAGGAGACGCGGCTCAGCGTCGAGACGGCGCTGCGCGTGGCGGCCGCGGGCACGCCGTTGCGCTACCTCTTCCGTTGCGATGCGCCCACCGTGCGGCGCTACATGCGGATGCGGCTCGAACGAACCGGCGCGGGCGCCGTGCGCGCGTCGACGCACTTGCTGGCGAAGGAGCCGCGTGCGGCACGCCTGCTCTTCGCCGACCCGATGGCGGCGCCGGCCGCGTGGCCGCTACGGCGAATCTGTTCGTACTGCAAGCGCATCGAACATCCTGGCGAGGCGGGCAGCTGGCCCGATGGCGAGGCGTACGAGGCGGACGGCCACTCCCTTGAGGCGCGCCTCAGCCACGGCGTCTGCCCGGCCTGCGCGGCGCACCTCGTGGATTCGTTGGAGGAGGAGTGAGCCGGGCGGGCCCGGGCCCCGTTCCGCCCGGGATCAGTCCAGCAGCCGGCCAAGTGCGAGGCCGATGGCGAACAGCAGGCCGAACACCAGGTGGAACCGCGCCGTCGCCGTGAGGATGGGGTTGAGCGCGCCCCCGGCGGTGCCGCCGCGAATCGCCGCGACGGGGCCCTTCGCCCACCAGAGCGACCCCAGCGCCAGCAGCACGAACGCCGATGCGCCCGCCGCCCACGTGGCGATGGCGCTCACGTAGGCCACCGCGAGGAGGAACAGGTACCAGCGGCGCGTGCCGGCGTCCCCCATCACCACGCCGAGCGTCTTCTTGCCGGTGCGGCTGTCGGTGGGGATATCGCGGAGATTGTTGATGACGAGGATCATCGTCACCGTGCAGCCCAGCGGGATGGCCGCGAGCCAGGCGATGAGCGGCGCATCGCCCGCCTGCACGTAGTAGGTTCCGACCACGGCCGCGAGCCCGAAGAAGACGAACGTGAAGAGGTCGCCGAGGGCGTGATAGCCGATGGGCCACGGGCCGCCCGAATAGATGATGGCGGCGGCGATGCTCGAAAGCCCGACGGCGACAATCGGCCAGCCGCCCACGTACACGAGATAGATGCCGATGAGGAACGCCGCCGCGAAGGCGATCCACATGCCCGTGAACACCTCGCGCTGCGAAAGGAAGCCCATCTGCGTGGCGCGGGGCGGGCCGAGGCGGTCCTTCGTGTCCGCGCCGCGGCGGTAATCGAAGACGTCGTTGGCGAAGTTCGCGCCCACCTGCAGCAGCAGCGCCCCCAGGAGCGCCGCGAGCGCGGGGAGGAGCGCGAACTCGTCGCGGAGGATGGCCACGCCGGCGCCCACGAGCACCGGGGCCATCGCCGCGGGCAGCGTGGGAATGCGCACGGCGAGCTTCCAGGCGCCGAGCTTCGTGGGGTGCGGGCGGGCGGCCGCGGCCGTCATTCGCGCACCGCCGTGATCGCCTGGGCGGCGCCCATCATGTGCCGCTTCTTCTGGATCTTTCGGAAGCCGGCGTCCCGGAGCATGCGCACGAGCTCGTCCTGCTCCGGCAGGTAGATCGCCGACTGCGGGAGGTAGCGGTAGGCCTGGGCGTCGGAGAGGAGGCGGCCCATGAACGGCACCACGCGGTTGAAGTACACGCCGTGGCCCATGCGCACGAGCGGGTTCCGGGGCCGGTCGACTTCGAGCAGGCCAAGGCGGCCACCGGGAGCGATCACCCGCGCGAGTTCGGCGAAGACCGGCGGGAGGGCGACGAAGTTCCGCAGCGCGAACCCCGAAACGGCCACCGTCTGGCTGGCATCGGCGAGCGGCAGGCGGAGGGCATCGGCCTGGACGAACTGCACCGGCGCGAGCCTTCGCCGCACGCCCCCCAGCAGCATCTGCCGCGAAAAGTCGAGCGCGACGACGTGGCCGGTGTACTGGCGCGCGAGCTCGGAGAAATCGCCCGTGCCCGCGGCCAGGTCGAGCACGCGGTCGTCATCGGTGATCGCGAGGCGTTCGACTAGGTGCCTGCGCCAGCGCTGGTCCATGCGGCCGGTCATGAGGCGGTTCATGCGGTCGTAGCCGGGCGCGATGCGGTCGAACATGTGGCGGACGGCGGCGGCCTTCTCGTCCGGCGCGGGGAGGGCGGTCATGGGGCAAGTGTGTCACGGGACGCGAGTGTGGGGGAGTGAGCGCCGCGCGTTCGCTCCCGCACGCGGCGAAGGCCCGCGTCCGGTTTCCCCGGACGCCGGCCTTCGTACCCGGGCGTGCCGGGGCCTACTTCTTGGCGTCGCTCGCGGAGGCGGTGGCGCGGGTGTTCTTCGCGGTCGCCTTCTGCTTGTTGGATTTCTGCGTTGCCTTCGGGCTCTTGTCTCCCATGCCAGCCTCCTCTATCGCTGCTATTGATTCAGGCAAGGATACGGGATCGGTGAAGGCGCGAACACCCCCGGCGTCGCCGTCCGGTTCAGCCGCCCCAGGTGGTGACGAGCGCGCCGGGGACGGCGAGCCCGTTGCGCCGCATCCAGTCGCGAATGGCGAACTCGGAGGAGGAGAACGAGAGTTCGTCCCACGGCGTTTCTTCCGGGCGGAACCAGCGTACTTCCTGCGTTTCGTGCCCGGGGCCGCCTTCGTTCAGGGCCTCGGCTTCGTAGGCGATGACGACCAGGCTGTTGACCACGGGCGTGTAGACACCGAGGAGCCGCATCGTCCCCGTTTCCAGGAGGGCCTCCTCGCGCAGTTCGCGGGCCGCCGCCTCGGCGGGGCTTTCGCCGAGCTCCATGAAGCCGCCGGGCACCTGCCAGAGCCCGCGGCGGGGCTCGATATCGCGCCGCACGAGCAGGAAGCGGCCATCGCGCACGGGCAACCCGGCCGCGCAGGGCCGCGGGTGGATGCGGTGCGCAAAGCCGCACACAGGGCATTCGCGGTGCCCTTCGCGCCCGGCCGCGACGGTCATCTCGCCGCAGGACATGCAGAAGCGGGAGCCGTGGTGCGGGTGGCGCATGGTTCGAGTGTAGCGGGCGGGTGCGTCCCGGCATCGGCCAAACGCCGGAAGCGCGTTCAGCCCGCCACATACACCACCTGGCAGTCGCGCAGGCCGGCCAGGGCTTCGAACGCGGCCGGCAGGGCGTCGAGCGGGACCGTGCGCGTGACGAGCGGGCGGGTATCGACGCGCCCGCTGGCGATGACGTCGAGCGCTTCGGCATATTCGGCGGCGGTGTAGCCGAGCACGAACTGGAGCGTGACCTGCTTCGTCACGCCCAGGCTGGGGGTGATGCGGCCGCGTCCTCAAGATTACGATCGATACCGCCGGGCGCCGGAACGCGTTCGTGCCGGAGATGATGGCGCAGCTTTCGGCGGCGTTGACGGAACCGGACGAGGACCCGGAGCTGTGGGTGGGCGTGCTCAGCGCCGAGGGCGACCACTTCACCGCGGGCCTCGATATGCCGAAGTTCTTCGGCCCCACAGCCGAGAAGCGCGCCCTACGAGGGCGTGGACCCGTTCGGGGTGCAGCGCGCGTGCCGCAAGCCGATGGTGACGGCGGTGCGGGCATCACCTTCACCGTGGGCATCGAGATGATGCTGGCGAGCGACATCGCCATCGCCGCCGACAACGTTCGCTTCTGCCAGATGGAGCCGAAGCGGGGGATCGCGCCCCTTGCGGGGGCGCACTTCGCTTCCTGAGCCGCATGGGCTGGGGCGATGCCATGTACCACCTCCTCCTGGCGGACGAATTCGGCGCCGCCGAGGCGCTTTGCATCGGGCTCGTGCAGGAAGTGGTGCCGCTGGGGCAGCAGGTCGAGCGCGCGGTGCGGCAGTACGTCGAAGCGGCCGAGGCCGCGGGCATCGCGCATCGCCGCCATCGCCGACATCCGCGCGACGGTGCTCGATACCAACGATGCGAAGGAAGGCATCCGCTCCTTTGTCGAACGTCGCGCGGCGGTGTTCACGGGCTCCTGAGCGCGCGGCCCTTGTCGCGCGGCGGCGCCCCGGCCAAGATCGGTGGCGTGAGGCGCCTGCTGCTCGCGACGAACAACCCGGGGAAGGTGCGCGAGTTCCGCCGCCTCCTCGAGGGCCTGCCGTTCACGGTGGTGACCCCCAACGATTTGGGCATCGCGCTCGATGTGGTCGAGGATGGCGCGAGCTACGCCGAGAACGCCGCGAAGAAGGCCCGCGCCTTCGCCGCCGCCGGGCAGTGTCTCGCGCTCGCGGATGATTCAGGGATCGAAGTCGATGCGCTCGGCGGCGGGCCGGGGATGTACTCCGCGCGCTACGGAGGCCCGGGACTCGATGACGCCGGCCGCCTCGACCTCCTCCTGCACGACCTGGCGGACGTCCGCGATGGCGAACGGGCGGCGCGCTACCGTGCCGTCGTCGCGGTCGCGCACCCGGACGGGCGGGTGCATCTCACGGAGGCGACGTTCGAGGGCTGCATCGGCCGCGAAAAGCGCGGCGAGCGAGGTTTCGGGTACGACCCCGCCTTCGTCGTCGGGGATGGTCGAACGGCGGCGGAGCTTTCGGACGACGAAAAGGACGCGGTGAGCCACCGGGGGAAGGCCGTGCGCGCGGCGGCCGCGTACCTGCGGGGCCTGCCGGAGTGAGGAAACTGGGTGCGGCGGCCGCGTTGCTGGCTCTCGCCGCGCCCTTCGCCGGCGCCTGCGGGGGCTCGACCTCGCTCCCGGAAGCACCCCCCTGCGCGACGCCGACGGCGACACCCTCGACCGGCGCCCGCACCCCCCGCGAGAACGACTTTCGCTACACGCGCTCCGTGAACGAGGGCGCCACGCGCCTCATCCGGCTGACGAACGACTTTCGCGCGCGCTGGCCCGATGGCAAGTTCTCGAGCCGGACCGAGTTCCGCGAGGAGTTCACGGTGTACGCCTCGAACATGACCTGCGCGGCGATGTCGTTGCGCGACTTGAAGTCGGCGGTGCCGCGCTACGCGGAGTGGGACACGCGGTTCGACGGCGTGATGTCGGATTATGTCGCAGTGATGGAACAGGGACGCGAATCCGTACGGACCCGCAACGTCTCGGACTACCGGCGCTTCAACAAGCGGCTGGACGAAGTGAACGCCACGCTCTCGGAGGCGCTGCTGGCCCTCCCGTGAGGGCCGCTCGCGGGGGGGCGCGGGCTGTGGCAGGATGCGCGCCGGAGGGATGGCCATGACTCCCGATGAAGCCAACGCCCGCATCACGGGCTTCTTTGCCGGCGCCATGGGGCTCCGGTTCACCATCCTCGAACCGAAGCGCGTGGTCGCCGAACTGGTCGTGACGCGCGAGCTCTGCACCATCCCGAACGTCATGCACGGGGGCGCGATCATGGCCTTCGCCGACACCGTTGGGGCGTATGGCACGGTGCTGAACCTGGCCGATGGGCAGGGCACGACGACGCTCGAATCGAAGACGAACTTCTTCGCCGCAGGCCGCGAGGGCGAAACGGTGACCGCCGAGGCAACGCCGCTGCACATCGGCCGCCGCACGCACGTCTGGGAGACAGCCATCCGGGGCGCCGACGGCCGCCTGCTCGCGAAGGTGACGCAGACGCAGTACGTGCTCGACGCGCGCTGAGCGGCGGCCTACGGGGCGGGAGCGGCCCCTCCGGGGTAGGCCTGCGAAAGCACCACCTCGATACCCCCGGGCTGGCGCTCGACCTCGACGCTCACATGGCGGCCCAGGCGCCGGAAGATGAGGTCCAGGGTTTCGCCGGCAAAACGGAGGTTGCGGACGGCGAGCGTTTCGATGCCGCCGGGAAGCATCGGCCGGACGACGCGCAACTGGCCCGGGCGCCCCGGTTGCAGCCCGAGCATGGCCGTGAACACCGCCGGCATCGCCGCGGCGGACCACGCCTGGGGCCGAGAAGCCACGGGGTAGGGCGTGGGCACCGCGCGGAATTCGCGCGCGTCCCCGGAGAAGAGCTCCGGCACGCGGTAGTCGGCGAAGGCGAGCGCGGTCTCGATGAGTGCCGTGCCCAGCCGCTCGGCCAGGTCATCGAACCCGTAGCGGCGCATCCCCGCGAGGATGAGCGCGTTGTCGTGCGGCCACACCGAGCCCGTGTGGTACCCGAGCGGGTTATACCCGGGGACGGTCGAGGCCAGCGTGCGGACGCCCCAGCCGCTGAAGAGGTCGGGTTGCATGAGACGGCTCGCGGCCGTGCGCGCGAGGTCCGCGCGGGCGGTGCCGCTCCAGAGCAGGTGGCCGGCGTTCGAGGCGGGCGTCGGCACCGGTTCGCCCGCGCCATCGAGGCAGAGGACGTAGCCGAGGTGTTCGTGCCCGAAGGCGGCATCGACTTCGCGCGCGAAGTCCGAGGCGACGACGGCCGCGTCCTCGGAATCGGGCATGCCAAGGGCGGCGGCGATGAAGCCATAGGCGGCGAGCGCGGCCGCAACGTAGCCCTGGACTTCGGCGAGGGCGATGGGCGGCGCCACGAGATGGCCATCGGGCCAGACGATGCAGTCGTGCGAATCCTTCCAGCCCTGGTTTTCGAGCCCGGCGGCGGAGACGCGCGCGTAGGCGACGAAGCCGCGCGGGCCCGACGCCATCTGGTCGCGGCACCACCAGACCGCGGCCTGAATGTGCGGCCAGAGCGTCCGGAGCGTGGCCGTATCGTTCGTCCAGCGCAGGTACTCCCAGGCGGCGACGACGAACAAGGGCGTGCCATCGACGCTGCCGTAGTAGCGGCCGAAGGGGACCTCGCCGGCCTGGGCGAGTTCGCCCCAGCGCAGCTCGTGGGGCATCTTCCCGGGCGTGGCGTCGTGGGCGGCGTCGACCTCCTCGGCCTGGTGCTTCGCCAGCACGAGGAGCGCCGTTCGCAGCACGGAAGGCGCGAAGGCGAGCAACTCCATCCCCGCGATGAGGCTGTCGCGGCCGAAGAGCGTGTCGAACCAGGGCACCCCGGCGGCGAGGTAGGCGTCCGTGCCGGTGTTCGTTTGGAGCGCATGGATATCGAGCAGGGAACGGCGAAGGAGCGCGTTGATGTCGTCGCGGCTGGTTTCGATGTGCGTGGCCTCCGCGAGCCACTCGCGCTGCTCGCGCTGCACGCCGGCGGTGGCCGTGGCCACGCTTGTGCCGGATGGCTCGGCGTCGATGGAGACCTCGAGGCTGAATTCACGCGTTTCGCGGGGGCCGAGCGCGAGGACGAAGTGCGCATCGCGGGTGGTGAGACGCACCGGCGTCTCGGAGAAGGCGATGGTGGTGGAACGTTGCACCCCGTCGGCGCCGAGGTAGCGGAAGACGGCGCAATCGGCCTCGCAGCGGCCGCGCACGGGGGCCGCGGGTGTGCGCCGCGGGTAGCCCCGGACTTCGAAGATGTCGCGGAAGTCGGCGGCGAATTCGATCCGGAGGTCGACTTCGAGGCCCGTGTGGCTGTAGTTGGAGACGCTGAGGGTTTCGATGAGGCTGCCGGACACCGCACGGCGGCGGCGCACCACGAGCGTCTGCGCGGGCACGGTGTCGCCAGCCGTATCGCGGAGGGCGCCGTTGGTGAAGATGGCGCTGAGCGCGGTCTCGGGGTGGCGGGCATCGAGGAGGATCGGTGGCACGCCCCCGAACGTGAACCGGAGGCGCGAAAGGTGCCGCGTGTCGCGCACGTAGAGCCCCGTGGCGGGCTCGCTGCGGGCGTCGATATCGCCGCTGGGGAGGCTGAGGACGGAAATGCCGCCGTGGCGGAGCACGGTGAGGTGCGTGATGTTGCCGCTGGGATGGGGCTCTTCGCCGACCGGGAGCCAGCCAGGGCCCTCCTCCAGTTCGGGTGCCGCCATCGTCCCGCCCGTCAGTTCGCCGAGGCCGCGGCAATGGCGGGCGCCGAACGCGCGGCGGCGATGGCGGGCGGCGCGGCCGCGGACGGTTCCCCCGTGGCACCGCCGAGCAGCTTCAGGTAGAGCGCCTCGTGGCGGGCGACGTTCCCTTCGGCGGAGAAGCGCTCGGCGACGCGGGCGCGGCAGCGCGCCGGGTCGATTTCGTCCACGTGGCGAAGGGCCTCGACCGCTTCGTCGACGCTGTCTCGCACGAAGCCGGTGACGCCGTCGGCGATGACCTCGGGGGCGGCACCCTCGCGGAAGGCGATGACGGGCGTGCCGCAGGCCATCGACTCGGCCATCACCAGCCCGAACGGCTCGCGCCAGCGGATGGGGAAGAGCGTGGCCCGGGCAGACTGGTAGGCCGCGACCTTCTAGTCGTGCGTGGCGGCCAGATGAAGCTCGTGCCGGATGGTCTCGAGCGCGGGGGCGACGTGGTCGCGGAAGTAGGCGCGTTCGTCCGGTTCGTTCACCTTGGCGATGACGCGCAGGGGCATGTCCGCGCGGCGGGCGATTTCGATGGCTTCGAGGATGCCTTTGTCCGGGCTCATGCGGCCGACGAACAGGAGCCAGTTCCCGCGCTCGCCATCGCCCAGGGGGAAGCGGCCGAGGCTGATGCCGTTGTGGATGACGGTGGGCGCGCAGGCCGCGGGGAGCGATGACGCCTGGTCGCGGCTGATGGCGACCAGCTGGACCCGCCCGGCGACGTGCTCGTAGAGCCGCGCGAATTTCGGCGTGACGAGCCCGTGGACCGTGTGCACCACCGGGATGGAGAGCGTCGCGGCGGCGAGCAGGCCGAGGACGGTGTGGTCATGGACCAGGTCAAACTGGCGAGGGTCAGCGTAGGCATCGAAGAGGGCGGCGGCTTCGACGAAGGGGTCGCCGAGGGCCGCGGAGGGCGGCTCGGCGTAGGTGCTCACCAGGCGTGCCGCCGTGTGCGACCCGCCGCTCGCGAACAGGGTGACGTCGTGGCCACGTTCGGCCAGGCCATCGGCGAGCGAACTCACGACCCATTCGATGCCACCGTACCCGCGCGGTGGTACCGCGAACCACGGCGGGGCGACAAGGCCAATGCGGAGCCTCTTCACGCTACTCTCCTCGTGCGGCGGCGGAACGCGGGGGGCGCCGCACGCTTCCCGGGCGAAATCCGGGCGGCCGGGCGAAACGGGGCCAGCCTTCCCTGTTGTACCTCGCAGGCGGCCCGTTCATGTCAGCGCCCGGCGCGCAGGCGTTTCAAATCCGTAACGGGCGTGCCGCGGCTACTCTCCGGAACGTGCGTCGCTGCGCGTGTCCGGGGTGGGAGCGGGAGCTTCGGGCGGGGCGGGCGTGGCTTCGGGATTGGCGGCCGGGGCTTCGGGGCTTGCGGCGGCGGGACCGTCCAGGGTGGTCTTCGGGCCGGACCATTCGCGCCCCCGCATGAGGTCCCGCAGCCGCACGCTGAGGTCGTCGTAGGCGACGATGAGCTCCTCGGAGATGTCGGTGCCACTGGTGAAGATTGCGAGCGAGATGCGGTCGCGCGGGTCGTATTCGAGCACGCCGGAACGCCCGTAGTGGCCCCAGCGTTCGGCCTTCAGCCGGCCGTCTTCGTACCAGCAGGGGCAGAAGGGGTAGGTGGAGAGCCCGGCGTACTGGA
>JAYRRO010000234.1:0-3654 GCA_041910095.1 Dehalococcoidia bacterium
CGGGCGCATCGGCGGGCGTCCAGGCGGAGTCGGGCAGGGAGGCGCCCGCGGGCTCCGCACCCAGGGCCAGCCCGCAGGAGCGGCAGAAGCGCGCGCCGGGGATGGCGGTTTCGCCGCAGTTGCCGCAGTGCGGCTCGATTGCGCGGCCGCAACCCGGGCAGAACTTCGCGCTCACGGCGAGGCTGCGGCGGCAGTGCCCGCAGGTGCCGTTGGTATAGCGCGCGGTCTTCGTGGCCATGCGGCGATGGTGCTCGCATGCGAGCAGCCGCGTCAGGGCCGAGCGGTCCGGAGCCCCTCCCCCGGAGGGTGCCTATCGTGCCCCCGGGCCCGCCGCCGCGGTCGCGTGCTGCCTGAGCCAGCCGGACACCACGTTCCCGCGGTCGAGGACGAAGCAGGGGTCGGTGAGCGGCGCCATGAGCTCGGCCGGGACCGCGATGGCTCCGCCGGTGGCTGTCCGCACCTCCGCCACGGCGCCGCCGGCGAAGTGGTACGTGAGGCCGTATGTGGGCTCCTCCACCACGGTTTCGCCCGCGCGGAACGTGGCCAGGAAGCGCTGCCGTTCGCAGAAGCGCGCCACCGTCCCCAGCGTTTCGCGGAGCTCGGCGGCCCGTTCGAAGCGGAGCGCCGCGGCCGCTTCCTCCATCGCGTCGGCGATGCGCCGCCCCAGCCACGTGTCGTCGCCTTCGAGGAACGCCCGCGCGAGTGCCACCCGCCTTTCATAGGCTTCGGCCGTGATGGCGCCGCGGCACGGCCCGGGGCACTGCCCGAGGTCGAATCGCGCGCTCTGGCGCGAGGGCACGGCATCGGCGCAGGCGCGCAGCCCGAACCACTCCGTCACCAGCTCGATGAGCCCGGCCACGAAGTAGCGGTCCTTGAACGGCCCGAACAGCGTGCCCGCTCGCGCGCCAGCGCCTTCGGCCACAAGGCACGCGGGGAATCGGTCGTGCGTGAGCAGGAGGTAGCGGCGTTCGAGGTAATCCCGCTGCCGTTCGTTGTGGCGCGGGCGGTGCTGCTTGATGAGCGCGTCCTCGAGCAGGAGGGCCATGAGCTCACCCGCTGCCGGCCGCCACTCGAACGAATCGATGGCGTAGCCGAGGTGGCGCGTCCGCGCTTCGATCGCCGTCGCGCGCGGCGCCAGGTACGAAAGCATGCGCCGCCGCAGGTTCCGCGACTTGCCGATGTACAGGGTCTCGCCCGCCGCGCCAACCCACGTGTACACGCCCGGCGATTCGGGCACGGTGGCGGTTATTTCGCGGCGCAGCGCCAGGCGCCGTTCATTCGAAGGCATCGAAGAGCCCCCGTGCGAGCTGGACATTCATCGAAGGCGGGAACGCGGCGCGCAGCCGGTCTGCCGTGAGTTGCGCGACCACGCCGGGCGCGGGCGCCGCCGCCGAGATGCGCACCACCGCGTCTCCCGGGTGGCGCCGCCCCTCGGACGCGAGATAGGCCGCGACATCGGCGGCGGCCAGGCACGCGGGCAATTCGACGTCCACCATCGGCCGCGCTGGCAGCTCCACGAACTCGGACCGCACGACGCGCGCGGGTTCGCCCTCCGGCACCGCGACGGTGATATCGAGGAAGCCCTTCGCTTCGTCGCGTTCGGCGAAGGAGGTGCGTTCGATGGATCCGGGATAGAACACGGGCGGGCGGCCCTCGCGGCGCAGCTCCTGGCGGCGATGGATGTGCCCCGAGAGCACGGCGGTCAGCGTCGCGGGCAGCTCCTTCATCGGCACGACGTCCGGCCCCGAGCGGAAGATGTGCCCGCTCGGGCCGACCGCCGCGCCCGAGACGGTGTGGTGCATACAGAGGAATCGCGCGTCCGCCTCGGTGGCGGTGAGGCCGGTCGCCGCGAGCAGGTCGCCGAAGCGCGGCCGCAGGTCGCCCCAGGCGAACGGGAACCCCCCCATCGCGATCCGCATCCCGCCTGCTTCGATCACGGCGGTCCCCGGCTCGCGGAAGACGTGGAGGTTCGGGTGGCCCAGCCAGAGCGACGCCGGCAGCTTCGAACGGTCGTGGTTGCCCGGGACGATGTACACGGGGATGCCGAGTTCGGCGATCCCGGCCAGCCCGGAAAGCCCCTCCTCGACCACCTGCGCCGGCACCCGGCTGCGGTGGAACACGTCGCCGCCGTGGACCACCGCGTCCGGGCGCGTGCGGCGAATGTGGGCGATCACGCGATGGAAGTTGGCGGCGAAATCGTGCCCCCGGCGGCGCCGGTCGATGCGCGCCCGGCCGGGAAGGTCGAAGCCAAGGTGGGTATCCCCGAAGAGGACGATACGAGCCTGTTTCACCGCGCCAACGAGTCTAGCGCGCCGGGGCGCGTACCCGGCAGTGCGCGGCGGCACCCCGGAACCGGTATGCGCGACTTCGCCGTCGCATTGTGGCGGGCGGCGGGATGTGCCACATTGCCGCCATTCCAGACGGGGGTGATCCGGCGATGTCCGATCCCGTGGACACCACTCACCGTATCTTCGTCAGCTACATCGACAAGTCGCGCGAGTTCTACCTCGCCCACGACTACGGCAACCCGTACCGCTGGGCGCACTACGACGATGCACCCTTCACGCCGCTGAAGAAGCCTCTCTCGCAGAGCCGGCTGGGGCTCGTGACCACCGCCAGCGTCATCACCTGGGATGCGGCGAGCGAGCCGGACCCCATGTTCGTGCCCCGCGAAACCTTCGCCGAACCCGCAAACCCGCCGCCAACCGCGCTTTACACCGAGCATCGCGCCTGGGACAAGGAAGCCACGCACACCCGCGATGTGGACTCGTTCGCACCGCTGAACCGCCTGGGCGAAGCGGTCGCCGCCGGGCGGCTGGGGTCGCTTTCGCCGCGCTTCTACGGCGTGCCCACCGAATACAGCCAGCGCAAGACGCACGCAGTCGATGTCCCGCTGCTCATCGACTTCTGCCGCGAGGACGGCGTCGACGTCGCGATGCTCGTCGCGCTCTGCCCCGTGTGCCACCAGACGACGAGCCTGGCCGCCCGGCACCTGGAGGAGGCTGGCATCCCGACGGTGCTGCTCGGCTCCGCGCGCGACATCGTCGAGCAGGTTGGCGTGCCGCGCTTCGTGTTCACGGACTTCCCGCTCGGCAACCCGTGCGGAGTGCCCTACGACGTGCCCATGCAGACGGCCATCGTGGGCATGGCGCTCGACCTGCTGGAGGGGGCGCGCTACCCGCGGACCACGCTGCAGACCCCGTTCCAGTGGCACACGGACGCCTGGCGCACGAACTTCATGCACGTGGGCCCGGAAAACGCCGAGGCGTTGCGCCAGGCGGGCATCGAACGGCGCGCGCGCCAGGCCGAACGCAAGGCCCGCGACGCCGCGGCGGTGTCGGAGACAAAAGAGGACGGAGACACGGGGGGGTAGGGCAGCCGTGCGCGCCTGCCCCCCGTTCCGCGGTTGCTGCGGTGAGCCCCCGCCCGGGCGGCACCTTCGGCGCCGGCATCTACGCCTACCCGGAGCATTCCTCATCCATCCGCGCCCACCACACGGGGGGAGGGCCGGCGTTTGCGGCCCTCCCCCCTTTTCTCCTTCCTCTTTCCTCTTTCCTCTCTCCCTCATCCCATACATCTGTACGGCTTTTGCCATCGACGAATTTCGTCGGGGGCCGTACGGTCGTCCACGTCTTCGGACAAGGAGTATGGAAG
>JAYRRO010000235.1:0-3572 GCA_041910095.1 Dehalococcoidia bacterium
GGGCGGCGACCACGGCCGCGGCGGGCCCGGCGGCCCCGGCGGCCCCGGCGGCATGGTCGATTCCGCGAGCCTGGCCACCTGGCTCGGCATCAGCGAGGACACGCTTCGCACCGAACTGAGCACGCAGAGCCTGGCGACGGTCGCCCAGAACCACGGCAAGACGCGCGACGCCCTCACGGCGTTCCTCACCGCCGAGAAGAAGGCCGACCTCGCCGAGGCGGTGACCGGGGGCAGGCTGACGCAGGCCCAGGCCGATCAGAAGCTGGCCGAGTTCACGGCGAACCTCGACAGCCGCATCGACCAGGTTGGCCGGCCGGCTGGCGGGGAGAGGCCGGCACCTTCGACCACCAACTAACCATACCCCTTCCAGGAACGCCTCGCCGGGACATCCCTCCTCTGTCCCGGCGGGGCGTTTCGCTGCGTCCCGAATTCGCTCTCGCTGCCAAGGTATGGCGCGGGCGGTTGCGAGCCGCGCGGCGGGCCCTAGAATCGCGGCGGAGGTGCAGCGATGGGACACCCGATGCGCGGCGCGACCGCGATCACGGGCCTCGGCATCACGCCGATGGGCCGGATCTTCGGCAAGAGCGCAAACGAACTGGCGGCCGATGCCGTGCGCGAGGCGATCGCCGATAGCGGACTTCGCAAGGACGAGATCGACGGCCTGCTGATCAACCCGGGCATCACGGGGACGACGGGCGGGGGCATCGGGCTCGGGCTGCAGAACTACCTCGGTCTGAACAACCTCCGCCTGTTGAATCACATGAACGCGGCGGGATCGACGGCGGCGCAGATGGTGCAGTACGCCGGCCTGACGATCGCCGCGGGCATGGCGAAACACGTCGTCTGCGTGTTCGCGGACAACCCGCTGACCGAAGGCAAGTCGAGCGGCGCATCGTACGGCGGGGCATCGCGCATGCCTTCGCGGCCGCAGGGCGTCGCCGGGCTGTACCAGCATGCGGGGTTCTTCGGGCCGAACACGTCGTACGCGCTCGCGTGCAGCCGCCACATGGAGCTGTACGGGACGACGCACGACCAGCTCGGGGCGATTGCGGTGGCGGAACGCGCCTGGGCGGTGATGAACCCGCGCGCGCAGATGCGCGACCCGATGACCATGGAGATGTACCACGCCTCGCGCTGGATCGTGCAGCCCCTGCACCTGCTCGACTGCTGCCTGGTCTCGAACGGGGCTGTCGCGGTCATCGTCAGCGGCGCGGACCAGGCGAAGGACATGAAAGCCCCGCCGGTCTATGTGCTCGGGATGGGGCAGGGGCACCCCGGCGACCCGCTGCGGGCCGGGTCCGACTGGGAGACGGAGACGGGTGCAAAGATCGCCGCCAGGACGGCGTTCGGGATGGCGGGCCTCGGCCCCCAGGACATGACCCAGCTGCAGCTGTACGACTGCTACACCTACACCGTGCTGGTCACGCTCGAGGACTACGGTTTTTGCGCGAAAGGCGAGGGCGGGCCGTTCGTTGCCGATGGGAAGCTGGGGCCCGGCGGTTCGCTGCCAACGAATACGGGGGGCGGCGAACTCTCGGGGTACTACATGTGGGGTATGACGCCGCTCAGCGAGGCAGTCATCCAGGGGCGCGGCGAAGGCGGCGACCGGCAACAGAAGAACGACGCCATCCTTTGCACCGGTAACGGCGGCATCCTCAACTATCACGGGGCTCTG
Source organism: Dehalococcoidia bacterium (assembly GCA_041910095.1). Taxonomy (GTDB): domain Bacteria; phylum Chloroflexota; class Dehalococcoidia; order Tepidiformales; family Tepidiformaceae; genus Amarobacillus. The sequence goes on from JAYRRO010000235.1 coordinate 1,676, forward strand.
ATCCTGAGCCCGAACCGGAGCTAGGCCATGACTGACGTGACCCCGACGCTTTCGCGCCCGCTTCCGCAGGCCGATGAGATCTCGAAGGAGTTCTTCAAGGGGGGCATGGCCGGGCGGCTCATGCTGATGAAGTGCACGGACTGCGGCGCCCTGCGGCTGCCGTCGCGGCGGCATTGCGATGTCTGCCTCGCGGACGGAACGGCGTGGGTGGAAGCGAGCGGCAAGGGCGTGGTGCGAAGCTTCGGCATCATGCACCAGCGCTACCACCCCGGGTTCCAGACGCCGTACAACGTCGCGTTCGTGGAGTTGGAAGAGGGCGTCCGCCTTCCGACGAACATCGTGGGCGTGGCGAACGATGCCATCCGCGTGGGAATGCCCGTCGTGGTGGATTGGGACCGGTACGAGGACGTGGCGCTGCCGAAATTCCGTCCCGCGTAGGTCACCGAGGCGGCCGGTTTGGCGGGATTGGGGGGAAAACGACGGATCGTGAGGGGGACCTTAACAATTCCCGGCTTTATGGCGAGCCGGAGGGCTTGATACTTGACGGCCACTTATACTGCCCGCTGGCGGAGGGTGCGGAGGCTCGGCGTTGGCAGGCGAAAGCGGGCTCGGGCTCGTGTTGTGGACGACGGACATCCCCGGCGTGACCGGCTTCTTGGAGAAGGCGGCGTCGGTGCGCGTGGTGGCGCGGCACCCCGGCTTCGCTGAACTGGACGCCGGCGGCGGACGCATTTCGCTGCACGCCGACGAGGCTTCGCGTTCGCACCCCTGGTTCAACGCACTGGCGCGCGAGGGTGTGGCGCGCGGCATCGGCGCCGAGATCCGTTTGCGGGTGCCGGCTACGCAGCAGGCATACACGACGGCCCTGGCCATGGGCGCCATCGCCGTGATGCCCCCGGCGGACATCGACGGGCACCTCGAGTGCCAGGTCATGGGCCCGGACAACTACCTCTTCACCTTCTGGCAGGACGCCCCGGCCGCCCCGGGCGAGGCTGCGCCGCGCGCGACGACGGCGGCCTCGGACTGGCCCTCGCGGCCGATGCAGTACCACCGCCGCTAGCCGGCTACCAGGCGGTCCAGCCGCCGTCCACCGTGAGGGTGTGCCCGGTGACGTAATCGCTGGCCGCGCTGGCGAGGAAGATGACGGCGCCGGCGAGTTCGTGGGGCTGGCCCCAGCGGCCGGCGGGCGTGCGTTCCGTGATGAAGCGCCGCCTTTCCGGGTCTTCGTAGAGGGGGCGGGTGAGGTCTGTCTCGAAGTACGTGGGGGCGATCGCGTTGACCTGCACATTCGCGGACGCCCATTCGAGCGCCAGCACCTTGGTCAGCTGCTCGATGCCGCCCTTGGCGCTCGCGTAGGCGGCCTGGTTGGGGAGCGCGACGCTGCCGAGGATGCTGGAGATATTGATGACCTTCCCCGCTCCTCGCGCCACGAGGTGGGGGCCGAAGGCCTTCGCGGCGAGGAAGTAGCCCTCGAGGTTCGTCGCGAGCACCTGGCGGTACTCCGCGTGCGTGAGCTCAAGGACGGGCTTGCGGATGTTGATGCCCGCGTTGTTCACCAGGATGTCGATGTGCCCGAACCGATCGATGGCCGTCGCGGCGAGGGCCGCAGCCGCGGCCGGGTCGGTGATGTCCGCGGGGATGGGCTCGCAGGCGCGACCGAGAGCGCGCACCTCGGCGGCGAGCGACTCAAGCTCGGGGAGCGTACGGCTGCTGGGGGCGATATCGGCGCCCGCGGCGGCCAGGGCCAGCGCCATCGTTCGGCCGAGCCCGCGCCCGGCGCCCGTCACGACCGCCACGCGGCCGGTGAGGTCGAACAGGCGGGTCCCAAGAAGCTCCGGGCGGTCCACCGGCGGACTGTAGCAGGGGGAGCGCATCAAAGGCAGGCGACGAGCATGAC
>JAYRRO010000236.1:0-6195 GCA_041910095.1 Dehalococcoidia bacterium
CCTGGAGGACACGATCGCGGCCGGCGCCGGCCTCGTCGATGAAGCCGGCGCCCGCGTCCTCTGCGAGGAGGGCCCGGCGCGCATCCGCGAGCTTGCCGCCCTCGGCACGCCCTTCGACCTCGCGAGCGGCACCTTCGCCCTCGGCCGCGAGGCCGCGCACTCCGCCAACCGCATCGTCCACGCGGGCGGCGACCGTACCGGAGCGCGCGTCGAGCAGGCGTTGCTCGCGGCGGCTCGCGCCGCGGGCGTCGCCGTCCAGGACATGGCCGAGGCGAGGTCCATCGTCGTCGACCACGGCCGCGCGCGCGGTGTCGTTGTTCGTACGGCGGGCGGCGCGACCCACACGATCCATGCCCGCGCCGTGGTCATCGCAACCGGTGGCGCCGGTCAGCTCTATTCGCACACCACCAACCCCGAGGTCGCCCGCGGCGAAGGACTCGCGCTCGCCTTCGAGGCCGGGGCCGAACTCGCGGACCTGGAGTTCTACCAGTTCCATCCGACGGCGTTGCGCTTCCCCGGCGTGCGCCCGTTCCTCATCTCCGAAGCCGTCCGGGGCGAAGGCGCTGTCCTTCGTAACGCCTCCGGCGAGCCGTTCATGGCCCGCTATCACCCCCTCGCGGACCTCGCCCCGCGCGATATCGTGGCCCGCGCCATCGTGGCCGAGATGCGCACCGACGGGGCGGACCACGTCCTGATCGATACCACTGGCGTCGCCGCGCGGATGGATATCGTCGCGCGCTTCCCGTCGATCGCCAGCTTCTGCCGCGAACTGGGGATCGACATCCGCACGACGCCCATTCCCATCGCGCCCGCCGCGCATTACTTCATGGGCGGCATTCGCACGGATACCTGGGGCCGCACGACGGTGCCCGGCCTCTACGCCGCCGGGGAAGCGGCCTGCACGGGCGTTCACGGCGCGAATCGCCTCGCCAGCAACTCGCTGCTTGAGACGGTCGTCTTCGGCGGGCGCACGGCCGCGCACATCGCCTCCGGGTCCCACAGCGCCGCCGCGCCGGACCGTCACGCCGTCTCGGTCGCGCCGCGCGCCACGCAACCGCCATCGCTGGCCGCGCTCCAGGCCCTCATGTGGGATTCCGCGGGTATCGAGCGCGACGGCGCCGCCCTGCGCCGCGCGCTCGCGACGATTCGCGGCTGGCACACCGACGGCTACGGCTCGCCCTCAGCGCTCGTGGCCGAGCTTATGCTTGAGGCCGCCGTGCGCCGCGAGGAGAGCCGCGGGGCCCACTTCCGCTCCGATTTTCCCGCGCTCGATAACGCCCACTGGCATCGAAGGCAGGTGTTCCGCCGTGCAGATTGACCCCCCGCCCCCGGGCGCCATCGAACGCGCCGTCCGCCTGGCCCTCGAAGAGGACCGCGCCGCCGAAGACACCGCCACCCTCGCGACCGTCGCCGAGTCGCTCACGGGCCAGGCGATCTTCCTGGCGAAAGAGCCGGGCGTGTTCGCCGGGATGGCCGTCATCGAGGCCGTCTTCGCCGCGCTTTCCCCCGCCGTCACGGTCGAAGCGCTCGTGGCCGACGGGGAGCGGTTCGCGAAGGGCCAGCATCTTGCCATCGCGCGCGGGCCCGTGCGTGCGCTGCTCACCGGCGAACGCACCGCGCTCAACTTCGTCCAGCGCCTGTCGGCGACGGCCACGCTCGCCCGCGCCTTCGTCGATGCCGTGGCGGGCACGAACGCCGTCATCCTCGACACGCGCAAGACCACCCCGGGCCTCCGCGACCTTGAGAAGTGGGCCGTGCGCTGCGGCGGTGCCACGAATCACCGCCGGGACCTCGCCGTCATGGCGATGATCAAGGACAACCACCGCGAAGCACTCGCGCGCGAGGGCCGCTCCCTCGCTGAGGGCGTCGCGAGCATCCGCCGCCTCTTCCCTGGTGTCCCGGTCGAGGTCGAAATCGACAGCCTGGACCAGCTCGAGGCCGCGCTCGCCGAGTCCCCCGAGTGGGTTCTGCTCGACAACATGAGTAACGCCGGCATGGCCGAGGCCGTCCGCCGCACGCGCGGCCGTGCCCGCCTGGAAGCGAGCGGGGGTGTGAAGCTTTCCACCGTGCGTGCAATCGCCGAAACCGGCGTGGATGCCATCTCCGCCGGCGCGCTGACGCACAGCCAGGGCTCGCTCGACATCAGCCTCGAGCTGACCTTCTAGTTCGCGGCGGTCCCGGCGCGGTCATGCCCAAAGGGCCCCCACGCGTATACTGGCGTGAGCCCGGAGCCCCCGGGGTCCGAAGGAGCCGCGCCATGCCAACCCCCTACTGCTATTTCAAGGGCCAGATCGTCCCGCTCGAGGAAGCGAAGATCGGCGTCATGACTCACGCCTTCAACTACGGCACGGCGGTCTTCGAAGGCGTCCGCGGCAACTGGAACCCCGACGCGCAGCAGGCCTTCCTCTTCCGCCTCCGCGAGCACTTCGTCCGGCTCGAACAGAGCGCAAAGATTCTGCGAATGGCTCCGCGCGAGAACGTCGACCGCCTGTGCGAAATCGCCGTCGAGCTGGTCGAACGCAGCGGCTTCACCGAGGACGTCTACCTTCGCCCCATGGTCTATCTCTCGGGCGAAGTGCTGGGCGTCCGGCTCCACAACGTCGAGCAGGACACGCTCATCTTCCTCTCGCCCTTCCCCGCCTACCTGCCGGAGACCGCGCGCTGCCACACCAGCACCTGGCGCCGCGTCAACGACACTGGCATCCCCCCGCGTGCGAAGGTCACCGGAATCTACGTCAACAGCGCGCTCGCGAAGACCGAAGCGAACCTCAACGGCTTCGACGAGGCGATCATGCTCAACGAAGACGGCCACGTCTCCGAAGGCAGCGGCGAGAACATCTTCATGATTCGCGATGGCAGGCTCATCGCCCCCACCCCCGCCGATAATGTCCTCGAGGGCATCACCGCGAAGTCCGTGGTCGAACTCGCCCGCAACGAACTCGGCGTCGAGCTGCTCGAACGCCAGATCGACCGCACCGAGCTGTACATCGCCGATGAAGTCTTCATGACCGGCACCGCCGCCCACCTCACGCCCATCGTCGAAATCGACCGCCGCCCCGTGGGCAGCGGCGAGATCGGGCCCATCACGCGCAAGCTCAGCGACCTCTTCTACGACTGCATTCGCGGCAAGAGCGAGAAGTACCAGCATTGGTGCACCCCGGCACGCGTTCCCGCCGTCCGCTAGCGCCGGTCGCGTTCCGCCCGCCGCGAGCCCTCGGCGTCATCACCGGGGGCTTCCTCGCGGGCTGGGCATTCGCCGGGTTCGCGTTCGTCCTGAGCCTCGCCGCCGGGTCCGCGGTCGAATTCAAGACGTTCGTGGCGTGGGTCGCGGCGGTCCTGCTGCTGTGTATCGCCGGCCTGTTCGCGAGCTGGACGTACTGCCTCGCCACCCTCACCTACGTGGTCGAGCGCGACACGCTCACGATTCGCTGGGGCATGCGCCGCATCGTCATCCCCATCGACACCATCCTTCGCATGGTGCCCGGCCGCACGCTCGATGAAGCGAAGGTCTCCGGCATCAATTGGTGGGGATGCCACGTCGGCAGCGCCGATGTGAAGCGCATCGGGTACACCCTCTTCTATTCCACGCACAGCAGTCCGGACGAGCTCCTGTACGTCCACACCACGCAGGAGTCCTACGCCCTCACCGTCGTCGACCAGGCCGCGTTCGCCGAGGAAGTGCAGGCGCGGGCGGCCATGGGCGCCGTCATGGAGCACGTCCAGCACTCGACCGCCACCGGCGTCGCCGCCTTTCCGTTCTGGCGCGACCGGGTGGCCATCGGCGCCGCCCTCGCCGGGGCCCTGATGACCGCCATCCTGTGTGGATACGTGTACAGCCGGTACCCCGGGCTCCCCGCCGTCGTGAAGCTGAACTTCCCCGCGCTCGGCGGCGTCACGCGGGTGGGCGACAGGACCGAGCTTCTCCGCCTTGCGTATCTCGGGGCCGGCGTGCTCGCCCTGAACACCACCCTGGGCATCCTCGTCCACGCGCGCGAACGTGCCGCCGGCATCTGGCTCCTCGCCTCCACGGGCATGCTGCAACTCGTGCTCATCGCTGCCGCGGTGGCGGCGATGGAGCGCGTGTAGCGCGGTTCAGCCGGGTACACTTCGTTCTGATGCGCGTCCTCAAGCTCGGCACCAGCAACGACCTCACCACCGTCATCCCCGAGGAGGACCGTTCCTACCGGGTCACCGAACGCTTCCTCCACGAAGCGACGGGCCTCCCGGTCGAGGTCATTCCCCGCATCATCTGGCCTGGGCCCCAGCTCCCCGGGCTGATCGACCAGTGGCTCGACAAATACCAGCCGGACCTCGTGCTCCTGATCGTGAACCCGTACTGGATGACCTTCGAATCCGTCCCGCTGCGGCTCCAGCGCCGTCTCGGGCGCGCGGGCAAGGCTGCCGGGGACCTCGGCACGAAGGCGGCCGGCGTGGCCTGGCTGTCGCACAACCCCGTCTTCCGCGGCGGCCGGCGGCTCGCGCTCAAGACGATCGGCGGCGATGTGCACTTCGAGCCCGCCGAGGTGGTAGCCACCATCGAGCAGTGCGCCCGCCGGATCCTTCGGCGCGAAGGGATTGGCCTCGTCATCCGCGGCCCGAAGAGCGCGCTCACGTACCATAACGATGCGAAAGGCCGGGCCCGCGGCGAACGGCGCCGCCTCCAAACCCACATCGCGCTCGAGCGCCTTGCGGCCGAGCTCCACGCTGGCTACGTCGGCTCCGCGACGCCAGTCGTCGAGCCCGACGACGCGGGCGCCTACCGCGGCGACTTCGTGCACATCACCAGCCGGGAGCATCGCGAACGCGGCCTCACCGAAGGGCAGGCGCTCCTCGATGCCTGGCGCGAACTCTCCGGCGCGGGCAAAGGGTAACTCGTTCGCGCCGGTCCGCGCGTTTGATCCAATTCGCATTCCCGCCCGCGGCGCCGCCGCGCTATACTGCCCCCGTTCGTCCCACCCAAACACCAGCCCCGGGCCCAACGGTCCCCACAGGGGAAGTCGCGGGAGCTGGCTGAGACGGAACCCCGGCACGTTCGCCCGGGAAAGGGCCCAGGACCCCACCACGTATGTGGAAGGAGGCTTGGGAAGTGGGAACCAGTCCGCCCCTCGCGCGCCGCACCTGAGCGAAGGCTCCCCGCCGCCGTTCGCCGCCCGCGGCTGCCCTTCGCAACCGCCCATCCCGCAAGGACTTCGTATGCCGACCGATTCCTTTGGTTCCGTCGCGAGCCTCACCGCCGCCGGCCGCTCCTACCGCTACTACCGTCTCCCCGCGCTTGTTGAAGCAGGCCTCGCCAACGTCGATCGCCTCCCCTTCTCGCTCAAAATCCTCCTCGAGAACCTGCTCCGCTATGAAGACGGCCGGGGAGTCACCCGCGACGACATCGAGGCGCTCGCGAACTGGAAGCCCGGCCAGCCGCAGGACCGCGAAATCGCGTTCACGCCCGCGCGTGTCCTCCTCCAGGACTTCACCGGCGTCCCAGTAGTCGTCGACCTCGCCTCCATGCGCGAAGCCATCACCGCACTCGGCGGCGACCCGAAGCGCATCAACCCGCTCTCGCCGGTGGACCTCGTCATCGACCACTCGGTGCAGGTCGATTCCTTCGGCACGGCCGGGGCCTTCGAACGGAATGTCGCGCTCGAATTCGAACGGAACGAAGAGCGCTACAAGTTCCTGCGCTGGGGCCAGCAGGCGTTCAGCAACTTCCGCGTGGTGCCGCCGGGCACGGGCATCGTCCACCAGGTGAACCTCGAGTACCTGGCGAGCGTCGTGTTCCGCAAGGAAGAGGACGGCGAAACCATCGCCTACCCCGACACCCTCGTGGGGACCGACTCCCACACCACGATGATCAACGGCCTCGGCGTCCTTGGTTGGGGCGTTGGCGGCATCGAAGCCGAGGCGGCCATGCTCGGGCAGCCGTTCTCCATGCTCATCCCCGAGGTCATCGGCTTCCGCCTCACCGGTCGCCTCCCCGAAGGCGCGACGGGCACCGACCTCGTGCTCCGCGTCACCCAGATGCTCCGCGCGAAGGGCGTCGTCGGGAAGTTCGTCGAATTCTTCGGCACCGCGGACGCCCTGCGCCGCAACGTGGAGACCGAGTTCGCCCGCAACGGCGAGCGGTACCGGTTCCTCAAGTGGGGCCAGCGGGCGTTCCGCCACTTCCGGGCCGTGCCGCCCGCGACCGGCATCGTCCACCAG
>JAYRRO010000237.1:0-2442 GCA_041910095.1 Dehalococcoidia bacterium
ACGATGACGCCATCGCGCACGAGCACGGCGCCGACGGCCGGGTTCGGGCTGGTGGCGCCGCGCACGCGCCGTGCCGCCGCGATCGCCGCGGCCATGAAGGGGCTCGCGGTCATGCCGGGTGGGGTCGCGGGCCGGGGGATGGGGACGCTGCCACGCGGTCGCGCTCCTTCATACCGCATGAGGATAGCGCGCGGTTCGCGCGCGGGCTCATCGCCGTGCGCGAAAGAAGCCCGCCGCGGCGATGCGAAGGGGACTCTATCGCGGGAGTGGGCAGGTCAGGCGGCCTTGAGCAGCCCGAAGGCGCGCACCGTGTTCCGCCCGCCATGCTTCGCCGCGTAGAGCGCCGCGTCGGCGTCCTGGAGCAGTTGCGCAACCATGGTGTGCGATTTCGCGTCGAGGGTGGCGACGCCGAGGCTCGCCGTCACGTGCAGCTCCTCGCCGCCGGGCTGGCGGACGGGGGTGGCTTCGATGATCGCGCGCAGGCGCCGGGCCTGCACCAGCGCGCCCGCGAGGCCGGTATCGGGCAGCACCACCGAAAACTCCTCGCCGCCGTAGCGTGCGGCGAGGTCGCGGTCGCGGACGTTGTCGCGCAGCGCGGCGGCGACGGTGCGCAGCACCTCATCGCCGACCTGGTGGCCGTAGGTGTCGTTGAACTTCTTGAAGTGGTCGATATCGACCATGATCACGCTGAGCGCGGCCCGGCCTCCCGCGGCCCGTTCGAACTGCTCGTCGAGGAAGGCATCGAGGCGGCGGCGGTTCGCGATGCGCGTGAGAGGGTCCGTCGAGACTTCGGCGGCGAGCGCGCGGCGCTCTTCTTCCAGGCGGGCGAAATCGGCCTCGGTGTCCATCTGGATGTCTTCGAGGGCTTCGTTCGCGAGGGAGAGGATTTCGCCGACGCTGAGGTTGGGGCGGGGGAGGTCCATGAGGGCGGACATCACGCCGGAATCGGCGTAGATGCGCTCCATCAGCTCCTCCGCCTCGGCGGCTTCGATGCCGAACCACGTGAGGCACATCTCGCGGTAGCTGGCGAGCGCGCGCGCGGGCTCGGGGCCGGAGAGCACGTCGGCCGCCTGCGCCCCGGCGCTCACGCAGCGCACGATGCGGGCGAGGCTCGCGGGCGCCTGGTCGGGCGCGGGGTGATGGCGCAGCGCGGCCGTGAGCTGCGATGGCAGGTTCCAGCGTTCGGCGAGCGCCCCGCCGACGACGGCGTGGTCGATGCCGAAGCGGTCGTTCTCGGCGCGGCGCAGGCGGGCGAAGTCCCCGCGGGCGGAATCGAAGACCGCCTGGTATTCGTCGCCGAGGGCGTGGTTCATGGCAAGCACGCCGAGCCCATGCATGAGCCCGCCCAGGAACGCCTCTTCGGCGTCGGCGCGGCCCGCCTCGGTGGCGATGGCGCGGGCCGCGGCCGCGGCGAGCAGGCTGCGCTGCCAGTACGCCTCCTGGTTGAAGCCCGTGCCCTTGCCCTTGCGCAGGTCATCCACGAGGGAGAAGCCCAGCGCGAGCGTCTTCACCTTGCGCAGGCCGAGGACCATGAGGGCGTCGCTCACCTTGGAGATGGTGCGCGCCTGGGCGTAGAAGCTCGAGTTCGCCGTCTTGAGGATCTTGCCCGCCAGCGCGGGGTCCCGGCCGACCGCCGCGGCCAGTTCGCCGAGGCCCACCTCGGGCTGCTGCACGAGGTCGATGATCTGCACCGCCACGGCGGGCAGGCTCGGCAACCGGGGGGACTTCAGGATCCGTTCGAGGGTCGGCGATTCCATGTCAGGGGGTCTCCATGCGCGTCGGCCGGCCCCACCCGGCGGAGGTGGGAACCATGGTGCGGTCCATGGAGTTTTCGTCAGGGTTTACCCGCAGGTTGAGACCGATTTGGGAATTTGGGAGCCTCGTCGCGAATTCTTGATGCAATCCGGCCGAATTCAGGTGATGACCATCGGCAAACCGGCTGGTGGGGCCGATGGCAATGGGCTCCCGGGACCGTGGCGCGCGCCCTTATTTCTGGCGCAGGGCGTAGATCGTCCGGCCCTTCGCGCAGAGCCTGCCCGCTTCGTCGAGGATGGAGACTTCGGTCACGGCCATCGTGCGGCCGCGGCGCAGCACGGTGGCCTCGGCGTACACGCGGTCGCCGAGCGCGGGGCGCAGGTAGGTGATGTTCAGGTCGGCGGTGCCGGCCGGTTGCACGGTCTCATCGAAGACGGAGAAGAGCGCCTCGAGCATGGCGATATCGACCATGCAGGCGAGGAGGCCGCCGTGGACGCTGCCGCCGATGCCGCCAAGGGTCACGGGGCTGGTGCGCATGCCGATGCGCGCGAAGCCGGGGCGCGACTCCTCAAGCGTCAGTCCCAGTGCCTTGTGCAGCGGGAACTCGGCGAACTGCAGCTTCCAATCGGGCTTCGCGCGGGGGTAGGTAGCATCGAAGATGCGCGTCGCGGGCTGGTCGGTCATCGG
>JAYRRO010000238.1:0-1972 GCA_041910095.1 Dehalococcoidia bacterium
CGGCACGGCCATGGCGCTGGGCATGCCCGCGCGCACGCCACTCATGGCGCAGGCCGTCGGTCCCGACAAGGTCATGAGCGCGATGGCGATGTCCAACGCGGCCATGAACTTCACACGGCTGTTCGGCCCCGCCCTGGCCGGCGCGATGGTGGCCGCCTGGAACCTGGAGTCGGTGTACTTCCTGCAGGCCGGGCTCTACGTGCTCTCCTGCCTCACGCTCCTCTTCGTGCCCACGGGACTTGGGAACGCGATGCCGCACGGCCCCGCACGCAAGAACATGTTCTCGGAGATCGGCGAGGGCCTGAAGTACGTCGCCACCGATTCCCGGCTGCGCATGCTCAACGGCACGATGCTCATCATCAGCTTCTTCGCGATGCCCTACGTCATGCTCCTCGCCGGCTTCGTGAAGGAGGAGCTGGGCAAGGGCGACGGCGCTTTCGGCCTGCTCCAGTCCGTGTCCGGCGTGGGCGCGCTCGCGGGCTCCCTCGCGATCGCGACGCTCACCGCCTTCGACCGCAAGAACACCGTGCAGTGGCTCTCGGGCATGGCCGGCGGCGCCGGGCTCATCGGGCTCGCTCTCGGCTCCGAAGCGTTCGGCTACAACGGCGCGCTTGTCGCAATCCTGCTCCTCGGGCTCGCGCTCACCGCGTATCAGACCTTGAACTCCACGCTCATCATGGACGCGACGAAGCCCGAGTATTACGGCCGGGTGATGAGCATCAACATGCTCAGCTTCTCCGCGATGCCGCTCATGGCCTTCCCCCTGGGGCGCGTGGCCGACGTCGTCGGCGTGCAACAGATGTTCGCGGTGCAGGGCATCATCGTGGTCGGCGCGCTCGTGCTCGTCGCGCTGGTGAACCCGGGGCACAGCTTCGGGCGGGTTCCCCCGCGTGTGTACTCGGCCGGCGTGGGCATGGGCCCCGGCATGGCCCGCCCCGGGATGCGCCCGCCCACGGCCGTCGAAGAAGAGCCCGCAGCAGCGCCCGCCGGCGGCCAGTAGGGACCACGCCGCCGCCATCGCACTCAACGAAAACGGGGAGGCCATCGGCCTCCCCGTTTTGTGCGTGTCCGGCCGCGCTCAGGATCGCGCGCCGGTCCCTTCCTTCGTCGCGTTGACGAGAATCACCATGTTCCCTTCGGGGTGGCGGTTCTCGTACATCAGCTGGTGGCACTCGCCCGTTTCGTTGAACGGGAACACGCGCCCCAGGCAGGGGTCGATCTTGCCCTCGATCACGAGCTCGTTGAACGCGTAGGACTGTTCGTCATTCGCAAAGTGCGAGCCCTGCAGGCGCTTCTGGCGCATCCAGAGGTAGCGCAGGTCCACGTCGGCGTTGTAGCCCGTCGTGCCCGCGCAGATGACCACCATGCCGCCCGTGTCGCAGACGAACTGGCTCGTGGGCACCGTGTCCTGCCCGGGGTGCTCGAACACCAGGCGCGGGCTCTTGCGCTCGCCCAGGATGTCCCAGATCGCCTTGCCGAACGCCCGGGCGCCGCTCGTGAACTTGCCCATCGCCTCGTTGTCGGTCCAATCGGGCAGGCGGCCCCAGTGGTTGAAGTCCTTGCGATTGATGCACCCTACCGCGCCGAGGCGCATGCAGTGCTCGTACTTCGCCGGGCTCGAAACGACCGCGATCGGCTTCGCGCCGGCGTTCGCCGCAAGCTGCAGCGCCATCGACCCGAGCCCGCCCGAAGCGCCCCAGACGAGGACGACATCGCCTTCCTGGACGTTGTGCGGCGGCCATCCGAAGAGCATGCGGTAGGCCGTGGCCCCCACGAGGAAGTACGCCGCCGCCGCTTCCCAGGTGAGGTGCTTCGGCTTCGGCGCGCACTGGTGCGCCTGCACCTTCGTGAACTGCGCGAACGAACCCCAGTTCGTCTCGTATCCCCAGATGCGGAAGGACGGGTCGAACATCGGGTCCTGCCCGGCCTGCACGCCCGGCGCATGGACATCCCACGTGCCGCAGTGGACCAC
>JAYRRO010000239.1:0-16578 GCA_041910095.1 Dehalococcoidia bacterium
ATGGCGGGCGCGGCCGGGTCGCCAGCGAGCGTGCTGAGGATGCTCGCGCGCGCTTCCTCGCGGCCGGCCCGGGGGATGCCGGACCAGAGCGTGCGCCCCACGATCTCCGAAGCCGGCAGCCCGGCGAAGTCGGCCCAGGCCGTGTTCACGCGCACCAGGCGCCCATCGCCGTCCGCCAGCGCGATGCCCGCGCTCGCGGCGTCCACGATCAGGTCCAGCGCCTCCGAGGGGACGGCAGCCGCGACGGGCGCAACCGTTACGATCAGGGCGTTCGTGCCGTCCACCGGCCGCAGTGTGACCAAAGCTTCGCGCTCCGGGGCCATCGTCCAGCTGCCGCGCCACTCGCTCCTGGCGCGGAGGGCGGTGGTGGCGCCATCCGCCGCACGGGCCGCGGCCTCCGTCCCCGCGATTTCGTCCGGGGTCGCGCCCAGCCAGGCCGCGAGGGCGGCATTCGCGTGAAGGTAGCGGCCGGCGCCATCGAGCAGGGCGAGCGGTGTCGCGGCGGCATCGAGCGCCGCACGGACCGCCGCCAGCGCGGCCGAACCGGCCACGCTTTCGTCCCGCCCGGCTCGTGCGAGGTTTGCGCCTCTCACCCGTGCCTCACTCGTTTTCGGTGATTACATCGTCACTATACGTTCGCCGCGCGGACGCCTGCCGTCAGGCAAAACCCTATCGCGAACCGCAGTCTTAGCCACCCAGCCGCTGATGGTGCACCGGTTCGCTCTCCTCCGCTGCCGTCGCGGCGTGCCGCGCCGGGTCCGCCGCGCGCGCATCGCGGGCCGTCGCCGCCGCTTCGTCCCGCTCGCGGCGCCAGTCGTCCAGCGAGTCGTCGCGCCAGTCCGGCTTATCCGGGTTGCGTTCGTCCTTCGCCCGCGTTCGCTGCCAGGTCAGGAAGCCGCCGAGCGCGAGCAGCAGCGGCATCGCCAGGCGGACGAGGATGGAAAGGCCCATGGACCCATTTCAGCACATCGCCGGTGAAGATGCCGTTTCCGGTGTGCCTCACCTCTTGCCGCGAGCGGCCCGGCCGGGCACCATCGCCGTGCCGTTCGCGGCCCGGAGGCGCACCCATGGCGATTCCCACGGTGATGTCCGCGCAGCTGAAATGCAGCTTCGGCGTCGCGCCCGCGGCGCTCATGGTCATCCCCCAGGGCCCGCCCGTGATGGCCGAAAACAAGCCCATGGCCACGATCATGGACAACAAACCGTTCGCGAACATCCTCCCCTTCGGCATGTGCCAGAGCCTGGCGAACCCAACCGTCGCCGCCGCGACCGCGGCCGCGCTCGGCGTGCTCACGCCCATGCCCTGCGTCCCGGCGATCGCGGCGCCGTGGGCGCCCGGCTCGGCGACCGTGCTCATCGCCAACAAACCGGCCCTGAACAACTCCTCGAAGCTCATGTGCAACTGGGCCGGCGTGATCCAGATCCTGAACCCGGGCGCCACGACGGAGCAGATCCCCTGATCGCGCCGCGCCCGGGCGGCTCCTATACTCCCCTCCCGTGAACCCGCTTCCCGGCCCCCGGCTCCCCCGGCGTGACGGCAACCGCGCGGTGTACTTCGGCGCGGTGCTGCTGGCGCTGCTCGTCGCCGGGGGCGGTGGCTACCTGGGCCGGTCCGATTCCGCCTCCGTCGAGGTTCCGCCCTCGGGCTACGAACCCGGCTGGGGATGGGTGAGCCCCACGCTCGCGGGCATGAGCGCCGTCGCCATCCAGCTCTGCACCACCGATGCCGCTATCGCCGCCGCGAGCGGACCCCCACAGCTCCTCCTCCAGGCCCGCCAGGCCGAGCTCGCCGAGGAGTACGACCGCCGCGCCGCCGAGTACGACGCCCGCCTGTCCGAGCACGTCGCGAACGGCGAACGCCGCCCCTGGGATATCCCCGCCGCCGCGCCACCCGTCTCGGTGACGAAGGGCCGCGCCTGCGCGAAGCTCGCGCCCGCCGAGGTGCTCCCGAAGGCCCCGGAGATCGCCCCGGGTCAGCGCGTGCTCTCGCTCGACCAGCTCGATGCCGCCGCCGCCACCGCCGGCTGGCCGATGACCGACGGCTGGTGGCCCCAGATGCGCCTCATCGTCAGCTGCGAATCGGGCGGGAACATGTTCGCCCACAACACCAGCGACCCCAACGGCGGCAGCTACGGCCTCGCCCAGCTCAATGGCACCCAGCACTTCGACCGCTCCGGCGAGGACTTCGCCCGCCGCTTCGACCCCGTCGTGAACCTGCGTACCGCGCTCTGGCTGCGCACGGTTCGGGGCCACTTCGGGGGGGGCGGCGGCTGGAAGAATTGCGCCGAGAAGTACGGCATCAACTGACGGCTCCCGCCGGCCGCTCCGCTACAATGCTCGCCGTGACCGCCCCCCGTCCCCCCTCGCCCGGCGGCGATGCCATCCCCCCGGTGGAGCGCATCGAGCACCACACCCGCACCCTCGATCGCAACATCCTCCTCACCTACATGGCCGATGCGAAGGCGGCGCCCATCCTCGCGCTGCACGCCACGCTCGCTGCCATCGCCGTCTCCCAGACGCCCGAGGTGCGCCGCCTGCTCGAGCGCGATGGCGCCGCCGGGCTCGCCGCGGGCCTGCTGCTGGCGCTCTACGCGCTCACCTCGGCCGGGTCGTTCGTGCTCTCGATGCTCGTCTACATGCCCCGCGCGCCGCAGCCGGGCGTCCGCGCCCGCCATGGCTACTCGCTCGTCTATTTCGACGATATCCAGGCCACGCCCGCCGATGAGTTCCTTGCACGGAGCCGCGCCGTGCGCCCGGCCGACCTCGAGGACGACGTCCTGCGCCAGGTGCACACCGTCGCCGCCATCGCCGCGCGCAAGATGCGCTTCGTCCAGCACTCCTTCCTCGCCAGCGGCGCGACGCTCGCGGCGTGGCTCGTGCTCATGGTCTGGGCCCGCGCCTGAGCCAGCGCCGCGGCGTACACTCGCCCCGTCACCACCCCGGCCGCCGAGCGCGGTGCCGGATTCGCGGAGAGAGCCATGCGTGTCGGACTGATCGGCGCGGGCGCCAACATGGGCGCCCGCCATATTCCCGGGTTCCGCGCCATCCCCGGCGTCGAAGTCGTCAGCGTCGCCAACCGCTCGCCCGAAAGCTCGGCGCGCGCGGCCGCCGAGTTCGGCATCCCGCGCACGGCGCCCTCGCCCGAGGACCTCATCGCCGACCCCGAAGTCGATGCCGTCTGCATCGGCACCTGGCCATACCGGCATCGCGAGTACACCATTCGCGCGCTCGAAGCGGGCAAGCATGTCCTCTGCGAAGCGCGCATGGCGATGGATGCCGCCGAGGCCGAGGAGATGTTCGAAGCGAGCCAGGCCCACCCCGAGCTCGTCGCCCAGCTCGTGCCCGCGCCGTTCGACTTCCGTGTTGGCCCCACGGTCGCGCGGCTGCTGCGCGAAGGCGCCATCGGCGATGTCCACGAGGCTCACATCACCGTCCTCAACGGCGCCGGCATCGACCGCGCCGCACCCATCCACTGGCGCAACCAGCAGCGCTTCTCCGGCCGCAACGTCATGACGCTCGGCATCTACAACGAAGTGATCCAGCGCTGGCTTGGCGATACCGTACGCGTGATCGCCGATGGCGCCGTCTTCGTGGCCGAGCGGCCCGACCCCGCGAACGGGGGCGCCCCCACCCCCGCGGACGTCCCCGATAGCTACACCGTCGTCGCGCGCATGGCGAACGGCGCCCGCGCGGTCTATTCGTTCAGCGCCATGGCCGCCGCCGCCCCGTTCAACGGCA
Source organism: Dehalococcoidia bacterium (assembly GCA_041910095.1). Lineage (GTDB taxonomy): Bacteria > Chloroflexota > Dehalococcoidia > Tepidiformales > Tepidiformaceae > Amarobacillus. Next base: position 3,739 of record JAYRRO010000239.1, read on the forward strand.
TCGTCATCCATGGTTCGAAGGGCACCATCCGCTGGACGCCGAACAGCGCCGCGGGCCGCGACGGCGCCGAACTCGTCCCCCTTCGCGGCGAGCCCGCCGCCATCGAACCCGACCCCGGCAGCGACCGGGGCTGGCGCGTCGAAGCCGACTTCGTCGATTCCGTCCGCACGGGCGCCCCCGTGCGCCTGACCAACTTCGCCGACGGCCTCAAGTACATGCGCTTCACGGATGCCGCCTCCCGGGCCTGGCAGACCGGCCAGGCACAGGAGTGCGGGTCGTAGGTCCGGGTTCCCAGTTCCCAGTTCCCAGTGGCAACCCCGGGTGAGCCAACCTCACCCCGGGGTTGCCCCCGGCCTCGAACCTCGAACCTCGGCTTCGCGCCCCTTTTCTCCTTCCTCTTTTCTCTTTGGTCTCCCCGCGTTCTCCTGTCCGTGTGGATATCGACTACGCGCTGATCTGTGACTACGCCGAGGCCGTGAACGGGAAGATGTACATCATGGGCGGCGGCTGGGAGACGACGTTCGCCCCCGCCTTCCCGGCGGCGCTTCGCCTGGCCGTGGCCTTTGGCGTGCGCTTCGGCTGGGACGAGACGAACAAAGCCGCGCCGGTGCTCGTGCGCGTCGAGGATGACGACGGGCAGGAGCTGGTGCGCATCGAGGGGCAGATGAACGTTGGGCGCCCGCCCACGCTCCCGCCCGGCTCAACGCAGCTCGCGCAGATGGCCGCGAATGTGCCCGTCTCCCTCGCCCGGGCGGGCGGCTACATCGTCGCCATTCGGGCGGGCACGGGCGCGGAGATGGTCGAGCGCCGGCTGCCCTTCCGCGTCGCGGCCGGCCGCCCGGGCTGAGGAAGGCCAAAAAGAGGAAAGAGAAAGAGGAAAGAGAAACGCGAGGCGCGAGGCGAGAGGCTGGGGCCACCCCGGGGGAGCCTCGCTCCCCCGGGGCCGCCCCTGGGAACTGGGAACCGGTTACCGGGCCATGCCGCCGCTGGCGCCCATCTCGACGACGTTTGCCTTCACCTTGATTTCGCCCGCCTTCTGGAAGACGAGCGTGAGCTCGAGCGTCTCGCCGGCTTTGATTTCGCGCTTCACGTTCAGAAGCATGACGTGGTAGCCGCCCGGCTTGAGTTCGGCCGTGCCGTTGGCCGGGATATCGATGCCCTCGACCTTCTGCATCTTCGAAGTCGAGCCCTGGGTCACCGTCTCGTGCACTTCGACGACGCCGGCGATGGCCGAATCGATCTTCGCGGCGATGAGCCTGTCGGCGGCGCCGCTGTTGGTGATGGTCATGAAGACACCGGCAACGTCGTTGGTGGTGGCGCGCGCGAAGGCGTCCTTGACGGCGATGGTGGTCATCGCCATGCCGCCGCCGCTGCCGGGAGTGGCGCCGCCGCCCATGTTCATGCCGGGCATGCCGCCAACGGCGACCACGGGGGCCTTCACCTTCACTTCGCCGGCCTTCTCAAAGACGACGGTGACGTCGAGCGTCTCGCCTTCCTTGATTTCGCGCTTCACGTTCATGAGCATGATGTGATAGCCGCCGGACTTGAGTTCGGCGCTGCCATTGGCGGGGATATCGATGCCCGCCACCTTCTGCATCTTCGATGTCGCGCCCTGGGTGACGGTCTCGTGCACTTCGACCACACCCGCGACGGAGGAATCGACCTTCGCGTTGACGAGGCGGTCGGCGGTGGAGCCGCTGTTCTTGATGGTCATGAAGATGGCGCTCACGTCGTTGGTGGTGGCGCGGGCGAAGGGGTTTTCGATGGAGATGTTGCCGGCGACGGCGGCGGGCGAAGCGGCGCCTTTGGTGGCGGTGGCGGCGGGCTGCGTCACTTCGCCGCCGTCGTCTTCGTCGTCGTCGCCGCCGCAGGCCGCGAAGGCGGTCATCGCGCCGAGAGCGGCCAGGGCGGCCGCCAGCAGGCGGAGATGGGAAAAGCGGGTCATTGCTTGGGTTCCTTCCATCCAACGTTCACGAGCAGCGGGAGGTCGTGCTTCCAGTCTTCCTGGGTGATGCCCGAGGGGTAGACGAGGTGCGCGACGTTGTCCTTCGTGAAGGCCGCCATCCAGGCGGCGTGGCTCACGACGTAGTTTCCGGGGCTCGTGGGGGTCTGGGTGCTTCGTTCCATGCCGAGGTCGTCCTCGAGCTTGAACATTTGCGCCTCGGTGCCGGTGATGCCGATGAAGGTCGGGTCGAAGTGGTCCAGCCACTCGCGCAGCGCCTGGGGCGTATCGCGCGCCGGGTCGGCGGTGGCGAACACAACCTTCAGCTTCGCCTTCACGGCGGGGTCGATATCGCGCAGGGCGCGGGAAAGTTCGTACATATGCGTCGGACAGATGTCCGGGCAGTGGGTGTAGCCGATGTAGAGCAGGGTGATGTACCCCTCGGTCTCCTTCTGGAGGTCGAACGGCTTGCCATCGGTGCCGGTGAAGACGCCGCCGGGCTTCTCCGGTGGCGGGGAGATCTGCACGCCCCAGTACTCGGGCGCGGGGTCGTCCTTCTTGTCCGAACAGGCCGCGCCGAAGGCGAAGAGGGCCGCGGCGGCGAGGAAGAGCAGCGAAAGCCGCCTCCAGCCGGTGATGTTCATGGGAAGCCTCCGCGCGGGCGCGTGCCCGCGGTGTTCAGTGCGAATGCGTTTCGCCCGCCGCCGTCTTCAGCCCCGCTTCCTGGTAGAGGTACTCCCAGGCGGCGCCGGTGAAGTCGTGCCAGGCCTTGTGCGCGGCGTTCGAAAGCTCGGTGGCCTTCTTGATGTCCGGCGTGTCGGTGTCGATGGCCTTCGCGAAGGTGTCCATGGCCGTGGCCATCGTCTTCGCTTTGTCCTGCAGGTCCTTTGGCCAATCCGTCGCGAGGGCGACGGCCTGGATGTGCTTCGCGGTGGTGTGCGCCGTCGGCGGGACCTTGCCGTCCTTCGTGAGCGATTCATCGAGTTCGTGGAACCCCGAATGCTCGATCAGGCCGAGGCCCGCGACGGCCGCGGTCTGGCTATCCGTCTTCGATCCGCCGCAGGCGGCGAGCGCGAAGGCGGCGAGGGTGGCCGCCGCCAGCAGGCCGGCGCGTCGCGCCAGGGATGTTCGCATGGGAGCCTCCAGCGGCCGCCAGTGGGCGGCGTGGGTGGGAGCGGCCGTGAGCGGGACAGCACCCCGCGCCGGAGGGGCATCGAGGGCATGGCCCGCGTCCCGCGACGGGGCGGCTGGCAGCGCTGGCCACGGCGGCGGCACGGCCGCGCGGCGGGAAACGATCGGGTTCATGGCTTGCCTTTCGTCACGGGAGCCCGGGAACGGGGTCAGGTCGCGGCGGCGAATCGCGGGGGGCGCCGTTCGGGAGCGACCGTCGCGGCCAGCGAAGGCTCCCAGTACCGCAGGGTCAGCGCCAGCAGCAGCCCGGAGGCGCCGAGGAGCACGACCGTGTCCGTGAGCAGGGCAAACGCGCTCGCTCCCGCGAAGGGAACGTCGCCGCAGGAAGCGGCATCCGCGTGGCAGTGGCGCTCGTGCCCGTCGTCCGCTTCTTCGGTGTGACTATGGGGCGTGGCGGGCATGCCGACATACCAGCCGGTGCCCGGCACGGGAATGCTCACACTCCAGTGGCCGAGGAACATCAGCGAAGGCGCCAGCGCGGCCACCATCAGCCAGCTGCGCCAACGGCCGGTTGCCCCTCCGGTTCTCGCTGTCACCCATCCAGAATACCCTGACTGCCCCGCCGGTCACGACCCATGCGGCCCCGCACGCGGGTCCGGGGGGCCGTGGACGGCGACTACGGCCCCCCGGACCCGCGAATTCGCCGCGGACGTGTGTTGCCCCTCGCGGCGGGCCCGCGCACCCTACGGAGGTGCGATACCGCCGCGTCGTCGCGAAGTTCGGCACGAGCCTGCTCACGGCCGGCTCGGACCGCCTCGATATCGAGGCCATGTCACGCCTCGTGGGACAGGTGGTGCGGTTGCGCGCGGCAGGCGTGCAGGTCGTCTGCGTCTCCAGCGGGGCGCGCGCGGCGGGCCGCCACGAGCTGGGCCGGCGGGGCACCCCCGGCCACATCCCCAGCCGCCAGGCCTACGCGTCCATCGGCCAGCACCGCCTGATGGCGACCTGGGGCATGCTCTTCGATGCCTACGACACCGTCGTCGCCCAGGTGCTGCTCACCCGCCGCGACCTCGCCGACCGCCAGGGCTACCTCAACGCGCGCAACACCCTTCGCGACCTGATCGAGGCGGGCACCGTGCCCATCGTCAACGAGAACGACGCGGTCGCGCTCGACCAGGTGCTGGCGGCGCGCATCGGCGAGAACGACACCCTCTCCGCGCTCGTCGCGAACCTGATCGACGCCGATGCGCTCGTGCTCCTGACGGATGTCGATGGCCTCTACGACGCGGACCCGCACGCGAACCCGGAGGCGAAGCTCCTGCGGCGGATCGACCGCGTGGATGCCTCCGTGGAGTCGGTGGCGGGCGGCGCGCGAGGCCCCGGCACGGGCGGCATGACGACGAAGCTGAACGCCGCCCGGATCGCGACACAGGGCGGTGTCGATGTCGTGATCGCAGGTGGGCGCCACCCGAACATCCTGCTCGAAATCGCGCGGGGGGATGCGCACGGCACGCTCATCCCGGCCGCGGCGGACCGCCTGGAGAGCCGCAAGCGCTGGATCCTCGGCAATGTCTCGCGCGGGGGCCACATTGTCGTGGACGATGGCGCGGTCGCGGCGTTGCGCGCGCAGGGCCGTAGCCTCCTCCCCGCGGGCGTCCGCGACGTCACGGGTGCCTTCGAACGCGGCGATGCCGTGGAGGTGCGCGACGCAGCGGGCGGGCGCGTCGCGGCGGGGACCGTGAATTACGGGAGCGATGAGCTCGCGCGCATCCGCGGGCTCAAGAGTTCGCGCATCGCCGAAGTGCTGGGATACGCCTTCGGGGACGAAGTGATCCACCGCGACAACCTGGTGGTCCTCTGAGTTCCCAGTTCCCAGTGCCCGGTTCCCAGGGGATCGGCCCCGCGCGAGGAGGTCAGGCGCGGGCGATGCCGCGGGCGAGTTCGGCGGCGAGGCGGTCGAGCAGCTGGATCCCGGTGTTGAGCGGGGGTGCTCGCGCTCGAGTTCGAAGCGCCGCTGCATCGCCTCGGTGCGGTGCGCCTCTCCCTTTTCTCCTTCCTCTTTTCTCCTTTCTCTCCAACACTATCCCCATGCCGTTCCGAAAATCGTCTCCCGCCGCCGGGCCGCGGTTCGCTGCCGAGTGGCTCATCGTGGGGTTGGGGAACCCGGGCGAGGAGTACGCGCGCACGCGCCATAACGTCGGCTTCTGGGTGATTAACGAGCTCGCCAAGCGCGCCGGCACGCAGCCCAAGGCCCAGGGCAGCACGATGCATATCGGCGTGGGCAGCCTCCAGGGGCAGACGGTCGCGCTGGTGAAGCCGAAGACGTTCGTCAACCTGAGCGGCAAGGCCGTCACCCAGGCCCTGCAATGGACCGGCTGCACCCTCGCGCGCACGGTTGTCGTCTACGACGAGCTGGACATGCTCCCCGGCGCGATCCGCGTCCGCGAAGGCGGCGGCCACGGTGGCCACAACGGCCTCAAGAGCATCGGCCAGGCCGCCGGGCTCGAATTCGTCCGCGTGCGCGTGGGCATCGGGCGGCCGTCGGTGAACGGCGAACCATCGTGGGACCCGGAGGTCGTGGCCTCGTGGGTGCTGGGCGTGCCCTGGGGCGAAGACCGGCGGCTGCTCGATGAGACTGTCCGCATCGCCGCCGATGCCGTCGAGTGCATCCTCAGCGAAGGCGCCGAAGCCGCCGGGAGCAAGTTCAACCGCAAGGGCCCCGAGCCCTCGCCGTCGCCACGGTGACATCGTGCGACAGCGGCTGGCGCCTTCGGGCGGGTAGGATGGCGGCATGACCGTGCTCGCAGTGACCGAAACGGCGATGGGCTGGGCGGGGGTGGCCCTCGATGGCGGCGTCATCCGGCAGGCGACGCTCTTCCACCACACCCGCGATGCCTGCGAGCGCGAACTTCGGGCCTTCGGCGCGGAGGAGGGCTTCGACGCACGCGCGGACGAGGCGCTGGCCATCCTACGGGATTACGCCTCCGGGGGGCCGGCGGAGGGCATTGGCGCCTTCCCCTGCGAGCCAGCAGGCGAGCCGTTTCAGCGCCGCGCGTGGCTGGCGCTGCGCGAAATACCGCGGGGCGAAACGCGCAGCTACGGCTGGATGGCCCGCCGCCTCGGCGATGCGAAGGCCGCCCGGGCGGTTGGCGCGGCGATGGGCGCGAACCCGATCCCGCTCTGGCTGCCGTGCCACCGGCTCGTGGCGGCTGATGGTTCGCTGCACGGCTTCGGCGGTGGCCTCGCGATGAAGCAGGCGCTCCTCGAACTCGAAGGTGCGCTCCCGCCGCGGCTGGCACTCGCGTAGGCCCAGCTACGCGAGGAAGCGGTTCAGCTCACCCGTCCCAATGCTCGACTCCACGAACGAGAAGGTCCCCTGCTCGCGCGCTTCGCGGGCGGCCGCGACGAGCCCGGTGATGGCGGCCTTCCAGAGCGATGTCGCCAGGCTGATGCGCTTCACGCCCGCGGCTTCCAGTTCGGCCACGGAGAATGACCGGCCGGGGATGCCCACCATGAAGTTGAACGGCCGCGAGAGGCTCGAACAGACCGCCTTCACGTCGTCGAGGGTCGCCAGCCCGGGGGCCATGAGGATGTCCGCTCCGGCCGCTTCGTAGGCCTGGAGCCGCGCGATCGTCTCGCCGAGCTCCGCGCCCGGCCGGATGTGGTTCTGGGTCCGCCCCGTGAGGACGAACCCGGTGCCGCTCGCACGGGCGACTTCGACCGCGGCGGCCACGCGTTCGACGGCCTGTCCGAGGCCGTAGGCGGGGCGCTCGCGCTCCGGTGGCGCATCCTCGATGGAGGCCCCCGCGAGCCCCGCTTCGATCGCCATGCGAATGGTCTCGGCGGCGCCGGCCGCGTCGTCGCGGAAGCAGTTCTCGAGGTCCGCCGAGACGGGGAGGTTGGTGTTCGCGACGATCAGCCGGGCGTGGTCGATCGCTTCCTCGCGCGTCACGCGGCCGTCGCGCCGCCCAAGGGTGCCGGCGTGCGCGCCGCTGGAGGTCGCGATGGCGGGGAAGCCGAGCCCTTCGAGGATGCGCGCCGAGGCGCCATCCCAGGCATTGGCGATGAGGAAGGCCCCGGGCGCCGCCTGCAGCGCGCGGAGGGTCGCGGTCTTTTCGGACTGGGTGGGCATGGCGTGGAGACCTCGCTGGCGTGGGGATCGCGTCCATCATGGCGCGAGGCGCGCCGTTCGTCTGCGAAATCGCCCGTGCGGGCGCTATTCGGACGCGGGAGCGGGTTCTTCCGCGGGCAGGCGGTCGAGCCGGGCGATGACGGCGGTGTGCGGGTAGTAGGTCAGCCGCACGCGGTCGCCCTCCTTCACGCCGGCGAGAGTGACGACATCGCCGCGCAGGATCTGGCCGCTGGTGAGGCGGATGTAGTGGCTCTTCATCACCAGCGAATCGCTTCGCGACCAGCGCCGCCCCACGGTGGCCACGGCGTCGATGGGCTTCGTCCGCAGGTCCTGCAGCGCCTGGATGGATTGGAAGCCGAAGAGGCCGGTGATGATCGCGAGCACGACCACAAGGAACCAGGTGCCGCCGTGGCCGCCGCCGGTCACACGGTCGAAGAGGAAGAAGAGCGTCGCGGCGAGCAGTGCAAGGAAGAACGGCGTCCAGAGGACGGCCGAGCGGACGATGCCGTTTCGGACGCGGCGCGCGCGCAGTTCGTCGGCGAGGAGCGGGTCGTCGGCCCAGTTCGGTTGTCGGCGTGTCATGGCGCGGGGATGGTGAGGACGGCGCCGATCTGGAGCGTCTCCGCCGTGACCCCGGGATTGGCCGCCTGCAGCGCCGCGAGCGAGATGCCGTTCGCCGAGGCGATGCCGGAGAGGGTGTCGCCGGGCTGCACGGTGTAGGTCTTGGTGCCGGTGGCGGTAGGGCTGGCCGGGGTGGTTCCGCCGGGCGCCGCCGTGGCCGAACCGGCCGGCGTGGGCGAACTCGCCGCCACCGTGCGCGAAGGCGTCGCGCCCGGCCGCGTCGGGGTGGCCGTGGCAAGGAACGACGGCGTGGCGGTGGCGACGCTGCGCGCCGTGTCCTGTTCGTTCTTCGAAGCCGGCGGGCTGAACCAGAGGAAGAGCGCGACGAGCGAGGCGGCCACCAACGCGAGCAGCGACCCGCGGTAGACGTTGCCGGAAGGCGTGGCGGCCTCCGGCGCGAGGCAGCGCAGACAGACATCCTCACCGTGTTCGAGGCAGTACAGCCGCCCGCAGGTGGAGCACTCCTCTTCGGCGGGGCGGTTGCAGTAGTGGCAGCTGGCGGAGGCCATGGCCGTAGGGTAGGGCCGCGCGCGCGGGCGCGCGAGCGGCGCGCGCTACGCGCGCGAGTTCCCCGTTCCCAGTTCCCGGTGGCCAGGCGGCAACCCCGGTTTAAGCCTTCGCCCCTGCCGGGGCAGACCTCCGGAACGTTCGCCCCACGGGGTCGCTCCCCTGGGAACTGGCCACTGGGAACTCGCCCAGCACTCCCGCGCGCCAGCGCGGTAGACTGGCCGGATGCGGGTTGCCCAGGTTTCGGCCCACACCAGCCCCCTCGCACCCCTCGGCGGGCGCGAAACGGGGGGCATGAACGTCTACGTGCTCGAGCTCTCGCGCGAACTGGCCGCGCTCGGGTACGAGGTCGACATGATCACGCGGCTCGATGGCGATGTACCCCTCGTCCAGCAGGTCGAACGGAACCTCCGCATCGTGCGCATCCCCGCCGGCCCCGCCGCGCCCATCGAGAAGGAAGCGATCGCGGGCTATCTCGGCGCATTCGCGGACGAACTCCAGCGCTTCACCGCGCGCGAAGGCCGCGGCTACGACATCGTCCACAGCCATTACTGGCAGAGCGGCCGCCCGGGGGGCGTGCTCGCGCGGCGCCTGCGGGTGCCTCACGCGGTGATGTTCCACACCCTGGGCGAAGTCAAGAATCGCGCGCGCATCAGCGAGGAAGAACCGAAGGACCGCATCCGCGCCGAGCGCGGCATCGCCCGCCGCGCTGACGCCATCGTGACCGCCAGCCCCCACGAGCGGCAGCTGCTGGAGATGTACTACGGGGCCGACCCCGCCCGCATGCGCACCATACCCTGCGGGGTCGATCTCAACCTCTTCCAGCCGCTCAATCGTGAGGACTGCCGCGCGAAGCTCGGGCTCGCTCCGGATGCGCCGGTGCTCCTCTGGGTCGGCCGCCTGGAGAAGCTGAAGGGCGTCGATATCCTCATCTCCGCCCTCGCCGAGCTGGAGGAGCCGGGCGTGACGCTCCTCATTGTCGGTGGCGACGACCGTGCCTCGGCGCTGCGCGCGGAGCTGCAACGGCAGGCCGAGGAGGCGGGCGTGGCGGCGAGCGTGCGCTTCGAAGGCCCCGTGGCTCACGACCGGCTGCCCATCTACTACAGCGCCGCCGATATCTGCGTGGTGCCGAGCTACTACGAAAGCTTCGGGCTCGTGGCGGTCGAGGCGATGGCCTGCGGCACGCCGGTGGTGGCCTCGCGCGTGGGCGGGCTGGTCTCGACGGTGGTCGAAGGGATGACCGGGTACCTCATCCCCTGGCGCTGCCCCGAGCCGTTCGCGGAGAAGCTGGAAGTGCTGCTGCACAACCCGGAGTTGCGGGCGAACTTCAGCCGCGCCGCGCGCGCATCGGTGGAGCGCTTCCGCTGGCGGAACATCGCGCTGCAGGTCGCGGCGATGTACGACGACGCCATCGCCCGGCGCCGTTCGCGCTCCCGCCCGAACGAGGGCGTGGGCTTCGGCAAGGAAGCGTACGAAGCGGCGGTGCTGGCGAATCGCTGATCGCGGTTCGCGAGTTCCCAGTTCCCGGTTCCCTTTTCCCAGGGGCGGCCCCGTGCGGGAAGCAGGCTCCCCCGGCGGAGTTATCTCTTTTCTCTTTCCTCGTTTCTCTTTTCTCTCGCCTACCCCGCGAAAGCGCGAATCCAGCCCAGGTGCTCGCTGAAGTGCTGCCCCGAGTTCGCGAACACGACGCGTCCGGCAGGGCGCAGGTCCGGGCCGGCGGGGTCGCCCGGGAGGTAGTGGTCGACCGGCTTCAGGAGCTCGTCGATGGGCATCGCCACCACGGCCGCCACAGTTTCCGCGTGCGCCCCATCGAGCATCGCGCGCGCGGCGGCGAAGCTGATGCCATCGTGGAGCGCGTGCACGCGTGCGTTGATCGCGTCCTCGTCTCCGCTCTCCCAGGCGTCGCGGGGGATGCCCAGTCCTTCGTACCGCGGCTGGCGCCGCAGCACCGCGAGCGCGGACCGTTCCCACGCGGCGAGGTGCACGAGGTGGTCCGCGATGGTCCAGCCCTCGTGGTCGCGCAGCCGTTCGGCGGACGTCCCCGCCAGCCGATCAAGCTCGGCGTTGAGCGCACGCCAGCCGTTGTCCATCCAGGCGAGCAACTCGGCGGTGTCCTTCGGCGGCTGGCCGGTCATCCGTTCCTCCGGCGAGTCCTAGCCCGCGTCGTCGCGTTCGCGCAGGAGTGCGCGGCAGGGGGCGCCATCGGCCCCTTCGATGAGCAGCGGCAGGCAGACGAGGTCGTATCCGCCGGGCTCCACGCCCCGCAGGTCGATCCCTTCGAGCACGACGACACCGCCGCCGAGGAAGGCACGGTGCGCGGGCGCGGGGTCATCGAACGGCGCGACGGAGAGGTAGTCGATGCCAACGAGCCGCACGCCGCGTGCCGCGAGCGCCTCGGCGGCGTCCTCGGTGAAGGCGAGGTACTCCCGCGTGAAGCCAGGCTGGGCCCACAGTTCCGAGTTGGGGGTCTTGAAGAGGAGCCGCTCGGCCCCGGGCGGGATTTCGAACTGGTCGAGCATCGCGGCGTCGATATGGCGGTCGATGGTGCGCGCCTCGACCACCCAGGCGGGGCCGACCAGGCAATCGAGCGGCGTCTCGTCGACGCCGCCGGCGCCGGGGACGAAGTGGCACGGCGCGTCGATGTGCGTTCCGAGGTGGAGCGTCGCTTCGATGCGGCCGAGGGTGCAGATGCCGCCTTCGGCAAGGTCCGAGACGCGCGCGAGCACGAGCGCCGGGTCGCCTTCGAAGAGCGGCATGCCGGGGCGGATGGGGACGGTGATATCGGTCCAGGCCATGTGGCGAGCAGTGGACCACGCCGCCGCGGGCGCCGCAACGGACTTTTCCAACGTGCGATGGAAGTGGGATGGCGCGGCGCCGGGGCGGCAGGCCGCGCGCGGGACGGGCTGGGTTACTCCAGCTCTTCGTCCAGGAATTCGTCGTCTTCCTGGCGGCGGCGCCAGAACATGAGGGCGGCGGCGAGCCCGCCCAGCAGCGCGAAGATGCCCAGGAACTTCTTCACGAGGATCCTCCACGCTCCCCGGGCGCGACTGCATCGCAAGGGAGCTTTCTTCGAGTATAGGAGCGCCCGCCAGAAAGCGGAATGCGGCGGCGGGGGGCGGGCGTTGCGCCCCCATCGCGTCCGCCGGGATATTCGCGCCTACCGCGCCCGGCTGCCGCCGTCGATCGTGTAGACGCCGCCGCTGATGAACTTCGCGTCGTCGCTGCAGAGGAAGGCCACGAGGGCGGCCACTTCGTCCGGTTCGCCATACCGCCCGAGGGGGATGTTCGCCGCCATCATCCGCTTCACCGCCTCCGGGTGGTCCGGGTTGATGCCGCGTTCGAGCGACCGCATCATGCGCGTCTCGATGGGCGACGGGCAGACGGCGTTCACGCGGACCTTGTCGGCGCCGAATTCGAGCGCGGCGCTCTTGGAGAGGCCGATCACGGCGTGCTTGCTCGCGCCATAGGCGATGATCGTGGGCGTGCCGCTGAGCCCGGCCACGGAGGCGGTGTTGACGATCGCGCCGCCGCCCTGTTCGCGCATGACGGGGACGACGTATTTCATCCCCAGCCAGACGCCCTTCACGTTCACGGCCAGGACTTTGTCGAAGATCTCCTCGGGGTAATCCAGGCTCGGGCCGACCCAGCCTTCGATGCCGGCGTTGTTGAAGAAGGCATCGATGCGGCCGAAGGTGGCCTTCGCGACGCGTGCGTAGTTCTCAACCTGCGCCGCCTGCGTGACATCGCAGGGGACGGCGATCGCGACGCCGCCGGCGGCCTTCACCTCCGACACCACCTCGTCGAGCGGGCTGCTCGCCAGGTCGACGGCGACGACCTTCGCGCCTTCCGAGGCGAAGCGCAAACACGCCTGCTTCCCGATGCCGCCCGCCGCGCCGGTGACGACGGCGACCTTCCCTTCGTACCGCATGATTTCCCCCTTTGTGTCCGCCGCGAACGCCGTCCGTGCTAGACGTTCCAGAAGCCGCGCAGACGTTCGGCGAGTTCGCGGCCCTGGCGCACCCCCTCGACGGCGACGGGGCCGCGACGGGTGAAATCCATGAGGTTGACGCCGAAGGCGGCCGCGCAGCCCGCGTCCGGGGTCACGAGCTCGACCTGCCCGCCCGCCTTGCGGATGGTCTCGAGCTCGGCTTCGAGGCGCCGGCGGGTGAGTTCGGCCATCGCGGCCTGCGGGCCTTCGCCGCTGCCGCCGACCGAGACGGCGATGACGACGACGCGGTCGTGGCCCTTCGCGAGGTCGGCGTTCGTGCCCGACCGCATGCCGCCGTCCATGTAGCGGCGGCCGCCGATGGTGATGGGCGGATAGACGCCGGGGACGCTGCAGCTGGAGGCGACGGCGGCGCCGAGTGTGACGCCTTCCTGCCCGCTCCAGGCGATGAAGGTGCCGTCGTTGGCATCGACGGCGGTGCACATGTAGCCCTTCGGCCAGCCTTCGGCCTTCGAAATCAGGTAGCCGGTACTGTTGATGAACTGCTCTTCGGTGATGGTC
>JAYRRO010000240.1:0-7142 GCA_041910095.1 Dehalococcoidia bacterium
ACGCGGTCGACGCCCACGGGAGGCACGTCGCACGCCTGGCACTGGGAGATGACGTAGAAGAGGACGCCCTTCGGCAGGTCGACGGGATCGCCCACCGTGAGCGGCTTCACCTCGACGTTGTCGATGACTTCGGGCACCGGCGTCGCCGTCGTCGTGGGCGAAGCCGTCGTGGTGCTCGTGGCTTCGGCGCTGGCGCTGGCGGCGGGTGTAGCCGTCGCGGCGGGGGCCTTCTTGTCGCCGCCACACGCCACCATGGCGAACACGAGCGCGAGCAGGGGCACCGCCGCGAAGGGCAAAATCGAACGCTTCATACTCATGGAAACGCCGCGGGCCGCGCGAAGGTTCCCTTACCGGGGTCAAGACGCCCCCGTTGCGAGCGAGTTGGCGCGAACCCCCGTATCCTTCGCCCAACCCGAAGCCGGAGGCCAACCATGCCCAGCACCAGCCGCGAAGTCCATCTCATTCGGCGCCCCGAGGGCATGCCCGTGCCGGAGGATTTCGGCGTGGTGGACACGGCGCTGCCGGATATCACCGCCGGCCAGCTCCGCGTCCAGAACCTGCTCCTTTCCATCGACCCGGCGATGCGGCCGCGGCTTTCGGCGGGGCAGCCGCTGAACGAGCCGATGTCGGGCAGTGCCATCGGCCGCGTGGTGCAGTCGCTCAACCCGGATTTCGCGGAGGGCGACTACGTGATGCATGGCGCCTCCTTCCGCGAGTTCGTGAACACGGAGGGGCGCGGCGTTCGCAAGCTGAACGTCGACCCGGCGTTGCCGCCTTCGGTGTACATGCACGTGCTGGGCGGCTCCGGGTTCGTGGCCTATGGCGGGCTCCTCGCCATCGGGCAGATGAAGGACGGCGAGCAGGTGTTCGTGTCCACGGCGGCGGGGTCGGTGGGCTCGGTCGCGGTGCAGGTGGCGAAAATCCACGATTGCTACGTCATCGGCAGCACCGGTTCGGACGAGAAGTGCCGCTGGCTGACGGAGGACCTGGGCATCGATGTCGCCATCAACTACAAGAAGGACCCGATTCGCACGGCGCTGAAGGCGGCGGCGCCGCGCGGCATCGATGTCTACTTCGATAACGTCGGCGGCGCCCACCTGAACGCCGCCCTGCCGCGCATGAACGTGCTCGGGCGCATCCCCGTGTGCGGCATGATCTCGGCCTACAACAACTTCGGGGCGATTTCGGACCCCGTGACCACGCTTTCGAACATCATCTACGGCCGTATCACCATCCGCGGCTTCGTGGCGACGGACTTCCCGGAGCTGAAGCCGCGCTTCGACGAGGAGATGACGGCGTGGGTGAAGAGCGGGCGGGTGAAGTACCAGGAGACCTTCTACGAAGGCATCGAGAACGCGGGCGCGGCGATCATCGGCATGCTGAACGGCGTGAACACGGGGAAGATGATGGTCCGCCTGGCGCAGTGACGCACGGCGGCGCCGCCGCCCCGCCGGTGTGTTAGTTGCGAATACGAACCCGCTTCGCCACGATGCACGCCACACGCACGACTTTCCAACAGAGGTAGGAATCTCCATGTCAGCCGTCACCGTTACCGATAGCGGGCACGTCCGCATCATCCAGCTCAATCGTCCGGAAGTCATGAACGCGCTCAACGACGAGCTTTCCTGGGGCGTGGTGAACGCGCTCGAGGATGCCGCCGCCGATGACAACATCTGGGTCATTGGTGTCACGGGCACGGGCCGCGCCTTCTGCGCCGGGCTCGACCTGAGTGGCGGGCCGCGCAGCAACGACCTGGCGCGGATGACGCCGCGCGACCGCCAGCTGGACGAACTGGGGTGGGTGAGCCGCATGCTCCTCGGGCCGCGCAAGGGCACGGACAAGCCGGTCGTGGCGGGCATCAACGGCGTGGCCGTGGGCGCGGGCCTCTCGCTGGCGATGGGCGCGGACATGCGCATCATGAAGCGCGGCGCGCGGCTGATGGCGGGCTACCCGCGCATCGGCGGCTCACCGGATGGCGGCCTCAGCTACACCCTCCCGCAGGCCATGGGCTACGAAAAGGCGATGCGCTTCCTGCTCGAAAACCGCACCGTCGAAGGCGATGAGGCGCTCGCCCTCGGCCTCGTCGGCGAAGTGGTGGACGACGATAAGTTCGAGGCGCGTTTCGCGGAGTACCTGGATTCGCTGACGAAGCTTTCGCCGATCACGGCCAAGCTGACCAAGCGCGTGGTGCGCAACGCCACCACGACCATCGACCTCGAAGGGCACCTGCGCTACGAGCTCGTGTCGATCGGCCGTGCGTTCGGAAGCGAGGACGGCAAGGAAGCGCGGCGCGCCTTCCTCGAAAAGCGCTCGCCCGTCTTCAAAGGCGAGTAGAAGAGAAAAGCGACAAGAGAAAAGAGGAAAGGAGGCGCGAAAAGAGGCCGCGAATGGTGACACGGGGTTGTCCCCCCTTTTCTCCTTTCTCCTTCCTCTTTTTTCTAACCGATGGAGAACATCCGCTACGAGATCGTCGAGAACGTCGGCTGGGTGACGTTGGACCAGCCGGAGAAGCTGAATGCGCTCACGTGGGGTGCGTGGGCCGAGATCGAGTCCGTCGTCGACCAGGCGAACAACGATGATGAGGTGAAGTGCCTCGTCTTCATCGGCGAAGGGCGGGGCTTCAGCTCGGGCACCGACCTCACGAACACGACGACGGAAGCCGACTGGCACCCCCGGCCGTACACGGGACGCGCGCTCAAGTACCGCAGCCGGTTCAAGGCGACGGCGACGGTGTACCACTGCATCAAGCCCACGATCGCCGCGGTGAACGGCGTCGCGGCGGGGGCGGGTTTCTCGCTGGCGCTGGCGTGCGACATGCGCATCGCGAAGGAGGGCGCGCGGCTGAGCGCGATCTTCTCGCGCCGCGGCATCGTCGCGGACACGGGCTCGACCTGGTTCCTGCCGCGCATCGTCGGCGAGGCGCGCGCCCTGGAGATGCTCTACAGCGGCCGCCTGGTCGATGCCGAGGAGGCGCTGCGCATCGGCCTCGTGAGCGAAGTCGTCCCCGCGGACCGCTTCGTCGACCGCGTGACCGAGCTCGCACGGTCGTTCGCGACAGGCCCGTCGATGGCGATCGAGCTCGACAAGCGGCTGGTGCGCGAAGGCTGGAGCCGCCGCCTCGATGAGCAGATCGAGATGGAGGAGTACCTCCAGCGCATCACCACCGGCTCGGAGGATTCGCGGGAAGGGCGGATGTCGTTCCTCGAGAACCGGCCGGCGAAGTTCACGGGCCGCTAGCCGGGGGGCTTCGCCTACAGCAGGGCTGTTGCGAGCGAGAGCAGGGCGCTCGCGACGAGCACGAGCATGACGATGCCGCGGAAGTGGGTGACGGGGATGCGCCGGTAGACCATCGCGCCCACGGCGTAGCCCGCCACCAGACCTGCCGCCGCCACCGAGACCTGCGCGAAGGTGCGTGCGTGGATCTGCCCGCCGATCACGAAGAGGGCGACGGCGACGAACGAGCTCGCGAGGAAGAACCCGGCCAGGGTCGCGCGGAACTCGTCGGGCGGGAGGGCCCGGCCCTGCAGGTAGAGCACCACGGGCGGGCCGGACATGCTCGTGCTGGTGTTCAGGACGCCGCTGGTGAACCCGGCGGCGAGGTCGCCCGCGAGGCTGCGCCCGCGAATCGCGAATCCCCGCCAGAGCGCGAAGGTCGAGACGAGCACGGTCACCGCGATGACCACGCGCATCGGCCGCGCATCGACCACAAGCAACACGAGCAGGCCGACGGGCATCCCCGCTGCCGCGGCGGCCAGGAGGACGGCGCTCGTGCGCCAGCGGACCGCGTGCCACAGCCGCCAGACCATGATCCCATTCATCCCCGGGCCGAGCAGGTTCGCGAGCACGACGGCTTCGCGCGGGCCGAGCACGAGCGCGAGCGGTGGCACCAACAGCAGCGAGAACCCGAACCCGGAGAGGGCCTGCGTGGCCGAGGCCGTGGCGACGAACGCGAAGATGGCGACCGCCTCGGCGAGGTCCATCGGCGCATCATCGGGGGGCGTGGCGCAGCACGCGAGCGGGCTACGCGTCGAAGAGCGCGGGCGGTTCCAGGCGCGTGCCGGAGCCATCGAGCACCGTCACCCCGAGGCCGGCCGGTCCGGGGAGCGCAAGCTTTTGCCAGAAGTTCGGGAAGGTCTTCGCGACGCACCCGGGGTCGAGGATGCGGACGCCCGGCACGGCGAGTCCGAGCGTGGCCATCGCCATCGCCATGCGGTGGTCGTTGTACGTCTCGATGTCGGCGCCGTGCAGCGGGCCGGGCTCGATGAGCAGGCTATCGCCCTCCTCGGTGACGCGCGCACCACACTTCGTCAGCTCCGTGCGCAGGGCGGCGACGCGTTCGCACTCCTGCACGCGCAAGCGGCCAAGGTCATCGAAGCGAACGGGCCGATCGGCGAGCGGGGCGAGCGCGATCGCGGTCATGATGCTGTCGCCGAGGTCGCGTTCGCGCGATACCGCCGGCGGAAGGGGGAGGAAGCCCGGGAAGCGGGCATCGACCTGCCAGCCGCTCTCGGGCCAGTTCGCGACGCGCACCTCCGTGGCATCGCGCCAGCCGGGCCCGCGGTCGCGCGCGGCGATCCATGCCGCGCCCCAGATGTAGCTCGCGCTCGAAGCGTCCGGTTCGACCGCGAAGGCGCCGCCCTCGTGGGGGAAAGCGGCGAGCATGCGGCGCGTCATCTCGATGTAGGGCGCTTCGTCGGCATCCGCGCCGGTGACCTCGACTGACCACCCGTCGCGGTGGCCCGCGAGCAGCAGGGCGGAGGCGAACTGCGAGCTTTCGGCGGCGGAGACGGCGACATGGCCGCGGCGCGGTTCGCCACCGTGGACCACCGCCGGCAGGCAGTTCCCGGGGGCATCGACGCGATAGCCGAGCGCACGCAGGGCCTCGATGAGGGGCGCCTGCGGGCGTTCGCGCATGCGATCCGTGCCCACGATGCGGTACACCCCCGGCCCGAGCGCGACGAGTGCGGTGAGGAAGCGCGCAGCGGTGCCGGCGTTGCCGACGAACAGTTCGAGCGGCGCGGCAGCCGTCCCGCCGCGGGGGATTTCGCCGCCGCGCCCTTCGACGGTGATTCGCCGGTTCGCGGGCTCCGCGGCGTCGAGTTCGACCTCGATGGCGAAGCCGAGCGCGCGCAGGGCCTCGCACATGTAGCGGGTGTCGTCGCTCCAGAGCGCGCCCTCGAGGACGACGCGGCCGCGCGCCATCGCGGCGAGCGCGAGCGCGCGGTTGGTGATGCTCTTGGACCCCGGCACGACGACGGACGCCGCCGGGGGAGCAGCGAACGGCAGGACTTCGATTCCATCGGGGAGTGCCACGCGCCCACGCTACCGCCGGGCGGCCGTCTCGCGCTACCCGAGGGCTTCCCCGGTGCAGAGCGCCCAGCCTTCGGCGAGGAGCTTGCGGGCGATGGGCGCGCCCGGGCAGTGGTTCATCACGGGCAGGCCGGCGAACTCGCCGTAGTAGCGGGTGAAGATTGGAGCGTCGCCGCCCATGCGCGCGCGCGCGTCGTCGTAGGCCTCGCGTTCACCGCCGGAGGGCGTGAACGGCTCATTCGCCACGGGCGCCGACCAGAGCACGGTATCGAGCAGCGCCGCCACGGAGTCGGTGCCGGCCTCGGCCTCGTTGCGGGCGGCGGGCGAAAGGTCCGCCTTCGCGAGCAGCTCGCGGATGGCGAGACGCCAGGCGGTGACGCGGAGGATGCCAGGCTCACGCGCGGCGACGGCGGCGTACCGTTCGCGCACGGCCCCGGGTGAGAGCAGGTCCGTGAGCCCGAGCATCGTCTGCTGCACGCGGGCGAGGACTTCGGGTTCGAGCTTGGAGACGAGGATTTCGCGGGAGCCGCGGCGCACCAGGCGGCGGCCCTCGCCCGCTTCGCCCAGCGCGGCGAGCCAGGCCGCGAACTCCTCCTCGAAGGTGGCCGTCACGCCGGGGAGTCTACGACGGCCTCGGGACAGCGGCGAACGATCGCGAACCGCGGGCTGCTACGTGCGGGGGCGGCCCCACGGCGGCGGGAGATGGGCGCGGCTCCAATCGAAGGCGCGCTCGGTCCAGGTGCGGCGGCCGGGTTCGAAGTGGCCCGTCACGGCGCGCCGGTAGGGGCGGGCAACGCGCGCGGCGTAGGCGCCGAAGCCCTCCGCTCGAAGGGGTTTCCAGTCCTCCCGGTAGGGGGCGATGAGGTGGCGGCTCGATACCTGCCGCGCGGACGTGAGGAACGCCAGCCCAACGCCCGACGAAACCTCCAGCAGGCTGCGGTTCTCGGCGCGCGCCATCCGCACGAGGCCGTTGAACAGGGCGGCGAGTTCGCCCGGAGTGGGCAGCGCGGTGATGTTGTCGCGCAGCTCGGCGATGGAGGTACGCAGCTCGGCGAGTTCGATGGGCGGCGTGTCGATGGTGCTCGCGGTGGTGCCGGTCGCGCCCTGGATCGCCCCGAGGAGCTGGTCGACCGAGTCGAAGTGCGTGTCCGGCGGCAGGTAGCCGGCGGCGGCAAGCTCGTCCTCGAGTGCCTGGAGATAGACGCGGGATCCGTTCAGGAGGTCCGAAGCGGCGGCCAGCAGCCAGAGGGGCGAGAAGCCGAAGGCGGCGATGGAGCCGAGCTCGACCGCGTTCCCTGCCGCCTTCTTCACCGCGAGGCGGCCCGCGCCGGGGGCGCCGGGGGTGCCATCGCGGGTGCTCGCGCCCTCCACGCCGCCGATGAGTTCGATGGCGATGCGCAGGGCGTTGCGCGCGGTGACTTCGTACAGGCGGCTGCGGCGTACGAAGCGGGGGAGGACCAGCTGCCCGGTCTCGTGGACGCAGCCGGCGACGGCCGCCGTGACCGCGCGGATGGCGCGTTCGGGCAGGGAAAGGGCATACCGGGCGAGCGTGGTAATGCGCGGCGAAGGGCGGCGAGGTGGCGAAGGCGTCATGGTTCGCGACCATCGTACGGGGGCGACGAGAGAAAAGAGCCAGGAGGAGAGAGAAACGGGGTGCCCCGTCGCGGGCGAAGCCACCCGCGAGCTTGTGTATGGCGAACGGCGTTTGGTTGGACGCAACGGGCGTTGTGTGGAACGGCGCCGGTCTCCCGGCGCCGTTCGCACATTCGCTGGCGTTCGCTATCAGCTAACAGCTAACAGCTTCTCGATCAGCCCTTCTTGAGGATGAGCTG
>JAYRRO010000241.1:0-3519 GCA_041910095.1 Dehalococcoidia bacterium
CCCCCGCCAGGTACGAACCCGCGCCGCCGCCGCCAACGTCGGCGCCCGCCTCAACCCCCGGATGATCGTCTTCACCCCTGCCGAATTCGAAATCCTCAGCAAGCGCCGCCCATCAGGCTGGCCGAAGGGCCGCCCGCGAAAGGAGTCCACCATGTCGACCACCTACTGCACCGATTCCACGTTCGAGATCGTCACCCTCGAAGCCCACGGCTGGACCACCGACTACGTCGGCGCCGAGAACACGTTTGCCACCATCGATGAGGCCCTCGAGGCCATCCGCTCCCTCCGCGCGCTCGGCGGCGAGTGGGCGGACACCATCTACGGCGTTCGCGGCGCGGGCGACACGGAGGTGCTCTACCAAACCCTCATCTGCGCCTACTGCAATGCGGGGATCGAACCCATCGATGCTGTGCCCGTGGCCGATGATGACGAGGCATGGGCCGCGCTCGAGGGCGACCACGCCCTGGGCTGCGAGTGGGTGGACACCCGCGCCGGGCGCCACAACGCGTGGCACAGCTTCACCATCGATATCCGGCGCATGGCGGACTCCGACTGGGAGGGGTGGTGCGAAAGCGACGACGACCGCATTCTGGGCGGCGGCGCTGACCCCCAGAGGGAGTTCGACACCGTGTACGTGGAGGCCCCCACGCGGATTCAGGCGCGCGAGTACCTCGACTCCCAGTTGCTCCCCGGTATGAGGATCTCGGACTAGCCAGCCCTGACCAGCCATCGCCACCAGCCCCCGGGCTCACCCCCGGGGGCATCACCTTTGCACAGGAGAATCCACATGGCCACGTCGCCCCGAATCTCATTCCGCGCCAGCTCACCCACCCTCGCCGCCCGGTTCGCCGCCCCCGATGGCGAGGCGTACTCCCCCGGCGCCACCGCCCAACGCGACCTCGAGCGGTACTACCAGTCCCTCGATACCGCCCTCCGCGAGATCTCGCTCAGCGAGCCAGAGTGGAACTACCTGCGCGACATCCTCAGGGGGACGTTCATCGATGTGACCACCGCCCGCCTGCTCTGGGCCGAGGTCGAGGACGCGGAGCCCGAGTACGGCACGAAGTGGGGCATCGACCCCGCGGACCTGAGCGGCCGCCTACGCACCCTGAGCCCGTTCCAGTGCCTCGCCGTGGCGGACGCCATCGAACGCTGGTGGGCCGAACAGCAGTGAGCACCTGCACGAACTGCGAAGCGCCCATCACCGCGATCCGGGGTGGGCGCTTCTGCATGCGCCCCGCCTGCCGCCGGGCCTACCAGCGAGAGTACGAAGCCAACCAGCGCAAGCGCCCCGGACGTGTGCGCCAGGGGCTTCCCCAGCCGGGATTGCCGGACCTGCCTCCCCTCGGCGAGCTGGTCGCCAGCGCCGACGGCAGCCGCATCCAGTGCCACGCCTGCGCCCGCTGGTACGGGGCGCTCAGCGGCCATCTGCGCTCGCACGGTAGCCGTTTAGCACCAAAGGGCCGTTTTCGAATCTATATATAGGGCGTGCTACTGCTACACCACTCATGCGCGCAGCCTGAAGCATGTCCCTATATAAGAAGGCTGAATTTCACGCCGCGAGTTCGGATGGGGTGAACAGCACGCCGCTGACACGGAGCACCATCATCAGTGGTGATAGTGCGGCGGGCCCGCGCGGAGGCGATTGTAGCGGTGCTGGTGCGCTCACGGGACTCCCTCGGCCATCGGATGCCTCTGCGTGCGCGAGGTCTCGATGAGCAGCCACGTTTGCAGGTGGATGTAGTCGCACGCACCAACCAACGGCAAATCCATGTCGAATGAGAACGCCGTCGCCGTCGGGCGCGCGCACCACACGCACGGCCGGTACGCCTGCATCTCCGCGCGTTGGCGTTCAACCTGGGCAACGAGTGCGGGGGCGGCGGCCCCGGCGTCCGCCAGTGCCTGGGCCCACACGTCGCGCGTGCGGGCGTGATCGTTACCGTCCTGGACGCGCACTCCCGCCCGCATCAAAGAGACCCAGCCAGCCTCTTCGATCGGCGTCATGGTGAAGTCGATGTAACCCGTCATGCCGCCACCCGCTTGAGCGGGCACTTCGCAGGATGTCCGCCCGGATAGCGCCCCACCGACCTGAACCCGCACGCGCAGGCCCAGCGGTCGCCCTCTGGCACGGGCGTCTTCGTCTTCGACAGCGGCGAAGCCTTCGCGCGGGCCGCCACGCGGAGCTGCTCGGGGAAATCGACGCCCAGCAGGTCCAGCACCGCGACGAAGCGCACGGCCTCGTCGCGGAGGCTTCGCGCCAGTGCCTCGGCCTTCTCGACTTGTGCCGCGAGCTCGCGCAGCCGCGCCAGGGCGGGGCCGCCGAGGTCATCGGCGCTCTTCGGGGCGAATTCAGACATGGGCTCTTCCTCCTTGGGTTCGGGCGGCGCGAACTCCTCGCCCGCCTCTGCGCGACGCCACAGCTCGCGCTCCTCGTTGGTCCACGGGACGGCCGTGGGCGACATCCCTCGCACGCGCTTCTGCTCTCCGCCGCGCGCGGTAACCCCGACCGCCGCCGCCGTCTCCCACGCGCGGATAGGCTCGAACACCTGCCCGTGCGTGAGACACACCAGCTCGTCGTGGTTGCGCACGAGGCGGCGCAGGCAGCGCGGGCAGATGGTGGGGAGGGCGGGGGCGCTCATTGCCGCTTCCCCCGGCCCCACGGTTCGAACCGCACACCCTGCGACTCCATCCACGCGCGCACATCGGGCGGCAAGCGCCGTCCTACCCACGCAGGGACGGCGGGCGTTCGCGTCGCCTCGATGTGCCGCTGAGCGCCGATGCACCGCTCGCAGTTCACGGTTCGTCGCCGGTCCACCAGAAGCTCTGCTGCGTACTGTCCGCAGAGGGTGGCCGATGGGCTCGTGGGGTGCGGCCAGTGGTTCTCCTCGGGGTTGCTCCCACGCGGAGGATATGGGCGGTGTCCCCGATCGCCGTCACCGGGACGATCGCCGCGATCGACGTTCGCCGGTCGGTCGCCCGGGCGATGTCCCGGATCACGAGCATCCACCCGTTCCCCCGGCTCGGCGAGATGCCGGGCGGCAACGAATCGCTGGAATTCCTTGAGTGCTCGGGCTCCAATTTCGGCCCTCTCCTGGTCGGTCATGTGGCTCCGGGGAGCCGCCGTGTAGTCCTTCACATGAGCCTCCGCTGGGCGGGAGCGTCGACCAGCTCGCCCGCTGCGTTCCAATCCCGGTGGGCAGGCGAATTCGAGGGCGTTCATCCCTGCCTCCTTCGCCATTCGGCCAACAGCAACGCCTCCGCCCGGCCATCGTCCTTCTTGCGGCTCAGCCGCTCCGCCAGCGCCGGGAAGAGCGCCATCGCCCGCGCCCGGCTGGCGTCCTTGAGCGCGCCCTTGGGCAACCCCATCGCGGGCTTCCACTTGTCGGGGCGGATGCTCTCGTAGGGGATGCCGAGCGCGGCCAGCATGCCCTCGATGATCCCGGCGTTGCGGCCGATCGCGAGTGTCGTTTGGCGCGCCTCCATGGGCAGTGCGAAGGGCTGCTCCAAGACGGCCACGGC
>JAYRRO010000242.1:0-14674 GCA_041910095.1 Dehalococcoidia bacterium
GCATCTCCGGCCCCCCGGGGCCGGAGCGGATTGAAACACGCCGCTGACGACGCGGCTGAGCCATCCCTCCGTGGCATCTCCGGCCCCCCGGGGCCGGAGCGGATTGAAACGGCGTCATCCTTGCGCTCGGCGATGATGCCGCGCAGGCATCTCCGGCCCCCCGGGGCCGGAGCGGATTGAAACATCTCCGGTGGTTTTGGTCGTCTGTGCCAGATCCCAGGCATCTCCGGCCCCCCGGGGCCGGAGCGGATTGAAACCTCGCCGCGTCCGCTACGGCGGCCACGTCGAACGGGCATCTCCGGCCCCCCGGGCCGGAGCGGATTGAAACCTCGGCGGCGAAGTGCTCGCGCAGCCACGCCATGCATCTCCGGCCCCGGGCCGGCCCATGGGCCACCCTGCGGCGGGCCGAACTTGCCCGGCCCATGCTCTCCGCCCCAATTCCGGGCCCGTGCTGCTCGGCGAACGCGTGGTCGATGCCGACGCCGCCACCGGGCTCGCCCACGATCGAATGCCAGTGGCGCTTGCCATCATCCACTCATGGAGACGTCCCCGCCGCGTGCCCGAACGGGGACTCAAGCGAAAGCCCCTCGCCCGTACCGAAGCCATCGAGCGAGACCGCGAAGTTGTGCACGCGAACCAGTGCCATAGCATCTCCGGCCGCGCAGCGTGGTGTTCCTTCGCGGCCGTCGCCACCGTGGTTCGCCGTTCATGCACGCCCGGCCACCCGCCCGCTCGCGAGCGCCTCGAGTTCGGCCACCGCTGCCCCGCTGTCCGCCTCGTCCTGCAGAAGCCTGCCCAGCCGGGCGGCGGCGACGCGAAACGAGGCGTCGTCCAGGACCTTCCGCACCGCCGCCGCGATCTTCGCCGGCGGGGCGTTCTTCGAAACCTTGATGCCGGCGCCGCGATGCGTCAGCCGCGCCGCGTTATCCGGCTGATCCCGGCCCGTGGGCATGCAGACGATGGGAACCCCGGCCACGAGCGCCTTCACCACCGTGCCATGGCCGCCATGCGTCAGCACCAGGTCCGCGTGGGCGAGCACGGCCCGGTGCGGAGCAGACCGCACGACCTCCACGTTCGCCGGGGCCACGATCTCGCCAGGGTCAACCGCCGGGCCGGTCGTCACCAACCCCCGAACGTCGAGCGACCCGAGCGCCGTGACCGCTCGTTGCAGCTGGTCGACGTGGTCCATGAACGTCGTACTCATGGCCACGAGCACCAGCGGGCGGCCGTCCGCGGGAGGTGGCGTCCATGGCTCAACCCACCCCGGGTCGTCGAACTGCGGGCCGACATAACGGACGTTGGCCGGCAGCTCCGCGGGGAAGTCGAAGGCCGCCCCGGTGAGCGCCAGGATGCGGTCTGCCCGGTCATACTGCGCGAGCAAGCGGGGCAGCCGGGGAAGCGCGAGACTTGCCCTGGTCTGATTGAGCGAATCCAGGCCCCTGTTCCATTGACGCTCGACAATCGCGTTCAGTCCCCGGTCGCGGATGCGTCCCAGCGGACCCCTGGCGGGGAGGAAGCCGCTTCCGAACGGGGGCATCCCCTTCGCGGGGAGCGACACGACATTGGGAACGAGAGCCGCACTGGGCAGCCCCCGCACTTCCGCGGCCATGAGCGCGCCGAACAATGGGAAGCTCGATACGACGGCGTCCGGCCGAACCGCATCAATGACGGCGAGGGTTTCCGCGGCGAACAGCGGCGCCGGCGCCACCATCACCGTTTGCATGAAGTTCGTGAGCACGCTGAGCGGATTGCGCAGCTCCCAGTCCCGGACGTAGTCGTCGGCGGCCCGGCGCGTGACATGGTGTGGCGCGTTCACCCACGGCCGGAAGTCCTCGACGCCCACGGCGCGCGCTTCGGGCTCGGCTACGGGATCGCCCAGCATGCTGACGGAGTGGCCGGCCGCGATCAGCTGGCGCACGACGGCCAGCTCCGGCGGCAGGCTGCCTCCGCCATCCCATTCCGTAAACAGGTAGCGCGCCATCAGTTCTCCCCCCTCATCGCCGGCTGTGCCGGGCGATGGCGTGCGAGCACGCCCAGCACCAGGTCGGTCATTTGCCGCTCCGTCTGTTCCTGGCTGAGCCCGAGGTCCCGCCGGAACAGTTTCCAGGTGAACACCTCGAGCGCGGCGTGCAGCCCCAGCAAGACCCGCGTCCGCTCCTCCGGTTGGTTCGCACCGGGCATCAGCTCCCCGAGCATCGCGAGCAGCCAGCCCTGGAAGTTCGCGCGGGCGGCCGCAAGGGCTGGCGCGACGATGTCGGGGAGCCGTGATTCCATGGATGCCCAGCGGATGTTCACGTCGCCGAGCTGCTCGTAGCGAGCGCACGTGGTGCGCACCACGGAGGAGACATCCCCCGCGGTGGTCTCGAACTGCAGGGCGCGAATGCGTTCGCTGAAGATCGCGGCGGCTGCCGGCACCACGCCCGCCTTGCTCTCGAAGTGGTTCAGCACCGTCTGATGAGACACAGCCGCAGCCCGCGCGATCTCCGCCAGGGTGATGAGGTCGTAATCCTTCGCCTCGAACAAGGCGAGCGCGGCCTCGGCGATGCGCCGCCGCGTCCCCTCGGCGCCTTCCGCCCGGCTCGTGCCGTCGTAGGACCGCCGCCCTTGAGAGGCGCCGCGGTCTCCGGTCTCGCCCCGGTCTCCCGGCTGGCCAATCCGGGGCTGGCGTGCCGGCCGGCCGTTCATCCTGGTTGAGCCCGCGGTATCGAACGCTCGCCCGTCCAAAGCTGGTAGCTCACCCCGAGGATCCACGCGCACCAGAGCACGAAGGCCGCCAACCCGAGCGGGCCGCTGCTCGTGAAATCGGCCCCGCTGAGCACGGCCGAGATGAGGAAGCCGGCCGCCGAAAGAAGCCCCGCTCCCACAAGCCAGGATGGCAACATGCCGGTCCGCGCGGCGAGGATATTCGCCGCCAGGTGTGCGGCCAGCCCGAAGCCCTCCGCGCCCAGCAGCATCGCGCCGAGCACATAGAACCCCGCTGCGCTCGGACCCAGCTCATCGACGCGATTGGCCGCCGTGGCCCAAACGGCCGCGGATGCCAGGGCAAGGGGGCCCGCCACGACAAGGCCAATCAACGACACCGCGGCCAGGTGCGTGCTGCCTTCCGCATTCACCTTCCGCATCCAGAAAACGCCGAACCACCATGTGAGGGCGACAACACCCAGCCCGAGGAGCCAAACCCCCGCTTCGAGCTCCGTCTGGTGGCCCGCCAGGTAGGCAGTGATCTCGCTGGCAGGGTCGCCGGCGGCCGGCGGCTTCCCGCCAAGGCCCCCGGCCAAAGCGAGCAGCACGACGAACACGAGACCGGCGATGGCACCGGCCCGTTCTTGTTTCATGACGGGCGCCCCCAATTTCATTTGAGCGTCAGTCAAACATATCGTTTGATCGGAAGTCAAGCGAATTTACGTGCCTGCCGCGCCGTCCGTCCGATCGCACCGTCTGAGCCAAGGCCGCACCGGCGGCTTCATCGGGCGGCCGGCACTCCCGCACGTTCCACCGGCGTCAGACTCGCCTGCGTTTCGCTCCTCGCCCGGCATAGTGCGGAACCCACGCCGCCCGCCCTCCGCGTCCGCGATACCCGTGCGCGCTACTTCCGCCGCTTTCTCGCCACCGCGGCCGCGATCGCGGAGAGCATGCCGAGCGCCGCGGCCGCCAGCGCTGCCAGCCAGATCGCGTAGAGCGGCACACGCGTTGGTGCTGCGGGGACCTCTCCTCGCGCTTCGCTGGTCCGGCGGATTCGCCACAGCGCCCCGGTTCCTTCTTTCATCCGGATGCCGCCCTTCTCCGGCGCAATCTGGATCTCCCCCCAGTCGACCACGTACAGGCATCCATCAGGCCCGAAGGCACAGTGCGACGGCCGCTCGAAGCCATCGTGCGGCAGCTTCGAGGCCGGCCCCTCGATCTTGTTTACGGCGAAATCCAGGACTCGGCCCGTACGCATCTCAACCCGGACGACCTTGAAGCCCTTCGGCCCCGCAAGGCGAGGCGTGGTTACGGGAGCCAGGTCGCCGAACAGGGCGACGAACGCGTCGCCGGCGAAGCCGAACGCTTCGTCCCGGCAGAAATCGACACCATTCGCGGCGGCGTGCGGCTCAAAGCTCAGGAATGGGCGGGGAGGGTTCGGGTCCGGGAATTCCGCCAGGACAGGCTCCCGTCCCTGGCCCCCATCACCCCAGTGTGGGTCGTCGAGCCTGATGCCCGAGGCGAAGTCTGGCCAGCCGTACCACGCTCCTTCGCGTATCTCGTAGAAGTCGTCGGGGTCTCCCACGATGTGCCGCTTGCCACGTTCGTCCGAGCCGTGCTCCGTCGCGAAGAGGCGGCCATCCGGGTGGAAGGCCACGCCATACGGGTTGCGCAGCCCCCACGCGAACGTCTCGACCTCCGTGCCGTCCGGGTTGCGCCGCAGAATCGAGCCGCTGCTTTTCGCGTTGCCATCGATCCTCTGTCCCGCACTGGTGGGGTTCCGAACGGCACAAAGCCGCCGCTCTGGAGCGCGGTGACCGCCCGGGTCCCGTATACATCGACCCCGGCGGGCCAAAGGGCGCCCCAATGGGCCGTCGCCCGGCCAGGCGCGCTCAACTGCTCCCGAGATCGAATCAAGCTCCCGTGCAACCCCCTCGCGGACGATAACAGGTGGAAGGCAATCCCCTGCCTGCAAAAGTATCGCAACTTCGCCAACCAATTCGCCGGGGCAAATGAGCTGCCCCTGTCCCGGCTCCATGAGCTGCATCAAGGTATCCAGCCGGGGCGGCGAGTTCACGCCCGGCGACCGCGGCGATGAAGGCAGCCGACATCGCGACGGTGATCGTCGCCTGCGGTCCCGGCGGGTACGGGCTGATGGCGCGGCAGCAGGCAGAGGCCGCGGTCGCTGCTGGCCTGCGGCTGGAGGCGTACACCTTCCTGGAGTTCGAGTCGGACCCGGAGTGGTGGGTGCACGAGGCGCTCGGCCGGCTTGACGGACTGTACGTGGCCCGGTGGTGGCTCGACGTCGAGGACACCGAGCACGGCCGAACCTGGACGCCAGCGCAGCGGGTCGCGTACGTCCAGCGCGCCCTCGACGCCTTCGCCGCAGCAGGCGTCTTCGCCCATGTCTACTCGGGCGCCTGGTTCTGGCGGCCATCCATGGCCGACACGGACGCCTTCGCCCGCCAGGGCCGGAAGCTCTGGAATAGCTGGTACGACGGCGACCCGAACGTTGACGGCCTCCCCTACGGCGGCTGGACCGCAGCCGACGTCGCCATCGAGCAGTTTGAGGGCACGTCCCTGGTCTGCGGCCAGTCGGTGGACAAGAACCGGCTCTACTTCACTGAGAAGGGAGAGGACATGGACCTGCGCGCCCGCGTCGAGCGGCTGGAGCGGCTCATCGGCGGCAACGGCGTCGATAACGAGGAAGGGAAGCGGTTGACCGGCGATCAGGCGCTCGCCTGGATGGACGGAAAGGGCTTCAGCTTGCTGCTCGGGCTCGCCGAGACGCGGGCGATCGCCGTCAGTGGGTCGACCGTCGGCCCGCACGAACACGTCGCGAGCGTCGAAGTGCGGCTCGGCTAAAGGGCCGGGTGCTTTCGAGACAGCCTTTGGCGGCGTTGCCGGGGGTAAAGGCTTCGGGCTAGGATCCACACGCGGCGTAGCCCCTGGCAGCCGCCGGAAGACCGCTCTTGAACGAGGGCGAGAGGGCGCGACGCAGGGCAGAAGCGACTGTCGGCCTCGGACGCCATTCGCCCCGCTCCATTACCGACGGCCGAAACGTTGTCGCCGGCTCGAAGACGGCGTACCCACAGCGGGCGACCGCGAAGCCGTGGTTATGCGCGGGTTTTGCTGCCGCTTGTTGACGCTGATGGCGGGAGCGGTCACATTGGCAGCCGTCATGAGCGGGCGGCTGAGCGAGTGAGTCCGAGGGCGGGATGAGTTGGCAACATGAACACGCGGGTCCGGGTGACGGAAGCCCATGGGCAGGTGAGCATCTGCGGGCCGTCTTCGAAGAGATAACCCCGCGCCGTGCACGATTCCTAACGGCCCTGACCTCCGAGCAGACAATTCAGGGCGCTGCCAACCGCGTGCGTATCGGTTATGAGACGGCACGCAGCGAAGTGAAGCACCTTCGCGCCATCACCGGATCACCGACGGCCTGGCAGCTCCGGGTGTGGTGGCTGGCTCACGCGTCATGTGGGCCGATTACATCGCGGCCGCGGCCGACGTTACCCGGCCGGCCTAGCTGCGGGTGAAAACTCTACCCGGTTGGGGGGCGAAACCCACCGGGGCCCGGGACGTACGGTGCGCAGCATCACGCTCGGACGTTCTCACATGCGCCGGAAACTGGTTGTCGCCTTCATTCTGCTCGGAACCGCTCTCATTGGCCGGCCTGGCTTTTCGCCCAGCCCGCTCGTTCACGCCGACCCGCAGCTCAGCGGAATGTCCCGGGCCGACATCGTAAACGCCGACTTCACAGGTGCTGGACAGGGGCCGGTTGGGACGCCTCCTGCCAATCACGACTTCGAGTCGGGCTCCCTCTCCGGCTGGACTGGCACGGCGACGCGGCAAACGGGTGGACCCGCCGGCCCGTATGCACGGGCAACCGGCACTCTTACGTCGTCGTCGTTCCTGGTGCCGGGGGCGGCCCAGCCGAGTGCCTCTGTGCCGTACGCCCAGAACATGTCGGTGGATCTAAGAGTCGAAGGCAACGGAACGTACGAAGTTAGACTCAATTCGACTGTCGTGCTGAGCGGGAGCCAGGCCGACAGCGGCACCTGGGGCACGAAGACGTTTGGCGTTGGGA
This sequence comes from Dehalococcoidia bacterium, assembly GCA_041910095.1. Taxonomy (GTDB): domain Bacteria; phylum Chloroflexota; class Dehalococcoidia; order Tepidiformales; family Tepidiformaceae; genus Amarobacillus. The sequence goes on from JAYRRO010000242.1 coordinate 6,773, forward strand.
ACTTCGTGGGGCAAACGGTGACCCTTTCCATCGTGCCCGGGCCCGGGAGCGCGATTGACATTGATAACGCCGGGAGAATGAGTCACGAGCTCCCGGGCTGGTACCCATCAGGCCCGCGGCCGGTTGTCAGGGCGACCGAGAACGGCGTCCCGTACGTGTCTGGTCTCGGAACGCTCAGCTCAACCCCGCTGCGGCTGCCCTTGATTGGCTCTACAGTTGGGAACGACCGGGTGTGGGTGCGCGTGTGCTATCGGAAACCATCGGGCACGAGCCTCGTTCTGAAGCGCGACGGCGCAACGATTTGGTCCGCTGGCCCGGCAACGGGCACGTGGCAGGAGGTCTTCGTCCAGGTCGTGGACTCGCACTCGACGGATGTTACCCTCACCCTCGTTGGCGGAGCTGGCGGAGGGTATGCAGGCCCGGATGTTTCGTGCCTCGAACGAGTGGGCGGATCGGCTGAATACCCGCAGATCGCCAATGCGTCCGTTGCCGGCGGGTTGCCTGCAGGCATAGGGCTGAGCACGTTGGTTACACGCTCCATCGGCGGCGGCGTGGAGCCGATGTCCGGCGAGCATGCGCAGTCCCAGACCGACCTTGGGATCCCGGGAGTGGGCGTCCCGTTGAGCTTCACGCGCACGTATGCCGGCTTTGGCACAACGCTGCCGGGCAACTGGTTCACAGAGCACGCCAGCCTCGGCCCCGGGCCGCTCGGGCCCAAGTGGAGCCACAACTGGCAGGCTTCCGTGGTGCAGCTCGACCTCAACTACGCGCTTACCCGGCTGCCGGGCGGCGCGAATGTCCTGTGGAAGAGCAGCGGCCCGAGCCAATGGGTCCCGGAGGCGGGCGGTGGCGGGACACTCCGCAGGAACACCGACGGCACATGGACGCAGACCACCCGCGGCCAGCTCGAATACCGGTTCGACATCTGGGGGAGCCTGATCTCGGTCACCGACCGCAGCGGGAACACGACCACGCTCGCGTACAGCACGGCCTGGCCGTGCCACGAAGTCTCATCCGTCACCGACGCGCTCGGACGGGTTCTGAACTTCACGTACGACGCCCAGTGCCGAATCATTGGCGCGGCGATCGCGGGGGATGTTGGCGGCCGGTCCGTCAGTTACACGTACAACGCGGATGGGGACTTGGCCACGGTGACGAACGTGCTGGGCGGCACGATCTCCTATCAGTACACCGGGCATCGGCTCACGCAGGTCACCGATCCGCGTGGGAACCTCCCGCTGCGGAACAGCTACGACCTCACTGGCCGGGTGACTACGCAGCTCGATGCGGCCGGGAACGCGATCCAGTACTCCTACGGGTTGCTCGGTGGTTCTCCCCTCCCCGGCACTACGACGGTCACGAACCAGCGCGGGAAGACGACCACCGTGTTCTTCGACATCTATTGGCGTGTGACGGCCACGAAGAACCACGAGGGCGGCATCACCTCCGCTACCTACAACGACTCGAACGATGTGATTTCGGGCACCAGTCCGCTGAATAGCACGTGGAATTACGCGTTCGACGGCTCCCACAACCTGACGTCGATCACCGATCCGCTTTCGAAGGTTTCGACCTTCGCTTACAACAGCCGCAACGACCCCACCGTCGTCACATCACCCCTCGGCAACGCCACGCTCTTCTCTTACACGGGAACCGGCGTCCTCGCTTCCGTGACCGATCCCGTGACCGCGACCACGACCTTCACGACGAACGACCGGGGGCAGGCGACGGCGGTGACGGATCCGCTGTCACATTCCACCGGGGCCGTGTACAACAGCGCCGGTTACCTGGTCAGCCAGACGGGCGCGCTTGGCCAGACATGGACCTATGCTCCGGATTTCGCCGGACGCGTGACATCGGTCACCGATCCGCTGGGCCACACAAACAGCTATACCTACAACAAGGCAAACCAGGTGGTCAGCGCCGCCAACGCACTCGGGCAGGTTTCGACTTTCACCTATGACGCGAACGGCAACCTGCTCACCTCGACCGACTCGCTCGGGCACACGACGGCACGGACCTACGACGTCCTCAACCGGCTTGTGACGGTGACCAACGGCACCGGGAACGTTACGACGTTCGGTTACGATGCGGTCGGGAATATCACATCGCGCGCCGACGGCAGGTCCAAGACGACGACGTTCACCTACGACAGCCAGAACCGGCTGCTGACCGAGACGACGCCGCTCGGGCGCGTCTGGAGCTACACGTACGACGCCGGCGGCCGGCTCCTCACCCGCACGGACGCGAAGGGCCAGGCAACGACCTACTCGTACACCAGCCGGAACCAGGTGGGCTCGATCACCTATCCTTCGGGGCAGGTGACGTTCTCGTACAACGACGATGGCACAACCGCGTCCATGACCGACGCGACGGGCACGACCGCGTACGCCTACACGGCGCGCGGCGAGCTGGACTCGGTGACCTTCCCCGGTGGGCGGTTCGTGGACTACGGCTATGATGCCGCCGGGCGCCGCAGCAGCCTTCGCTACCCGGCGCTGCAAGGGGGCGCCGGGCAGAAGTTCGACTACCTGTATGATGCGGCCAACCGCCTCACGGCGATTCAGTCGTCATACGGGGCTGCCGCGACCGTGAGCTTCGGGTATGACAACGCGAACCGTCTCACCAGCCAGGCCATTGACCTCCCGGGGCCGGACGTGACATCGACGTTCGCCTACGACAACGCGAACCGGCTCCTCTCCGTCTCGCACAGCCGGTCGGGGACGACGCTCACGAGCGCGGCCTATGCCTACGATGCCGCCGGCCGGCGGACGACGCGCACCGACGAATCGGGCGGAGTCGAGAGCTACCTCTACGACAACGCGAACCGCCTGCTTTCGGTGACGTATCCCGGGCTATCGTCGACCAGCTATACCTTCGACGGGGCGTCGAACCGCGCTTCGATGACGACCTCGGGGGGCACGACGACCTATGCCTACGACAACGACGAGCAGCTGACGTCGCTGACGGACCCGCTGACCGGGGTCAAGAACTACACCCACGACGCGAACGGGAACGTCACGGCGCGCGGCGCCGACACCTTCGCCTGGGATCCGGAGAACCGCATGACCTCGGCGACGGTCGGCGGCGCGACGACGACGTTCACGTATCGCGGCGATGGGCTGCGCGACAGCAGCAGCGCGGGGATGACGACCACGACCTACACCTGGGACGTGGCCGCGGGTATGCCGGTGCTGCTGCAGGACCGCACGAGCCCGGCGACCGGCGCGAACTACGTGCATGGTCCCTCGGGCATCCTCTATCGCCTCTCGTCGACGGGCTCACAGACCTACTACTTGACGGATGGGCTGGGCTCGGTGATGAAGTCCATCGACGGCAACGGGAACACGCTGGGCACGGCGACCTACGACGTCTACGGCGCGAACCGCACGCAGTCGGGGAACGCGTTCACGTTCAACTTCGCGGGTGAGCAGACAGACGCGACGGGCCTGCAGTATCTCCGGGCGCGGTACTACGACCCGGCAACGGGGACCTTCATGTCGCGCGACCCGCTGACACACGCACCGGGGTACGCGGGCAGCCCCCAGGGCTACGCCGGCGCCAACCCCGTGATGAACACTGACCCGAGCGGGCTCCGCTTCGCCCCGGACGAGGGCCTTGGCGAGCAGGGCGGCGGCTACGGCCGGACGGGAGACCTGACACCGGACGACGGCTTCGACTCGCAGGCCTATTACAGCCCCCAGAACGAGGAGGTGTATCCCGACCCGGACCCCGACCCCACGCCACCCGCCGCCAACGGCGACCCCGCCGCGGCCGCGGCCCCCCCGGCGGCGAGTGCCACGGCAGACTCCGGTGGCAGCTCCTCAGCCGGAGAAGTTGGAGGCTCAAAGGCGACACAGCACCTCGATGATTCCGGCGATGCAATGACATATTCGGCAATCCTGGCGGGTGGAGCGGCGTACCTTGCCGCAGCGAACTGTATGTCCGACCCGGGATCGCCGACCTGCGCCGCGGCTCCTAAGCTGGTCAGCCTCTCCAGGATCCTCGCCGCGGGTGCAGCGGCGGCAAACACCCTCAGTGTCGCGGTTTCCTGCCGAAGCCAGTCCGGTGAAGAATGCGCGCAGCGAGCCGGCACCTGGGCACTCGCTGGCCTCATCGAGGCGACGCTATTTGGCTATCTGGGCCAGACATTCCCTGCTGGGGGGAATTGGGCAAGTGACTCATTGGCGGAGGCTGTGGTGGAGGGGGGCGGACGGCTGTGGGGTGCCCTCCGGTAGGTGCGAACATAATGAGTATGGTACCGCTGAACGACGCGCTCGCCACCTCGCTTGGGCTGGTCATCCAACTTGCGGGCGCCGTAGGAGCATGGCGACTTCTCCGGCGAAGGCCCATCTTGCTTCGAGCGATATTGCTGATGGTTGAGACCATCTGGCTCGGTGCCACGTTCCTCGCTGGTCTGATTGATCACGAACGGAGTCTCGTCGCCGTTTACACGTCCTCGAGCCTGGCATTTGGTTTCGGCCTCGCGGTGGTCGCTGGTACGATCGGGCCAATCTTGGAGCGAGCCGGAGCGCGGGTACCTCCGCAGCTCGGAGACGGCACGGAGTCCGTGTTCCAATTTGTTCTCTTGGGCACGGTCGCCCTTGTGGTGGCCCTTACCCTCGTCTATTCGGACCTCCCAGAGCCATTCCTGGTCGCGGCGGTGTTAGCGGTAAATCTCGTCATCTACCTGGGTTACGAAGCGCTTAAAACGGCAGTACAACGGCGACGGCGTTGAGTTGGATGGCACAATACGACTGAGGATATTCACGGGCCAGCGGTGCGGCCCTGCCCGCAGGGGATGACTCGGCGAGCGTGGATTGATGTGAAGGCGAGTGATTCGGGTTGGCGCGGAGCAGATGTAACGCACTGGTCGTATGCGTGACATCGCATACTTCATACATTCCCGCCCGCTGTGGGAGGCATTGGGCCGCGGCGCATTCGAGCCTTATCGCGGATGCGCCGCGTGGCTTGCAGCCAGCTGGGTCGATGAGTTACCCGCTCGCAACGGCAGTGCAGCACGGGACAGAGCATCGACGTCAGGCCCTAGGAGCGTGAGACTGGCGCACGAACGGGGAAACGTACGAGAGAAACGAGTCAATCGCTGGCCCCCGAGGCAAGCCGGAACTCCGGACCACGGGACGTTCATGTCGCGCGACCCGCTGACGCACGCGCCGGGCTACGCGGGCAGCCCCCAGGGCTACGCCGGCGCCAACCCGGTCATGAACACGGACCCGAGCGGGCTGGCGGAGGTCTGGAGCGAGTCGAACCAACGCTGGGAGGACGACGCCAACGGGTCTTATTGGGACGGAACGAACTGGGTCGATCCATCGACGGGCTTGGTGTGGACGGATGCGGGGTGGGTAGACCCCGGCTCGGGGGCTGCGTGGAACGGCGACGGCTGGACCGACGTCAGGTCAGGCGCAGTCTGGACCGGATCAGGATGGATTGACCCCGCCAGCGGCGCCGTCTGGACAGGCTCAGGGTGGTCCGAGCCCACGAACGGTCGAGTTCTGACATCGGGCGGAGGCAATGACGGGGGGCCTGATACGGCGAAGAAGCCGAGGAGCACGGAGGATGACTGGGCACGGTGCGCGATGTGGTGCCAAAGGCCGGCAGGTTCAGGTTCAGGTTCAGGCGGGCTTCCCGACAGCCTTAACGGTCCGTTCAAAGCCGGCGTGATCGAAGCGATTGTCGCTGGTGCTGTTTGTGCCGCGAGCGGCGGGACAGGATGCGTGGCCGTGGCGGTGATGACCGGTCTCGCAACCTTCGATGCGACTTGGATTGCAGACAACTGGGACCGGATTGTGGGCATGCATTGATGGGAAAGAAACTCAAGAGGGCGATTCGGAGCAGATGGACGGCACTGGTCGTGTCCGTGCACGTCGCTTACTTCGTTTCATTCCCGCTCGGGCTGTGGGCGGGATTGGGCCGCGGCGCATCGAGCCTCATCGGTGCATGCGCCGCGGGGCTTGCAGCCGGTGGGGTCGACTGGTTGCTCCGCTCGCGACGGCAGCTTTAGAACGGTAGAGAAGGTGGACGTCCGGCCCGGGAGCGTGTGGACTGGTGCAAGAATGGGTACATGCGAACGAAGCGAGGTCCATCGCGTCTGGCCCCCGAGGCAAGCCGGAACTCCGGACCACAGGACGTTCATGTCGCGCGACCCGCTGACGCACGCACCGGGGTACGCGGGCAGCCCCCAGGGCTACGCCGGCGCCAACCCCGTGATGAACACGGACCCGGGCGGGCTCCGCTTCGCCCCCGACGAGGGCCTCGCCGAGCAGGGCGGCGGCTACGGCCGGACGGGAGACCTGACGCCGGACGACGGATTCGACGCGCAGGCCTACTACAGCCCCCAGAACGAGGAGGTGTATCCCGGCCCGGACCCCGACCCCACGCCACCCGCCGCCAACGGCGACCCCGCCGCGGACGCGGCCCCGCCGGCCGCGAGCGCCAAAGACAACGACAGCTTCCGGGACCGGACCAAGGACGAGGCGACCAGAGGGGCTGAATGGTTGGAAGGAACGTCGGACATGTTGGAGATCGGCGGAGCTGTGGGTTTCTTGGCCATTGCAGGCGCAGGCTGCGCAACGGGCACCTACTGTTCTGCCGGGCTCATGGCAGGGTACACGGTCGCGCAGATAGCGTGGAAGTCGGCCGCAGCTGCAACCGTGGTAGCGGGTGGCTTGAGGTGCTGGGCCGGCGACTACGACGGCTGTTCACGAGACCTCTTCTGGGGGACGGTGGGCGGCGGGCTCTCCCTCCTGGCGCCGGTCAGCGTCGAACAGCGGGCAGGGACGGCGGCCATGCATCTCGCTTCGGTGGCTGTCGGGCACCTCACAGACCCCGGCGCGTGGTGAACGAAATGGCCCCGTACTTCGACCTCGGGCTCACCGCGGCTGGAAGCGCAGCCGTAATCACGGTGCTATATCTTCTTCGCCGAACCACTGGAGAGTGGGTGGGTCGCTCTGCCCCGCCCGAATGGGGCCCGCAGCTTATCTGGGTGCGAACTGTCGTGGTCCTGCTGATACTAACGTACGGCGGCGCTGCCGCGTATGACGGGGAGTTCATCGGTGCCGTGGCGGTGTTCGCGGTGGTTTTGCCGCTCGGGCTGTTGGCAGTGGAACTCATTGGCCTGGAGCAGGCGGCCTTACGCCTCGTCTGGCGGCGCTTCCGCAACGAACGACCCCGGAGAGGCTCGAGTTAGTCTCATGAGGACGATGGGCTGGGCTCGGTGATGAAGTCCATCGACGGCAACGGGAACACGCTGGGCACGGCGACCTACGATGTCTACGGCGCGAACCGCACGCAGACGGGGAACGCGTTCACGTTCAACTTCGCGGGCGAGCAGACGGACGCGACGGGGCTGCAGTATCTGCGCGCGCGGTACTACGACCCGGCAACGGGGACCTTCATGTCGCGCGACCCGCTGACGCACGCGCCGGGCTACGCGGGCAGCCCCCAGGGCTACGCCGGCGCCAACCCCGTGATGAACACTGACCCGAGCGGGCTCATGGTGCCGCTGGAAGAAGAGTGGGTCGGCGACCACTACGACCAGAGCGATGGGCCGAACTATGCCGGCTGCGGCGGCTGCCAGGACGGCGAACTGGAAACTGATCCCAGCCCCGACCCCCAGCTGGCTCCACCGCAAGCAGGTGAGGACCCCGTCGATGACATCAGGGAGATGCCGCACGGCGGGACAAATAGCTCGGACGACGTGGCGTCGAGTGCGGACAAGCCGCGCAGCACGACGAGCGAGATCGCGGCGTATCTGGACGATCTGTCGCTCGGAGTCTGGGCCTTCACTCCAATCACGGGTGGCGCTATCGCGGGTGTCGGATGCGCAAGCGGCTTTGGATGCGCGCCCGCTGCTGCGGTGGCTGTTGCAGCCATGGCACTCGA
>JAYRRO010000243.1:0-2246 GCA_041910095.1 Dehalococcoidia bacterium
ACTTCGAGCACTACGACCGGGTCCAGCTCGCGCGTGCCGGGGAGGCGTGTGTGCCCGCGCGAGAAGTCCAAATACTGGCTCCGCGCCTTCGCTTTGTCGTCATCCGTCTTCGCGTCCGCGAACGAAGCCAGGTCCCCCGGGTCGATCGGCTTCGCGAGCGTGGGCACGCCGACCATGTACCCCATGTTCGCGATGGTCGCGTTCATGTAGGCCATGTCGATCGCCCGCACGTTGGCGCCGCCCACGGCCACCGAGGGGCCGTAGAAGATGGCGGAGTGGTCGTACCAGGTGGGGTCGAAGCCGCTGTCCAGCGTGGTGATGCCGAGCGCCTTGGCGTACGCGATCACGCTCGGGATGCCGATCTCCTGCGCCGCCCGGAACGCTCCTACGTTCTGCGAACCGCCCAGCGCCGACCGCACGGTGATGAGCCCTTCGCCCCCGTTGCCGGGCCGCGGATTGAGGATCGTCACCCGGTTCTGCACCGCCTTCGGGTCGCTGTAGATCATCGGGCTCGTGTCCCACAGCGAGCTCAGCGGCACCTTCTGGAGCTTGTCCATGTAGCCCAGGTACACGGCCGGCTTGAGCGACGAGCCCGGCTGATTGATCTCCGTGAGCTGGTCGATTTGCCCGGCGACGCGCGGGTCCGACGTCCACGTCGGATCGATGTTCGGGGCGTAGACGATGATCTCCCCGGTGGTGGGCTCGATCGTGGCGATCGCGGCGTTGTGGCAGTCGCACCCCGCCTTCAGCCCCGCCGCGAGGTTCTCGTTCATCATCGCGATCGCCTTCTGGGTCTCTTCCCAGTCGATCGTGGTGGTGACCTTGTAGCCGGCGCTGTGGACGCTCTCTTCGCAGTTCTCGGTGTGGGGGAGGCGGGGCAGGGTGCCGGCCTCGCACATGCGCACGAGCCGGGGCTCCACCTGCGAATCGATACAGGCGGCCGCCTTCAGCGCGCTCGTCGCGGGGTAGACGAGCACGGGCTCGGCGTAGGCGGCGTCCGCCTGCTCGCGCGTAATCCGGCCGTGCTCCGCGAGCAGGTCGAGCACGTGCCGCTGCCGCTCCTTGGCCGCGCCCGAGAGGACCGTGCGGCCCTGCTCGTCGGTGATGCACACGCCGGCGTCATCGCGTTCGCAGTTCAGGCGAGGGTGGTAGTCGGTGGGCGCGGCGGGCACGCCCGCGAGCACGGCGGCTTCGGCGAGCGTGAGGTCCGCCGCCGGCTTGCGGAAGTACCCCTCGGAGGCCGCTTCCACGCCCACGTAGCGGTCCGCGTACGAGATGGAGTTCAGGTACCAGTTCAGAATCTGGTGCTTGTCGGCCTCCTGCTCCAGTTCGAACGAATACGCGATCTCCTTCAGCTTGCGCTCCAGCGTCCGGGGGGCGACACACACGCGCGTGCCGTTCACCTCCTCGCAGTCGTTCGTGAGGTAGACGTTCTTCACGAGCTGCTGGGTGATGGACGAACCGCCGCTGCCGCTGCCGATGCCGCCGCCCGCGTAGTTTTCGCGCACCGCCCGGAAGAGCCCACCGGGGTTCACGCCGGGGTTCGTCCAGAAGCTGTTGTCCTCGGTCGAAACCGTCGCTTCCTGCATCCAGGGCGAAATGCGGTCCAGGGGCACCGGGTTCGCGAGCGGCGCGTGCGGGTTCGAAATCGTTCCCAGCAGCACGCCGTTCCGGTCATAGACTTCCGTCAGGCCCGTGTACTCGGCGTTCAGCTTCTCGGTGATGGGGACGTAACCGCTCGCGAGGCTCTGGTAGGCGAGGAAGAGCCCCCCGCTCCCGGCGGCGGCGGCCACCGTCAGGAAGACGACCGACAGCAGCGCCGGGATGAGCCACCAGGGCCGCTTCCACTCGGGGTCGCCCTCGGCGCGCAACAGCTGGTTCCGAACGACAGGGTGCACCGCGACCTCCGCATGCCCGCCTTCCCCGCGGACCCTTCGAGGCTAGGGCTCCGGCCGTTGGACCCTCGTCAGATCGCTCGCCAGCTTCGCTTGCAGTTCGCTCGCAGGCGCGGGACACGGATGGGCGCTTGTACCACGGAGGGGTGGCGCTAAGCTTCGGGGCATGCCCCCCTTTGTCATTGGTCACGCCACCGCCGCCGGCGAAGCTCCGGCGAACACGCTCGCGGGCGTCCGCGCCGCCCTCGCCGCCGGCTGCGAGGCCATGGAGATCGACGTCCAGCTCGCCGCCGATGGCGTGCCCGTGCTCCTCCACGACACGACGCTCGACCGCACCACCAACCTGCGAGG
>JAYRRO010000244.1:0-17509 GCA_041910095.1 Dehalococcoidia bacterium
AGCGCCGAGGCCGCCCGTGCGCGCGTAGCCCCCTCGAACGTGAGCGACCACGCCTGCCACGCCAGCCGCTCGACGCGGCTCCCTGTTTGGCCCTTCGCCACCGCGTCCGCCCGCAGATCGAGCAGCATACGATGCAGCGGGATGCCCACCGGGCACACCTCGGTGCACCGCCCGCACAGGCTCGACGCGAGCGGCAGGTCGGCGTACCGCCCGTCCTTCCACAGGAGCGGCGCCACCACCGCGCCGATGGGCCCCATGTACGGCGCCCCGTAGGAAAGGCCGCCCGCCGCGCGGTACACCGGGCACGCGTTCATGCACGCCCCGCAGCGGATGCAGCGCAGCACGTCGTGATACTTCCCCGCGGCGATCGCCGACCGACCGTTGTCGACGAAGACCACGTGGCGCTGCTGCCCCGGCGCCGGGTCCGCCAGGAAGTGGGAGAACGAGGTCAGCGGCTGCGCCGTCGCGCTCGGCGCCAGCACCTCGAGAATCGCCAGTGCCCCCCCTTCGTCCGCGACGACCTTCTCCAGCCCGGTGATCACGATGTGCAACTTCGGGTGGCTCGCCCCGAGCGACACATTCCCTTCGTTCTCGACGACCATCACGCGGCCGGACCGCGCGACCACGGCGTTCGCGCCCGTGATGCCCGCGTCGCAATCCTGGAAGAAGGCGCCGACCACATCGCGCACGTAGCGCGAGAGGCGCACCGGGTCGTCGTCGGGGATGTCCGCGCCGCCGCGCGCGAGCAGTTCGCGGATGCGCGTGCGGTTCAGGTGGATGGCGGGCGCGGTGATGTGGCTCGGCCCCCGCCCCTCGATATCGACGATGTACTCGCCGATGTCGGTCTCCAGCAGGTCGATCCCGGCGTCGCGCAGCGCGTGCGTGAGCCCGACTTCCTCGCCGACCATCGATTTCGACTTGGCCACGCGCTTCGCATCGCCCAGCAGGCCGCGAATGATGCGCACCGCATCCCCCGGCGTGGCCGCGCGGTGGTAGCCGATGCCCCGGCGTTCGAAGTTCACGCGGACCTGCGCGTGCAGCTCCTCCAGGCGGCCGATGGCGTTGGCGCGCGCCGCCGCGGCACGCGTCTTCGCATCCCCCGGCGACCGCCGCAGCATCGCCCGCGAATCATCGACGAGCTTGCGCATGATCGGCGTGAGCGTGCCCGATGGGTGCTCCGTGGCGATCTCCCGCGCCGCGCGTTCGTGGTAGGACGTCATCCCAACGCCCTCGCGAGGAGCTCCGCCACGGTCCACGTCTCCATCCGCTGGTTCGTGCCTCGCGCGCCGGCCTCGAGGTGCGCGAGGCAGGAGAAATCGGCCGATACCACCACCTTCGCCCCGCTCGCGGCGATGTCGTCGAGCTTCGCCGTCATCATTTGGGCCGCCACCTCGGGCAGCTTCACGGTGAAGGCGCCCCCGAAGCCGCAGCACTCGGCCTCGTGCGCGAGCCGCCGCACTTCGAGCAGCTCGACCTTCGCCAGCAGCCCGAGCACCGTGTCCGTGCCCTGCAGCTCGCGCCGCATGTGGCAGCTGTCGTGGTAGACCGCCGTGCCTTCGAGCATCAGCGCCAGCCGATCGAGATTGGGGTGGCCCGCGACGTACGCCGTGAATTCGCGAAATCGCGCGGCGATACGCGCCGCGCCCTCGCGTTTTGTGCCCTCGAACAGCCCGGGTACGAAGTGCGTCACCATGCTCGTGCACGACCCGGACGCCGTGACGACGACATCGTGGCGGCGCGCTTCCCGTAGCAGCGAGAGCGACACACGCTTCGCCTCCGTGCGGAAGCCGCTGTTGTGGGCAGGCTGTCCGCAGCAGCGGCCATCGATGAGCGTCACCTCATCGCCGAGCGCTTCCAGCACGCGCTTCGCGTGGAAGGCATCGGCCGGACGCAACGCGCCGAGGTAGCAGGGGTCGAACAGGGCAACACGCGCCATGCCATGGAGCGTAGGGCGGCGCCGGGAGCAGGGGAAGGGGGCCGCCCGCCGTTCTACCCGAGGCGCTCCGCCACCAGGTCGCCCATCTTCGCCGTGTTCACCACGTGCGCGCCCGTGCCGGCGATGTCCGGCGTGCGGTAGCCGTCGCGAATGGCCGCGTCCACGGCCTCCTCGATCGCCGCCGCTTCCGCTTCCAGCCCGAGCGAGAGGCGCAGCATCATCGCCGCGCTGAGGATCATCGCCAGGGGGTTCGCCTTTCCCTGGCCGGCGATGTCCGGCGCGCTCCCGTGGATCGGCTCGTACAGGCCGATGCCCGTGCCGTCCCTGCGCCGCTTGCCGAGGCTGGCCGAAGGCATCATCCCCATCGACCCCGCGAGCATCGCCGCCTCGTCCGTGAGGATGTCGCCGAACATGTTCTCGGTCACCATCACGTCGAAGCTCGCCGGGCGCCGCAGGAGCTGCATCGCCGCCGCATCCACGAGCAGGTGCTCCAGCGCAACGTCCGGGTACTCCTTGCCCACCTCGACAGCGATCTCCCGCCAGAGCTGGCCCGTGCGCAGCACGTTCGCCTTGTCGACGCTCGTCACCTTCTTGCGCCGCTGCCGGGCGAGCTGGAAGGCGACGTGCATGATCCGCACGATCTCCTTCTCGCTGTACCGCAGCGTGTCCACGCCCTGCCGGCCGCTCGCGCTCTCCCAGCGCTTCTTCGGCTGGCCGAAATAGAGGCCCCCCGTCAGCTCGCGGATGACCACCATGTCGGTGCCTTCCAGCACCTCGGGCTTGAGCGTGCTGTCGCTGAGCATCAGCGGGTGGACGCGCACCGGCCGCAGGTTCGCGAACAACCCCAGCTGCTTGCGCATCCCCAGGATCGCGTCCTCCGGGCGCACGATCGCCTTCGGGTCGTCCCACTTCGGGCCCCCCACGGCGCCGAAGAGCACCGCGCGCGATTCCTTCGCCTTCGCAACCGTCTCAGGGCGCAGCGCCACGCCGTGCTTGTCGATGCCGGCCCCGCCGATGATCTCCTCGTCGTACTGGAACTCGTGCCCGAACTTCCGCTGGACGCGGCCCAGCGTCTTCAGGGCCTCCTCCATGACTTCCGGCCCGATGCCGTCTCCGGGCGTGACGAGGATTTTGAAGCTGGGCATGGCGCTGCCTCCGGCGTGATGGCTCAAAAGTAGCCGCACATCCCGTCGCAGTCCAAGAGCGCCCGGGCCCGGCATTCATGCCTGGCGGGCATCGGTCACCGGCCGTCCATGCGCACGCCTACTCCGTCAGCCGCCGCCGCATGCTCCAGAGCGCCGCGAGATACGTGATGGCCGTCGCGACCACCAGCCACGCGAAGTCCCCCACCAGGCTCCACGCCATCTCGCCCGTGATGAACCCCCGGTAGAGCGCGGTCGCGTGCGTGAGCGGGATGAACCACGCCACCGCACGCCCCCATGCCGGCAGCGAATCCGTCGGGAAGAAGGCGCCGCCGAACCAGAACATCGGGTTGATCACGAGGTTGAAGAAGTAGCCGAATTGGCTCATCGCCTTCGCCACCGAGGCGAACAGGATCGACATCGCGCTGAAGAAGATGCCCGGCAGCACCGCCACCGGCACGCACAGGATCGCCCAAGGCGAACCCACCATCCCCAGCCAGGGCGTCAGCAACATCGCCACCAGCAGGATGTACGCGGCGTTCACCGTCGACCGCGTCGCCCCCCAGAGGATCTCCCCCGTGATGATGTCGTCGATGCTCGCGGGCGTCGCCAGGATCGCGCGGTAGGTCCCCTGGTCCAGCCGCAGATAGCTGTTCCAGGCGCATTCGAACACCGCCGTGAACATCGGGAACATCGCCAGCAGCCCGGGCGCCAGGAACGCCACGTAGTCCTGCCCGTTGTCCAGCTCCACGAACTTCCCCAGCCCCAGCCCGAGCGCGAGGATCACGAACGGCGGCTCCAGGAGCTGGGCCACGAACTCCGACTTCCACAGCCGCAGCAGCACGTCGCGGTTGCGCTGCCACACATGCAACGCCCCCGCCGAGAGGTCCGGTTGCTTCACGAACGCGGTCAATCCAGCAGCCCCCTTCCCGTGAGCCGGAGGAACACGTCCTCCAGGTTGCCCGGGCGCAGGAACGCCCTCCCCGGGTCGCCGATGCCCAGCGCGAGGTCGCGCGCGCGTTTGCCGGCCCCGTACACGTAGACGAGGTCTTCCACCTCCTCCACGGTCACGCCGGCGATGGCTCCGAGTTCGCCGAGCAGCGGCGCGCGCTCCTCCGGCTCCATGCGCAGCTCCAGCACCTCGGTGCCCGCGTGCTGAGCGATGAGCGCGTGCGGGTTCCCCTCCGTGAGGATGGCCCCCCGGTGCATGATCACGAGCCGATCGCAGAGGTGCGCCGCCTCGTCCATGTAGTGCGTCGTCAGGATCATGGTCACGCCGCGGGCCTTCAGCAGCCGCAGCTTCTGCCAGACGTTGTGGCGCGCCTGCGGGTCCAGCCCCGTCGTCGGCTCATCGAGCACCAGGATGCGCGGCTCGCTCACCAGCGACCGCGCGATCACGAGACGCCGCTTCATCCCCCCCGAAAGGTCGCCGATCTTCGAAGCCGCCTTCTCCGTCAACTGGAACAGCGCCAGGGCGTCGTCGATGCGCGTGTCCCGCACCGTCTTCGAGAGCCCGTAGTAACGCGCGTACACCTCGAGGTTCTTCCGTACCGGGAGGTCTTCGTCCAGGTTGTCTTCCTGCGGGACCACGCCAAGCTGCGCCTTGATCCGCCGCGCCTCGGTTCGCGGGTCGAGCCCGGCCACCTTCAGCGTGCCGCCGCTCACGGGCGAAAGGCATGAGATCATCTTGATGGTCGTGCTCTTGCCGGCGCCGTTCGGCCCGAGGAAGCCGAAGCATTCGCCCTCGCGCACGGCGAAGCCGATGCCATCGACCGCCGTGAACGGCCCATACCGTTTGACGAGGCCCTGCGCCTCGACCGCGTTCTCAGTCACTGGGGAACTCCGGGGGAGTGGGCGCGGTACGTACGGTGCCGCACGCTGCATCGCTGGCTGCGTCTCAGGCAGCCGCCAAAGCGGGCAGATCCGGTCTCAGCACGGCATCCAGGCCCTCGCTCCGCGAAGCAGTCCCGGCATCGTGGCACACCCCGGGAACGCCCCGCAAGCGCGATCTTCGCCTGTGTGAACTTCGCCGCGCAGCCGCGCCTTACACGACCGGCACGAAGAGCGCGATGCTCGCCGTGAACCCGTGCAGGAAGTTCCGCCCGCCCACCGGCCCGATTTCGCCGTTGCAGAAGAAGCCCGCGACCGGCAGCCCGCCAAACTCCTGGTCAATCGCTCGCGCATCGTGGTTGGGGGCCCCGAAGAGCCCGGCGCCGCGGCCGTTGCAGGCGAACAGCAGTGCCCCCGCCGGCCTGCGCGAACCGAGGCCCGAGTGCGCCTCGAAGAGCATCTCGCGCAGCTCTTCACCCGCGGCATTGCCGTCGCGCACCTGGAACTGGAGCGTTTGCCCCACGCGCGGCACATCGCCGATAGCGACAATGCCAGACTCCTGGTCCGCCCCGAGCAGGTTGCGAATGAGGAAGTCACCCCGCCGGAACTCGTCCCGGTATTCGTCCATCGCGAGCCCCACGAGCAGGTTCCGCGAAGCCCGCTGCTGCACGTCCGGGGGGAGCGCCCGCAGCGTATCCACGAGCACCTCCAGCGGCGGGCGCCCGCCGAGGGCCCGCACGATGTTCCGGTCGGCCTCGGTGATCGTCCACGTCTCGCCGATGGGTGCCGCCCCCTGCGAGACCACCGGCAGCACGCCCCATGCCCCCCCGATGGCCAGCAGCAGCGCGCCCGAGTGGTGCACTTCGCTGCCAAGGAAGAGCTGCGTGTGCTGCCCCACCCCCGCGGATGAGGCCATGCCCCCCACCAGCGGCGCCCCCGGGTACGCGCTCGAAAGCCGCGCCAGCAAGGTCTCACTATCGAAGGTGAACGGGTCCGCGAGGATCACCCACGCGCTCACCGCCTCGGGCCGCAGCCCCAGCGCCTCGTGCCACGCCCCCGGCGCCTCCGCCAGTGCCAGGAAGTCCTGCGTGATGTGGAACGCCCGCAGCGCCGCGCCCGGCAGCCGCAACGAAAGCACGCTCAGGGCCGGCACACCCTCCATCTCCCGCCCGGTCCCGATGACCGCCTGCCCCGAGCAGCCGAGGAGGGTCTTCGGCCGCAGCCGCTGCTGCACCACGCCGAGGATGTCGCCGAACGCCGCCAGGTAGTGCGAACTCGCGAACACGAACACCGCATCGGCGCTCCCGGGAGCCGCTTCGCCCAGCGCCTGGTCCAGCGCGAGGCGCCAGTCGTGTGCCGTCCCGAGACCGGCGAACGTGGCCATGCGAGCATTGTAATGCAGCATTCGCCCCGCCCCGGGCCCGCCATCTTTCCGAAACCCACACCACGCCCCAAAGGAAGCACGTGCGCATCACCGCCGCCACCTTCAACCTCCGCAACCTTAACGACCGCTACGGCGAGCGGCGGCCGCTGCTGGCATCCGCCTTCGCCGCCCTCGCGCCCGATGTCGCCGCCCTCCAGGAAGTCAGCTTCGGCGAGGACCGCCAGGACGACCTGCTCGCCAGCGCCGTCCCCGCGCACACCTACCGGAGCTTCATCGCCCGCAGCCCGCGCTACCCGGACTTCGGGAACGCGATCCTGGTTCGCACGGGCGACGCGATGGGCCAGCAGGAGTTGCGGCTCGAACCGAACCGCGTGGCGCATCGCGTCCTGCTCCTGCTCGAAGGCCAGCGCACCGTCTGGGTCGCGAACACCCACCTCCATCGCCGGCGAGAGGAGCCGGATGTCCGCGCCCGCCAGGCCGCCGCGATCGTCCGCTGGATGGACGAAGCGCCCGCGGCGGACGCCTGCATCGTGGCCGGCGATTTCAACGCGCCCCCGGATGAGTCCGCCTGCGAAGTCATGCGCGCCGCCGGCTTCCGCTCCGCTTTCGTCGAGGTGGCCGGCGCCGAGCCCGCCTTTACCTGGCCCTCCGGCATCCAGGCCCCCACCATGGACACCGACGGCGACCCGGCCTGCGTCGACTACCTCTGGCTCCGCGGGAATGTCACCGCCCTGCGCGCCTGGCTCGCCTGCAACGAACCGCACCCCACCGACCCGAGCCTCTACCCCAGCGACCACTTCGCCGTCGCCGCCGAACTCGAAATCGGCTGATTCCCGCCGTTCATTCCGCGAATCCCCATCCGATGATTGAAAGGATGACCGCGCGAACCTGTGCCTGTTGCGGGACCGCCGAAGCGGCGTTCGCCCTGGCCCTGCGGGGCGCCGCACCCGCCGCCGACGGCTGGCAGCGCTCCCTCTGCCTCGAATGCCTCCGCTGGCTCGAACAGACCGTCGGCGAAGTCCGTGCCGATGGCGACACCGGCCTGCTCGCCTCCCCGAGCGGCGGCGGCCGCGCGATGGTCTTCGCCGACCAGTGCCAGGTCTGCCGCGTCCCCACCACCGGGCCCCTCTCGATCGTCGCCGACGCCCCCCGCGCGCCCTGGCCGAAGCTGCTCGTGTGCGCCGCCTGCGGCGCCTGGGTTGGCTCACTGGCCGGGGCGGGCGCGAGCGCGCGTGGCCGTTCCTTCCGCGTGATCGATGGCCGCTACGGCGAATGGCCCCACCCGAACCTCCGCAGCCTCACCGTCGATGCCGACATCGGCGATTTCGCCGCCCGCGCCGCCGTCGAAGCCGCGTGCGCGAAGATGGGCGTCGCCATCCAACGCGGCGGCTCCGTCCTCATCATCGAGGCTTCGAACAGCGGCTACGCACGCCAGCGCGCGACCGAGGACGAGACACCGCGCCTGGCGAAAGTCGTCCTCACGACGCTCGCCACCGAATCCGACCTGCGCGGCGCGCTTCGCGCCGGCGCGAGCGACTGGCTCACCCTCCCGGTCACGCCGCAGCAGGTCAGCGGCGCGCTCACGCGGGCGATGCGCGGGCAGCGCATCACCAGCCGCGACGAGGCGACGCTCCTGCCGCGCGTGGTCACGCTCCCCGCGCTCCCCGAGGCGATCCTCTTCGATCCGCTGCCCGGTACCACGCCGTTCCAGGCCGCGTGGCTTTGCCGCCGCTTTGCCCGCGGCTATGACGACCTTGGCGCCTACGGCGAGGCCATCGCCCTTTTCGCGCGTGCCCCGAGCACCGACCTCCCCCTCGTGCGCGAACGGCTCGGAGGCCTCTTGCGCGGCCGCGTCCGCGTCCGCCCCGGGGAGGCAGCCCCCGCCCCCGCCCGCTTCGAAGCAGCCGGATAGCTCGCGTACCCGGGGATTGCCCGCCCCGAATGCGGAAAACCCCTGACTGTTTGCCGCCCGCGGCCGCCACAGACTGTCCGCAGAATGGGCAGGGGCCGTCCATGTACTCCATCCGCGTCGAACCCGAAACCAACCAGCTGCTGGTAACGCTCACCGGCCGCGTCAGCACCGCCGAGGCACTGCGAGCCGCCTCGCAGGCGTTCACGCTTGCCGAGGCCGGGCGCATCGCCGCCATCGCCTGTGACACCACCGCGCTGCGCCGCGGCCCCGGGGGCATGCTCCTCGTCGCCGTCGCGCTGGCCGCCGGGTATCGCGAAGGCATGCGCGTCGCCCTCATCGGCGAAGGGACGCGCCGCCGCCTCGCCGAACGCCTCGTTCGTTATTCCCGCATCCCCACCGAAGGCATCGCCGCCTTCGACTCCGAAGGCGAGGCCAGCGCCTGGCTCGCGCCCGTGCTCCGGCGCGCGCCACGCCTCTCCGGCACCGAGATGCGCCACATCGAGGCCCTCACGCGTGCGCCACGCCGTGGTAGCAAGCGCGCCCCGCGCAACTCCCGCGCCGAAGGCGCCGCCTGACCCGACCGCAAGCCCGGACGGCGCTACCATCGCCATGTGACCCAGCGCCGCCGCCTTGATGTGAAGGACCCTGCGGAGACGGCCGGGCGGACCGGCTGCCTCGCACTCGGCGCCGTGCTGGGCATCGCCGCCGGCGTCGTCGTCGCCCTCTTCGTCATGCCCCGCGTCTTCGATCACTACTTCGGCGTCTCCGACATCTTCCGGGGCGAGACCTACGACAACGACGGCAAGATCGTCGTCCTCGAATCCGTCACCCGCATTCCCGACGCCCAGGGCCGTGAGTACCCCGGGCAATTCGAAGCCGTGTTCCGTATCACCGCGCGCAAGGCGTGGCCGCTGCAGGCCTCGGACTGGGAACTCGAACTGACGACCGGCGACAAACTCGCGGCCCTCGCACCCGACCCGGCCCTCCCGGACACCTCGCTCGCGCTTCCGCTCGGCGACGAACGGCGCGTCGTGGTCCGCTTCCCGGGCACCGAGCGGCGAGACGCCCGCCCCGAGATCGTGCGCCTGCATCTCCCGAAAGTGCGCTTCCACCTGGAGGAGCGCGAAGAGTGACCCAACTCGAGCCCTGGTGCGATGGAGTCCGCACGCTTCCCCACCACCTCCGCCCCGGCCTTCGCCTGGTGTTCGTCGGCTACAACCCGGCGATCTACTCCGCCGAGGCAGGGCATTACTACGCGCGCCCGGGCAACGTCTTCTGGCGCCAGCTCAGCGCCTCCGGCCTCGCCGGCCGCGATGTCACCGCCCAGGACGACGCCGCGCTGATGGACGAGGCGGGTATCGGCTTCACCGACCTCTGCTGCCGCCCGACCGTTCGCGCGAGCGAATTGCGCCCGGAGGAGATCGCCGCCGGCGCGCGCCACCTTCTCGGCGAACTCGAAGCGAACGCCCCGGCGGTTGCCGTCTTCAGCGGGCGCGGCATCTATCAGCACTTCGGCCGCCACGCGCTCGCGCTGCCCGCACGCGAACTCGCCGCGCGCCCCTATGGCCCGCAGCCGGAGCGCCTTGCCGGTGCGACCGTGCCCTGGGTCATCCCGAGCTCAAGCGGCCTCGCCAGCAAGTGGCACCGCGACCGCCTGGACTGGCTCCTTCGCCTGCGCGAAAGCCTCGAAGGCTAGGCCAGGAGCTTCGCCGCGAGCGCGCCCGTGCCCCGGATCGCCTCGAACCACTCGCGCCGCGTCGTCTCCACCAGCTCCGCCGCCGTCGTGATCGCGCGCACGCCCGAGACCGAGTGTCCGGCACTGCCCGTGGATGTCCGCAGCTGGCTCGCGGCGATGCCATTGGGCGCGACGCCCAGGGTCACGTCGTCCAGGCTGCTCGTGACCAGCGCCGCCTTGTAGTCGTCACTCCCGCGGGCCTCCACCGTGGCGATGAACTTCGTGCCCATGTAGCCGAGGTCGCACCCCAGGACGCGCGCCGCCCAGAGCGCCGCGCCATCGCTGATCCCGCCCGCCATCACCACCGGCCCCGCATACTCGGCCCGGACGGCCCGCACGAAGGCGAAGCCGTTCGCCCAGCCCGTGTGCCCCCCTGCCCCCGCCGTCAGCAGCACGAGCCCATCGACGCCCGCCTCAAGCGCGCGCGCGGCGTGATGCATCGATGCCACGTCCGCGATGACCGAGACACCGCCCGCGTGCAATGGCCCCACCACCTCGGCCGGCGACCCCACGCTCGTGATCACGAAGTCCACCCCGTGCTTCACGATCAGGCCGATGTCCTCGGCGATGCGCCGGTTGCCGCGAATGATCAGGTTCACCGCCAGGGGTCCGGGCTGCCCGCCCGCGGCCCGCGCGGACGCCCGCGCCGCCTGGATGCCCGTCAGCCACTCATCGAGTTCGCCCGCCGTGCGACAGTTGCCCGTGGGGAAGGAGCCGGCAACGCCCGCCACGCACGCCGCCGCTGTCAGCTCGGGGCCGGAGACGCCCGTCATCGGGGCACAAATCAGGGGAAGCGGCAGCGCCGCGATGACATCCGCGATACTCGACATCAGGCCTCCGCGCGGGGCGCCTCGCGCGGAGGAGGCCGCGCGCGCGTGCTCGCCGCCCCGCCCGTACGCTGTGAACGCGCCCGCCGCGCAGCGGGCATTGTCGGTCGCTGAATCGTTTCACTCCAGCCGGGAGGCCGTCCATGCGCGCCATGCTCCTAGACTCGCCCGCACCCGCCACCGCATCCCCGCTCACCCTCGCTGACCTCCCGGACCCGGTGCCCGCGCCCGGCGAAATCCTCCTCGACGTGAGCGCCTGCGGGGTCTGCCGCACCGACCTCCAGCTCGCCGAAGGCGACCTCGCCGCGCGCCGCCTGCCGATCGTCCCCGGGCACCAGGCCGTGGGACGCGTTTGCGCCATCGGCGAGGGCGTGACCGGCTGGGCCATCGGCGACCGCGCGGGCGTGTCCTGGCTCGCCGCGACCTGTGGCGTGTGCCGCGCCTGCCTCGCCGGCCGCGAGAACCTCTGCGATGCCGCCACCTTCACCGGCTGGGACCGCGACGGCGGCTACGCCACGAACATGACCGTGCGCGCGGACTTCGCCCACCGCCTGCCCGAGGCCTTCGCCGGCCCGGCCGCCGCGCCCCTGCTCTGCGGCGGCGTGATTGGCTACCGCTCGCTGCACGTCTCCGGAATTCAGCCGGGCGGGCGGCTTGGCCTGTTCGGGTTCGGCGCCTCGGCCCTTTGCGCCATCCAGGTCGCGCTCCATTGGGGGTGCGAGGTCTTCGTCTGCACGCGATCCGAGCGCGAACAGCAATCCGCGCGCGAACTCGGCGCCGCCTGGGCCGGCGGCTACGGCGACCGGCCCCCGGTCGCGCTCGACGCCGCGATCACCTTCGCGCCCTCGGGCGATGTTGTCATCGCCGCCCTCAGGTCGCTGACTCGCGGCGGTACGGTCGCCATCAACGCCATCCACCTCGACGGCATCCCCCGGTTCGACTACGAAGACCTCTGGTGGGAGCGGAGCCTGCGCAGCGTCGCGAACTTCACCCGCCAGGATGCGCGCGAATTCCTCGCGCTCGCGGCGGCGATTCCCATTCGCACGAAGGTCGAGGCGTTCCCGCTCGCCGAGGCGAATAGCGCGCTCGCGCGGCTCGCCGCGGGGCACGTCTCGGGTGCCGCCGTACTCGTCAACGAATGAAATGCTCAGGGGGAGGGGAGAGGGCGGCTAGCTCGCCTTGAAGAAGCTCGCGGCGCAGGCCTCGCACATCCCGTGCGAAATCTGGCTGCCACCCCGGCGAAGACACGTGCCGCACCACGCGCACACAACCGTCAGGGGAATCTCCTTGGGGCCACGGGCGACCGTTCGCGTGTTCATGCCGGTATCTTCCCACTCACCCCGTTGCGTCACGTACATGAAACGAACCTGAAACTGCAAAACGTCCGTAAAACTCAGCCGCGTTAGTGTTGCAGCAGGGTCAGGGCGCCCGCGCTCGCCGCCCCCGCCATCACCAGCATGGGCACAAACATCAGCGGCGAAAGACGCTCGCCCCTGGCGCCCACCACCGTCGCCACGAAGAACAGTTGCACCAGCGATGCCGCCGCGACCGGCTCCAACATCCGTCACTCCCCGCCGTGAAGCTTCCCGCCCACGCCACCATCCTCGCCCGGGCGCCACTTCGCCGCGGCTAACGCAAGGGCCGGTCCGCTCGCGAGCGCGTTTCACATTCCGGGGAGGCAGGTGCCATCCGGCCCGAAATGACGGGGCTTACCGGACCTGTCCCCCACCGTGGGCTATACCACACGGTGATCGATATCGAAGCGGGCTATGCCCGTCGCGAAATCGCAACCTTTGGCTCACCGGCCGAACACGCGCTGCAACGCCCCCCGCGCGACACTGGCCGCGGAGAATCACACCCGGGAGGTCACCGATATGGCAGCGATGAGTGCAATGGGACTCCGCGAAATCCGCCGCGACCGCGGCCCACGCCCGCCCGCCGACCGCACATCCGAGATCGAAATGCTCGAGGCCTACCGCGAGCGCCTGCTCACCGAGCTCATGGAGATCGAGCGCGAGATCAACGCCGTCAGCCGCTAATCCCGCGGGCTATTCGATGACTTCGGCGGCCGCCCGGCGCAGGCGATCATCCACTGCCCGGGCGAGCCCCGACGTCCCCGGCCCGCGAATCACCACGAGCTCGACGCCCTCCGCGTCGAGCTTTCGCATTCCCGCGAACAGCCCGGCCGCGAACGCCGCATGGTCGCCTTCCGTGCCCAGGAGCGCCACGCACACGCCCTCCATGTCCGCGACGGCTTTCGCATCCACATCCGTGCCGATGACCCCCGTTCGCGCCCCGGAGGCGATGCCGGCGGCCACCCGCGCCCGCAGCACCGCGGGGCCGCCCTCGCGCACATACACCAGCCGCGCGCGCGGCGCGTAATGCCGTTCCATCATCCCCGGCGATGCAGGCCGCTCCTTCCCCGGGCCCAGCGCGATCGGCCCCGCGACCCGCTCCAGCGCTTCCAGCGTGAGCGCGCCCGGCCGCAGCAGCCTCGGCGGATCGCCGCTCACATCCACGACCGAAGACTCGACTCCGAAAGCGGTCGGCCCGCCGTCCAGGACCATCTCGATGCGCCCACCGAGGTCCTCCAGCACGTGTGCCGCCGTCGTCGCGCTTGTGCGGGTGAAGCGGTTCGCGCTCGGCGCGGCGATGGGCACACCCGCCGCCCGGATGAGCCCCAGCGCCACGGGGTGCGCCGGCACTCGCACGGCGACGGTGTCCAGCCCGGCCGTGGCGCTCGCCGGGACTTCGGGCCGCTTGCGAAGGACCATCGTCAGCGGCCCCGGCCAGAACGCCGCCGCCAGCTCGCGGGCGAGCGCCGGAACCTCCGCCGCCACCCGGCCGAGATCCGCCGCGGCCGCCAGGTGCACGATCAGCGGGTCATCGAGAGCCCGTTCCTTCGCCGCGAAGATCCGCCGTATGGCGGCGTCGTCGAGCGCGTTCGCGCCCAGCCCGTACACCGTCTCCGTCGGGAAGGCCACGAGCCCGCCCCCGCGCATCGTAGCGCCGGCCTCGGCCAGCACGCCCGCTTCCGGGGCTTCGGGATCGATGGGGATGACGCGCGTCTCCAGGGGCGGCTCCTCGTCTTCCAAGGATAGCCCCGGAGCGGCCTCAACTGCCGGGCGGGCCCCCATCCGAGGGCGTCCGCGTCCGCGCGGGGTCGAATTCGAACGCCGGCGGCGGCGTCTTCAGCGGGTGGTTCTTCCCCTTCGCCCCGGCGGGTTCCACCGGTTCGGGCCGCTTCTCGCCGCGACCGGGCGTGTCCTGGTCATTCATTGGCCCAGTGTCGCCCACCGCCCGCGCGATCGGGCTCACGGCCGGAGCGGCCCGTGTTGCAGCTTCGCGAACGCTACGCCAGCGAGCCTTCAATCAGCCGCAGGCCCAGCTCCACGCCAAGCGGCAGCGCCTCCTCGTCGATCACGAATCCCGGGTCGTGGTGCCGCCCAGCGATGCCTTTCGCCTCGTTCCGGGCGCCCAGCCAGAAGTAGCAGCCCGGCCGCGCGAGGAGGAAATCGGCCATGTCGTCGGCGCCCATGCTCGGCGCGGCGACGATGTTCGCCGCGCCCAGCAGCCGCGCCGTCTGCTCGACCACGAACGCCGCCACCCCGGGGTCGTTCACCAGTGGCGGGCAGCTGGTGGCGTGCGTGAAGGTGTGATTCGCGCCAAACGCCGCGCACACCCCCGCAAGGATCTCCTCGACGCGCCGCAGCATGAGTTCACGCACGCGGTCCTCGTAGCTGCGAATCGTGCCCGTCATCGTCGCCGACTCCGCGATGACGTTGCCGCGAAACCCGCTCTGCAGCTTGCCGATGGTGAGCACGGCCGCATCCGGCGGCGCCACCGACCGGCTCACCACCGTCTGCAGCGCCACGATCGCGTGCGCCGCGACCACGATCGCGTCGACCGACTGGTGGGGCGCGGCGGCGTGTCCCCCGCGTCCTTCGATGGTCGCCTTGAACGCCGTCGGCGCCGCGAAGAACGGCCCGGCCGCCACGTTCACCATGCCGATGGGGATATCGGCGCTGATGTGCAGCCCGAGCGCGCGGTCGACCTTCGGCGAATCGAGCACGCCATCGGCGATGCACCGCTGGGCACCCCCCGAGGCCTCCTCTGCCGGCTGAAAGACGAAGCGAACCGCGCCCGCGAGCTTCTCGCGCCGCGCGGCGAGCAGCTCCGCCAGCCCCAGCGCGATGGCGATGTGCGCATCGTGACCGCAGGCGTGCATCACGCCCTCGTTCTGCGAAACGTACGCCTCCGTCGAGCGCTCCGGGATCGGCAACCCATCGATATCCGCCCGCCAGAGGACGGTCCTGCCGCCCTTCGCGCCTTTGAGCAGCGCCGTCGCCCCGGTGAGCGCGATCGGCCGCACGTCGCTGAGCCCGGGGATGGCCCGCAGCCGCTCGAGGATGCGCCGCTGCGTCTCCGTCTCTTTCCAGCTCAGCTCCGGGTGCGCGTGGAACTCGCGCCGCGTCTCGATGACCTGGCGGGCGATGGCGTTCACCTCGGAACGAACCTGCGGCAGGCGGCTCACGAGCGGGGGTTCCTCGGCGCGATCATGGCCGCGAGGGTAGCAGATCCCGTGCGCCAATCGTGCGCGCTATTCGCCGCCCGCCGGCGCGGCCGCCGCCATCGCCGCGGGTGCTGGCCGTCGCAGCGAGATGCTCTGCACGAGCACCACCCCGGCGATGATGAGCACGAGACCCGCGAGCATCGGCCACTTCACCGCCTCATCCAGCAACAGCCACCCGAGGAAGATCCCGATCGGCGGCATCAGATACGTCACCGCCGAGGCCGCCACCGCTCCCAGCTCCCGCAACAGCCACATGTAGAACACGATCGCCAGGCCGGACCCGGCGCCCCCGAGCACCAGCAGGCTCGCCCACTCCTGCCAGCCGAAGCTCGCACCCGCGTAGGCCCCCGTCCCCAGCGCCATGGGCGCCAGCACGACGGACGCCGCCGCCACTTGCCCGACCGTCAACACCAGGGGCGGGACATCCGCCAGCCAGCGCCGGATCGACACCGCGGACGCCGCGTAGAGCACGGTCGCGAGCACCATCAAAGGGATGCCGCGCCAGGCCTCGCCATCCAGCTGGCCGACGCGCCCCTCCATCAGCACCAGCACGCCCGCGAACCCCAGCGCGAGCCCGGCCACGCGCCGCGGCCCGAGCCGGTCCGTGCGCATCATCGCGGCGGAGAAGATCGCGGCCCAGATTGGCTGGGCCGAGTTCGCGATGCTGCCCACGCCGCTCGGCACGTACTGCTGGCCGACGCTGAACAGCGTCCACGGCAGCGCGAAGTTCGTCACCCCGAGGACGCCCAGCGCCGCCCACTGCCGCCGCCGCAACCGGAATGAGGCGCGCGCCGCGAAGGCGAACGGAAGCAGCGTCGCCAGCCCCAGCACCGTGCGGCCCGCGCTCACGCCCACCGGCTCCACGCCTGCCGTCACGAGCACCCGGATGAAGAGGAACGATGCGCCCCACACCGGCGCGAGCACCGCCAACACGAGCGCGGGGCGCGTCTTCATCATGGAACAGTAGCAGTTGCCAGGTCCCAGTTCCCGGGGGGCTACTCACGCGTGGGGTAACCCCCCGCCGAGGGCCTCGAACCTCGAGCCTCGAGCCCGATCTCGGGCCACCCGGGCGCACCGTCGGCGTACTGGAGCCGTGCCGTTTCCGCGAACAACGCCCGCCACTCGCCTTCCCCGTACGGCGGGCCCACAAACCCGGGGCATTCGCGGTGACGCACGAGCAGCGGCACGTACGGCATGGCGCCGAAGTCGCCCACGAGCGCCGCGTGCATCGCGGTCCGCATGCCCTCGGTATCGGCGTGGTTGGGCCGCAGGGTCTCCCGCTGGAAAAACAGCACGAAGTGCGGGTAGAGGCGGCACGCATCCGGGCGCCCTTCGTGCGCGCCGCACAGCAGGTCATCCCGCAACAGCACGCACCGGCCCTCGCGCCGCGCGAGCAGGAACGGCTGCGCGAGCGGCATCGCCAGCGGCTCGCCATCCACCATCTCCAGGAAATCGCCCGGCGCGATCCCGTGCACCGCCTCCAGCCGGTCCCGTTCGCGTTCGCCCAGGCTCACGCTGAAGCGCTTGCAGCAGTGCACCGGGCAATCCCCCGTCAGGCAGACGAACGAGGGCGTCCCCGGCGTCACCAGGTCGTAATTCGGGAAGCGCTCCGCGACTTCGGCCCAGGTGCGCGCGGCGAGGGTGTGGATGTCGTCACTCACCGCCCCATCGTATCGCCGAAGCACCCAAACGGACCTTGCGCCGTTCCCGGCACGCGGGCACAGTTGAACGCACGCTCGCTCCGGCCGGAACGGGCGTGATAGCGATCGCTCGGAAGCGAGCGTCTCAGGGGCACCATGAGCAACGAACCCACCATCGAAACCCTTCCCCCGGATGAACGCGCACGCCTTCGCAAGCAGATGAGCGACCAGGCCATCAAGCTCGCCGTCAGCTCCCGCTGGGACGAAGCCGTCTCCGTGAACCGCGAGTTCATCCGCGTCTTCGGCGATGAAGCCGAAGCCTTCAACCGCCTCGGCAAGGCCCTCTCCGAAGTCGGGCAGATAACCGATGCGCGCAAGGCCTACAGCCGCTCCCTCGAAATCGAACCCACAAACACCATCGCCCGGCGCAACCTCGACCGCCTCGCAACGATGAAGGACTCGGCCATGGCCGCCGCCGCGCCCAGCCAGCTCGATACCCGCCTCTTCATCGAGGAATCGGGCAAGGCCGC
>JAYRRO010000245.1:0-1696 GCA_041910095.1 Dehalococcoidia bacterium
CGGGCGGGTGGTGGTGATCGATTCCGACGTCTTCTCACGGCCCGGGCCGCGGGTGCTGGACGCGCTCGAACAGCTCGTGGCCGTCCTCTACCCGGCGCGATGACGGTCCGCGGCGAGGCACGCGTGATGGCCGTGCGCCGGGCGCTTCCCCGCCCGCGGGTGACGGCGTTCGCGGCGGGCTTCGCCGTGCTGGCGGTGGTGGCCGTGGTCTCCGCGTCGATGGGGGCGGTGGGCATCCCCCTGCGGGAGACGGCGGCCGTGATCACGCATCACCTCCATCTGCCCGGCGCGGCCACGCCCGACTCCGTGGCGGACCGCATCGTCTGGGATGTGCGGCTACCGCGGGTGGTGACGGCGGGCATCGTGGGGGCGACGCTCGCCGCCTCGGGGGTGGCCTACCAGGGCGTGTTCCGCAACCCTCTGGCGGACCCCTTCCTGATCGGCGTGGCCGCGGGCGCGGGCCTCGGGGGCACGATCGCGATCGTTTCGCCACTACCGCTGGACTTCTACGGGCTCGGCTTCGTGACGCTGTTCGCGTTCATCGGCGCGGTGGTCACGGCCGCGCTCACGTACGAGCTCGCGCGCACGGGCCGGACGGTGAACCCCTCCACGCACATCCTCGCGGGGGTGGCGATGTCCTCGATCGCTGGGGCTGCGACATCGTTCCTGATGATGCTGAACGAAGACAAGATCAGCGTCATCTTCGGGTGGCTCTACGGCGATTTCACGACGTCGAGCTGGTCGAAGCTGCAGCTGCTCGCACCCTGCGCGGCGGCCGCCGGAGTGGTGCTCGTCGTGCTCGCGCGGCAGCTGGACCACCTGCTGCTGAGCGAGGATGAGGCGCGCGCGCTGGGGCTGCCGGTGGAGCGGCTGAAGCTGGCGATCATCCTCACGGCCTCGTTCGCGACGGCCGTGTGCGTCTCCGTTTCGGGGACGATCGGGTTCGTGGGGCTGATCGTGCCGCACGCCTGCCGGCTGGTGGCGGGGGCGGGGCATCGCGCGCTGCTGCCGTTCTCGATGATCGCGGGGGCGTCGTTCCTGATCGCGGTGGACCTCGCGAGCCGCACGGTGCTGCCGGGGCAGGAGGTGCCGGCGGGGATCCTCACGGCCGCGCTCGGGGGGCCGTTCTTCCTCGTGCTCCTGCGCCGTCAGCGGAGGCTCGCCGGGGGATGAACGCGACGCTGGAACTGCGGGGCGTATCGGTGCGGCTGGGGCGGACGCCGGTGCTGCGGGACTGCTCGTTCGCCGTGCATTCGGGCGAGGTGGTGGCGCTCGCGGGCCCGAACGGCGCGGGGAAATCGACGGCACTGCGGACGGCGGCGGGTCTGCTCAAGCCCGCGGGCGGGACGGTGCTGCTCGACGGCCGGCCGCTGGGCGAATGGCACCGGCGCGAACGCGCGGCGCGCATCGCCTACCTGCCGCAGTTTCCGACGCTGCCCGCACTCTTCAGCGTGCGCGACGCCGTGGCCATGGGCCGGGCGCCGTACATCCCCATGCTCGGACACGAAAGCGACGCCGACCGTGCCGCCTCCGCGCGCGCCCTCGGGCGTGCGGGGCTGGCGGCACTCGCGGAACGTCCCGTGGACGAGCTCTCCGGGGGTGAGCGCCAGCGCGTGGCGCTCGCGCGCGCCTTCGCGCAGGAGCCCGCGCTGCTGCTGTTGGACGAACCGACGGCGAACCTGGACCTGCGCTACCA
>JAYRRO010000246.1:0-5228 GCA_041910095.1 Dehalococcoidia bacterium
GCGCGATTCGACCCGCAGGCCGTAGCAAGAGAGCCCGAAGCGCGCTTCGACCGCGTAGACCGGCAGGCCCGTCGCAACATCGCGCCTCGCTGTCCCTCCCGAGGCGATACGGTCGACCGCGCCCAGCACCTGCTGGCACGAAAGGGGCGATGACAGCACCTCGGCGGCGCCGAGCGCCAGCGCGGCGGCGACATCGCCTTCGAGGCCCGGGCCGCCCACGACGGCCACCTGCGCGCGCCGTACCTCGGGCAGCCCGGCCACGAACGCCGTCGCGGCGCGGCTCACGGTGGCCCGCACGAGCGAGACCGCGCGTTCGTTCACGTTTTCGGCTTCATCGCCGGCGAAGAAGGGGCGGGAGAGGACGCTGGCGGCGCGCGCCGCGGCCGCGCCATCGCGCGCATCGAGCCCGCGGACGGCGATCCCGGCGATCTGCTGATGCGGCCACGCCCCGCGGGGACCGTCGCCCTCGGGCCGCCGCGCCCACCGCGCGAGCGATTCGCCATCGAGCAGGTCGAGCGTCCAGGCCAGGCAGGCGGCGCAGAGGCGGTAGCCCGCGGGCGGCCGCCAGCCCGGGCCGGATCCGCCGGCGGGCACCAGGGTCAGCGAATGCTCGCCCGCGGCCTCCCCGCAGAGCGAGCAATCGCCGCCCGAGGTGGATGCGGCGCGCAGGGCATCGGAGAGGAAGCCAAAGCAGACCGTGCACAGGCCGGTCCGTTCGCTGTTGCCCGCCGCGTCGCGAACACTCACTTCGCCGCCCACATCGCGAGCGGCGCACACCGCGCAGAAGTCATCCCAGGGTTCTTCCAACGGATTCTCCGCGAAAAGAATCGGCACTTTTTGCCGCCGCGAGAGCGCCGCGCCCTGATCACGCCGGAAAACCCCGCCGTAGAGGTAAACGGCGCAGGGCGCGCGCACCGCGTGGGGGAAGCCCAACAGCGGGGCCGCCGCTCCGACCGATGGCGGAGGAGACGCCGCAGCCACTCCCCGACACTGAGCGCACACCCCGCGGACGGCCCGCCGAGGAATCCGGGCCGCGCAGAGAAGGAGCCCCGCCATGGCGATTCGCGTCGCACCCGCGCCTCGCACGCTGCCCCGGACGCGTCCCCAAGCCCGGCCGCGCGGCCACTCCCGGGGCGCGATGCGCGCCGCGGCCTTCGCGCGTGACTTCGGGTTCGTCGTCGCGGTGATCGGGGTGTACTTCCTCGCGCGGGGCGCCGCCCCCGAGCGGCTGGGCTTCGCCACCGAGGTGACGCGCGGCATCATCGGCTTCGAACGGGCCACCGGCATCTTCCACGAACGCTGGGTGCAGGATGTCTCCATCCGCCACCACGCCGTGGCCGAGGTAGCGAACTTCACCTACGCCTACCTGCACTTCCCCGTGCTGGCCGCCGTAGGCGCTTGGACCTGGTGGGCGAAGGGCCGCGAGCGGTTCGCGTTCCTGCGCGACGTCATGTTCATCTCGATGGCGATCGGGCTGGTGTTCTACTACGTCGCGCCGGCGGCGCCGCCCCGCCTGCTCGCGGCGAACGGCTACGAGCTCGGCTTCACCGATACCGTCTTCGGGGGCGACACGGCCGTGAACTACGCCCAGCCCTCGCTCATCCTCAACGAATACGCGGCCATCCCGAGCTTCCATTTCGGCTGGATCGCGATGGCCGCGGCGGCGGTCTGGTTGAACACCGGCAGCCGCGTGGCGCGCGCCCTCGCCGTCGCCCTCACGCTGCTCATGACGTGGGCGATCGTGGCGAGCGCAAACCACCTCTTCACCGACATGGCCCTGGGCGGCGCCGTCATCGCGGCCTCGTGGGTGCTCGCGGGGCGCCTTCGGCGGCGGCGGGCCCATGCAGGGTTGACATTGGAAAACGCTGATTCATCTTCCGGCGTTGAACCTCTGCGAACGGCCGCTTAAATTCCCGTCAGGGTATCTCTCCCAAGGGCGAGGGCCGGGCATGTCCCGGCCCTTCCTGTTCCCGCTACTCGGGGAGATCGCCCAGTTTCGCGAGCAGCTGGCCCGCCGTTTCGCGGGCGCCGCCGCGGGCGCGCTCGAGGGCGTCGTTCATCGCCGCCGCCACCAGCTCCTCCAGGAGAGCGCGGTCCTCGAGGGCGGCCTCGCTGATGTGGACGGCGCTCACCCGCTGCATGCCGCGCAGGCTCACGCGTACGGCGCCGCCGCCGGCCACGCCTTCGTAGTCGCCGGGGGCCGCGGCGGCCGTCACCCGCCCGAGCAGGTCCTGGAGCAGTGCGCCACCATCCATGCGGGGCGTTTCCGAGGTTTCCGTGGTCATCGTTTCCGTCCTCCCGCCGCGTGGGTGCGCGGCATGGCTCGCAGCGTGATGGTCAGCCCGGGACATTGGCATGCGCCGCCACCCGGGCCGCCGTTGCAGTGGCGTGGCGGTTCCGCCGGGCAGCGAAACGCCCCCGGGGGCGCCGGGGGCGGTGTTGCCGGCCATCGCGGCCGAAAAGGGGGAATTCGCACCGGCTGGTCGCCGTGCCCTGGCCCTTAAGGCTTAGAGCAGGACGACGAGCAGGACGATGATGACCAGGAGCGTGAGCAGGCCACCTCCGACGTACATGGAACGCACCTCCTGCCACCGATCGTCGCGGAAGGGCCGTTGGCGGAGGGTCACAACGGCGGGCGCCGGGATTACGGCTCGCTCGCGAGATTCGCTCGCGTTGGGCATTCGCGCGAGCCTCCACCGCTACAGGTAATGCCGCAGCCCCGCCTCGTCGCTGAGGATGACGGCCCCGCGCGCGAGGGCGATGAAGCCGTCGCGCTGGAAGACGTTCAGCTGCTTGTTCACGCTCTCGCGGCTCACGCCCAGCATCGCCGCCAGCTCCCCCTGGGTGACGGCGATGCGCACGCCGTTCGATGCCTGCCCTTCGCGCAGCCGCTGCTGCAGGTCCGCCAGCGCGATGATCTGCTTGGCGAGGCGGTGCGGCAGGTCCAGGAAGATGAGGTCCGACATCGCTTCGTTCGTGCGGCGCAACCGCAGGCTTAGCGTCTCCAGCAGGGCCAGCGCGGCCGGCGGCCGTTCGGCCAGCCACTCCACGAACGACTCGCGCGTCACCACCATCGTCTTCGTGGCGGTGGCGGCGATGGCGGCGGCTGAACGCGGCCGGCCGTCCAGCAGTGACAGCTCGCCGACGCAATCGCCGGGGCCAACGGAGGCGATCGTGGCCTCGCCGCCGGCGCCGTTGCTCACGCTCACGGAGACGCGCCCCTCGACGATCACATGCATCGAATCGCCGGGCTCGCCCTCGCGGAAGATGGTCGTGCCCGAGGGATAGCTGCGCAGGCGGGCACGCGTCGCCAGCGCCTGCCGGTCGTCCCGGGGGAGGCGCGCGAGCAGCGGGAGGTCGCGGACGACCTGTTCCGGCCCGGTGGAAGTCTGAGTCATGCGAGCGTTCCTTTCGCGGCCCAGTCTATGGCGGCCACCGGCGAGGGTGAACTACATCACACTCCCATGTGACACGCTTCACGGAAATCAATGCTGAATCCGCCGAATCTTGGGATACATCCGCCCCGAGCCAGAGGAGCCTTCCGCATGCTCAACCACGACCTGCACATCACCGCCGAATCCGCCCTGGCCGACTTCGAACGGCGCGCGCGCGAGGGCGCCCGGCGCATGCTCGCGCTGGAGGCGGCTGTCCCCCGGGCCGCCGCGGATCACCCGGCGCGGCGGCTCTGGCGAGCGCTCTTCCCGCCCCCGCTGGCGACACGCGAGCTATACGCCGACATCCCCTTCGCACGCGTGAATTCCCAGTTCCCGGTTCCGGGTGCCAGGGGGCTGTCCCGGCGGTAGCTACTGGAGGACGGCGTCGCCCAGGGGCTCGCGTGGGATGTCCTCGCCGGCGTTGTGCATGTGACGGGCAAGCGGCCCGAACGCCTCGAAGATGACCGCCTGGACGTCCGGGGAGACGCCCTCGTCGGCCATCGCCTGGCGCATGTAGCGTAGCCAGCGTCCCACGGCCAGGTCATCGATCACGAACGGGAAATGCCGGCGGCGCAACCGCGGGTGCCCGTACAGGGTCGAATAGACGGGACCGCCGCCCATCCACTGCTCGAAGAAGAGCTTCACCTTGCGCTGGCCGGGGGCCATGTCCGCCGGGTAGATGGCGCGCATCGCGGGGTCGGCTTCGACGTACTCGCCGAAACGGTCGATCACGCGGTCCACCATCTCCGGGCCGCCGAAGGCTTCGAGCAGGTTCATCCACGGAGTATAGGAGTTCCCGGTTCCGGGGGGATTCCCGGGGGGGAACCCGTAGGGAAGGCGTAGGGATCGTGAGGGGGAGTGATGGGGGTTTCCCCCGCCCGTCACAAGGGGTCGTCCTCGGTTTTGCGGGCGAAGGTGCCGTGATGGCGGGTTCCCTCCACGCTCCCCGGCGCCGTTCCCCCCATCGCCGGGCGGCGGTTTCGAATCTGCCAACCGGACTTTCCCCTCAACCCCAACGGATCATCATCACCGTCGTATCGATCCATCTTCGTCCCCTTGAGTGATCGATCTGGAGGACGTGATGACGAGACGGGGAGAGGGAAACCACCTCGCGCTACCGTTCCCGGAACGAAGGAAGGGACCGCAATGACAGGACAGCAAGCCCTGGAAGCCCGGCACCGCGCATTCATCCAGAACCCCAGGCAAGACGCCTTGCGGGCCCATCGACGGCGAGCCTAGAGTACGGATACGGCCCCGCCGATGCAGGCGCCCAACGAGCATGGCCATGAGCACACCTGCCACTGCCCTCCTCACCGCCAGGACCTACACCATTCCCGAGGCTGCGCGGCTCGCACATACGAGCAGTGCGAACGTGAGACGTTGGCTCTTTGGGGATGAACGGCCCGGCCACGGCATGGAACCAGTTCTGGGGAAGGAACGAAAGCTTGATTCGCGAATCTCCTTCCTCGACCTGGCGGAGATCATCGTGGTCGCTTCCTTTCGCCGGAAAGGTGGCAAGGGTATCCCGATCGATCGATTCAGGATCCTGGAAACACCGAACGAATTCGCGCTCATCGAACCGAACAACGTAAAGATCGTGTTCATCGAGAACGGACACTCCACGGCATGGCGTGTGTTCCAGGTCATCCAGAACAGGTGGTCGTGGCTCGCCGACCAGTGGAGCGGGACCGGGCCGCTTGTTTGGATACTCGCCTTGAGCGGCCGCGCCGAGCCATTCCGGCTCGAAGACGGAGTGAGACGCTCTAGCCGGGAGCGCCGCCTTGGCAGGGCAAC
>JAYRRO010000247.1:0-6110 GCA_041910095.1 Dehalococcoidia bacterium
GCGCAACATCGCCCTAGCCATCCAGGAGGGTGCATCCGCATTCCTGAACCGGGAATACCGGGTGCTCGGCATGTTCGTCGCCGTCGTCGCCATCGTCATCACCGTCTTCCTGCAATGGCAGACCGCGCTGTCGTTCATCATCGGCGCCATCGCCTCGGCCGGCGCCGGCTACCTCGGCATGTACGTGGCGGTACGCGCCAACGTGCGCACCGCGGCGGCGGCCAGCAAGGGCCTGCACGAAGGTCTGCGGGTGGCTTTCGGCAGCGGCGCCATCATGGGCATGTCGGTGGTCAGCTTCAGCCTCTTGGGCATGACCCTGCTGTTCCTGTACTTTAACGGCGATCCCAACCAGATGACCTACATCACCGGCTTCGGCTTCGGCGCCAGCAGCATCGCGCTGTTCGCCCGTGTCGGTGGCGGCATCTACACCAAGGCTGCCGACGTCGGCGCGGACCTCGTCGGCAAGGTCGAGGCGGGCATCCCCGAAGACGACCCGCGGAACGCGGCCGTGGTCGCGGACCTCGTCGGCGACAACGTAGGCGACTGCGCCGGCCGCGGCGCGGACCTCTTCGAATCGATGAGCGCCGAGAACATCGGCGCGATGATCCTCGGCGCCTCCATCTACATCGCCACCGGGCGTGTGGAATGGGTGCTCTTCCCGCTGGTGCTCCGGTCGTTCGGCGTGTTCGCGACGATCATCGGCATGATGACCGTGCCCTTCTGGGCCAGCCGCATCAAGGACCCGATGGGCGCGCTCAACGGCGGGTACTGGACGATCACGGCGCTCAGCGTCGTGGGTCTTGGCATCTGCACGAACGTGATGCTCGAGGACGTCTGGGGCTGGTTCTTCGCCTGCGGCCTCGTCGGCATCACCGTCGGCATCGCCTTCGTCTATATCACGCAGTACTACACCGCCGGCGCCTGGCGCCCGGTGCAGGAAATCGCCCGCGCGAGCCGCACCGGCTCGGCGACGAACATGATCATCGGTACGGCCGTCGGCTTCGAAACCACGGCGGTGACCGCGATCACGGTCGGCCTCGGCCTCGTCGTCGCGTTCGTGCTCGGCCAGCAGGCCGACCTCGCCAACGTGAGCGACATCTCCACGGGCGTGTTCGGCACGGCCGTGGCGACGATGGGCATGCTGATGTCGGCGGCGTACGTGCTCGCGATGGACACCTTCGGGCCTATCACGGACAACGCCGGCGGCATCACGGAGATGGCGGAAGGCACCAAGCCCGAGGCACGCGAAATCACCGACGCCCTCGACACCGTCGGCAACACCACCAAGGCGCTCACCAAGGGCTACGCGGTTGG
This sequence comes from Dehalococcoidia bacterium, assembly GCA_041910095.1. Taxonomy (GTDB): domain Bacteria; phylum Chloroflexota; class Dehalococcoidia; order Tepidiformales; family Tepidiformaceae; genus Amarobacillus. The sequence goes on from JAYRRO010000247.1 coordinate 1,315, forward strand.
TTCGGCGGCGCTCGCGGCGTTCCTGCTCTTCACGGCGTACCTCGATGAGGTGCGCGTCGAAATGTCCAAGATCGCGGCCGACGACGCCGAGCGCTACGTCGCGCTGCAGCAGGACAACAACCTCATCCCGCCGGGCGAAGACATCAAGGCGTCGGCTTCAGAGGCGATCGCGGCCTACTCGGGCGCGCTCGAATCGCTGAAGGACAAGGTCGGCGACAAGGACAAGTTCGGCCAGGCCGATGTCGATAGCCTGCTCGTCGCGGACCGCGAGGAGACCGCGGCTATCCTCGACCGCAAGGTGGCCGATGGCGACATCGCCGCGGCGGACGCAAAGCCGTTCCTCGAGAGCGGCAGCCCGATCCCGCTGCCGCGCATCATGCCCGTGAACCTGGGCAAGGTAGACGTGTTCGTCGGGGCGCTCCTCGGCGTCATGCTCGTCTTCCTCTTCAGCTCGCTCTCCATCCGCGCGGTGGGCAAGGCGGCGGGCGGCATCATCGAAGAGGTGCGCCGCCAGTTCCGCGAAAACCCCGGCATCATGACGGGCGAAGTGCGGCCGGATTACTACCGCGCCGTCGACATCACCACGCGGGCGGCCCTGCGCGAGATGATCGTGCCGGGCATCCTGGCCGTGGGCATGCCGGTGGCTGTGGGCCTCATCTTCCGCTACGCCTTCGGTGGCGACGGCAATGAGGGCTGGGCTTCGGTGGCCGGCATGCTCATGGTCGGCACCATCGGTGGCGTGCTCGTCGCGACCTACCTGAACAACGCGGGTGGGGCGTGGGACAACGCCAAGAAGTTCATCGAGTCGGGCGGGATGAAGAATCCCGACGGGACGGTGGTCGGCAAGGGCACGGAAACGCACGCGGCAGCCGTCGTGGGCGACACCGTCGGCGACCCCTTCAAGGACACGGCGGGCCCGGCCCTGCACGTGCTCGTGAAGCTGCTAAGCACCATCACGCTGGTGCTCGCGCCGCTGTTCATCAGCTAGCGCCGGCACGGGCGAACCACCGAACAGGGCCTCGCGAGGGGCCCTGTTTTCGTTCGCCCGGCGATGCGCGTTGCAGGTGGGGCGCTGTACGATGCGCGGCCATGCCTTCGCCCACGGAAGGACGGCTCATTCGCCTGCGCGCCCGCGAGCCAGGGGACGTGCCAGTGATGCACGCCTGGACCCTGGACGCCGAGACGATCCGCTTCAACGAGTCCCGCTACCCGGTCTCACTCGAGGCGATGCGGCCGCGAGCGGCCTTCGGCGCCGACTACCAGCACGCGCGGTTCGCCGTCGTGCAACGGGCGACGGGCGACCTCGTGGGGGACGTCGCGCTGCACACGATGGGGCCCGAGGACCGCTGCGGGTTCTTCGGCCTGCTCATCGCGCCCACGCGCCGGGGCGAAGGCTTCGGGACGGACGCGACGCGCACGCTCTGCCGCTTCGCCTTCGAGGTGATGAATCTGCACCGCCTGGAGCTGGACGTGGTGGCGGCGAACACGCGGGCGTGGCATGTGTACGAAAAGGCCGGCTTCCGCCAGGAGGGCCGGCGGCGTGCGTGCTACTTCCACCGGGGGCGGTACGAAGACTTCATCATGATGGGGATGCTCCGCGGGGAGCTCATCGAGGAGGACCAGTGAGCGCGGATTCGCCATTCGAGGGGAGGCTCATCCGGCTGCGCGCGCGAGAGCCGGAGGATGAGCCGTTGCTCTACACGTGGTTCAACGACCCGGAGGTGACGGAGTACCTGAGCATGCGCTATCCGCTTTCGCACGCGCAGGAGCGCTCCTTCGTGGAGGGCACCGCGATCACGGGATACTTCGCGGCGAACTTCGCGGTGGTGCGGCGGGATACGGGCGAGCTCATCGGCGGCGTCGAATTGAAGGACTTGAGCCCGGAGAACCGCAGCGCGGTGCTCGGCATCACCATCGGCGACAAGCGCTGCTGGGACGGCGGCTACGGCACGGACACGATGCGCACGATGTGCCGGTTCGGCTTCGAGATGATGAACCTGAACCGGATCGAGCTCGAGGTACACGCGGAGAACGCCCGCGCGCGGCATGTGTACGCGAAGGTGGGCTTCCAGGAAGAGGGCGTGCGGCGGCAGGCCATTTACCGCGCGGGGCGGTACCAGGACATGGTCATCATGGGGCTGCTCGCGGGCGAATTGCGGATGGAGTGAGCTGCCGCCGGAGGGAAACGGCGTGGCGGCGCTGAGCGCGCCTTATGGGCGACGCTGCTAGGCTCGGGGGAGCCCCCTGTCCTGGAGCATGCCGTGATCGAAATCGTTGGCTGGGCGGCCGTGTTGCTGACCCAGGTGTTCTGGGTGCCGAACATCGCGCGACTCGTGCGGACGCGGGACGTCGATGGGCACTCGCTGACGGCGTGGCTGGTGATGGTGGCGGGGCTTTCGTGCTGGTTGCTGTATTTCGCCGTGAAAGGCGACCTCGTGGGGATGGTGGCGAACATCTCCGGCGTGACGGGCGCGGCGGTAACCACGTTCTTCGTCTGGAAGTGGCGGCGACGGGGGGTGCGGACGGTGCACGTGCAACCGCTTGAGCAGGAGCGGCTGGAGGTCCAGGCCGAGTCCGCGTGAGGGCGTTCGGCTGCGGCGGATAGAAGGAATAGAAACGTTCTGCTGCGGTTCGGGAAAATTTGTGACGAAAAGCGCAATCGCCTGTTGACACCCTTTGACGGAATCGGTAGCGTCCGGTATGGCGTCAGGCGGAGGGCGTCGACGCGCTCGGACTACCCGGTGCAACTGCAGAACGCGCCAGGCGCGCGACGGGGGAACCAGTTTTGGGGTGAATTCGGCCATCTCCCGGCCGATAGGGCACCTTCCAGCCCGAACCCGTCAGCTAACCCCGTATGCAGCAGGGAGGCCCCTCGGGCGGTGCCCGTCTATCCCCATCTTCGCTGAAACCTGTCGCTTGCGACTGTAGGAGGGTCCCACCATGCCGGCTTTGCAAGAAGCCCCGCCGAAGTCATGCCCGAAGTGCCGCGGCTCGATGATCGTCGAGCGCGACTGGCACGGGACGTATGGCAGCTGCATCATGTGCGGTTATGTCCACGAAGTGCTCACCAGCCCGCCCGTGGACCTGGCGGCGGAGGAGGCCGCCCTGCCGCAGCGCCAGCGCCGGCGCCAGCCCTCCCACGGCAAGCTCCGGCTCTGATGGGCCCGCGCGGAGCCCGCTCCGGCGCCGCGCTTCGAATGCACTGAACGGGACGCCCCTCCACCGGGAGGGGCGTCTCGCTTTTCGGAGAGGGAACGGCTCTCTAGAATCCGCCCAACCCCTGAAAGGTAGCCTTCTGTGACGTACTTCCGCGTTTCGATCTGCAAGCCGCGCCGCGGCCAGGAAAAGCATCTGCAGGAGGTGATGACGAAAGTCTCCGACCTCGCCAAGAACAACCCGGGCTGCCTGGAAAGCTACATTCTCAAGCCGCACGACGAGAGCGGCGAAATCGCGCGCATTACCATCTATGAGGATGAGCACGCCGCCGAGGTGCGCGCGAACACCGACACCATGCTCGCGCTCCGTTCCGAGATCCACCTCGCGAGTGAATCGCACGTAGAGCGTGCGTTTTTCACCGTCTAATCAGCGCCGGCTGGGGCGTGGAGGTCGAGACAATCCACGCCCCGGTCACCATTCATCTGCTTCCCGGGAGGGCTCGCGGGCGCTGGAATAGAGATTGCGCCGCGGGAAATGACGGGGTGGAACCCCGGGGGGAATACGTCCCCAACATAAGGGTGTGCCCTACTACTGGCAGTCCTACCCGGCGGTAGACTTGCCGGTGTCTTAAGGGTTTCTTGTTGGGGTCATACGTGTGGTACGGACGGGAGTCAGGCTCCCGCCGACCGTCAAACCCCTGAAAGGGAATCCGACGTACCGGAGGAGAAGATGAACACGACCAGGATCCCGGGGCGCCCGCTCGCCCTTCGCCCCACGGCAACGAACCAGGCGAATTCGGCGGGACGGCAGGCACACCCGATCCGCATCCTGCTCGTGGATGACCACGCGGTCATTCGCCAGGCGCTGCGCATGCTGCTCGAAAGCCAGCCCGAGCTCGAGGTGGTGGGCGACGTGGAGAACGGCCGCGAAGCCGTCGCCGCGGTCGAGCGCTTGAGCCCCGACGTGGTCCTCATGGACGTGGTGATGCCCGGCCTGAACGGCCTCGAGGCGACGCGCCAGATTCGCCGCCAGTCGCCGGGCACGCGCGTGGTGATGCTCAGCGGCTTCGTCGACGAAGACCAGCTGCTGGACTCCCTGCGCTCGGGCGCATCGGGCTACATCATCAAGAAGTCGGACGTCTCCGAGCTGGTGCTCGCGATCCAGACCGTGCACCGCGGCAACAGCTACTTCTCAAGCGCCCTGAGCGATGGCTTCGACCTGGCCGAGGTGCTCTACCAGGCGAAGCGGACGGACCAGCGCAGCGGCGTGGAGGCGCTCACCTCGCGCGAGCGCGAGGTTCTGCAGCTCATCGCCGAGGGGTACACGAACCAGGGCATCGCGAACGCGCTCTACATCAGCGTGAAGACCGTGGAGGCGCACAAGGCCCACATCATGGCGAAGCTGCACGCGCGCAACCGCACCGACCTCATCCGCTACGCCATCCGCAAGGGCATCGTCCGGCTCGAGAGCGTGGACGAGGCGGAGCGCATGCTGGCGCAGTTCAACGACGATTCGGCGGCGGCCGTCTAGCCCCGCACACATCCATCGTCCTCTCTCCGAGAGCCCCCTCCCGCAAGGAGGGGGCTCTCGCGTTGCGCCGCTTCGTCCCGGGCGAGACCGCGTCCCGGGAGAGAGGGAGC
>JAYRRO010000248.1:0-10629 GCA_041910095.1 Dehalococcoidia bacterium
CGCAAGGGCCGCGACCGCGATGGCGCGATCATCCGGGCCGGGTCGACGGCGAGCCGTTCGGTCCTGTTCTCGGGGATGGCGGTCGTGGTCGCGCTCGCGGGGCTGTTCATCGTGCCGACGAGCATCTTCCGAAGCATCGCGGTGGGGGCGATCATCGTGGTCGTCATCGCGGTGGCGGCGGCGCTCACGCTGCTGCCGGCGGTGCTGCGGCTGATGGGCGACCGCGTGAACCTGGGCACCGTGCGGGTGCCGGGCCTTTCGCGGTCGAAGGCGGCGCCGGGTGGCGGGTTCTGGACGTGGACGACGAACCTGGTGATGAAGCACGCGGTGGCAAGCGTGGTCGTGAGCGCCGGGCTGCTGGTGGCGGCTTCCCTGCCGTACTTCACAATCCGGCTGGGGAACTCGGGCGTGAGTTCGCTGCCGGACGGGAGCTCGCCGAAGCGCGCGTTCACCATCCTCGAGCAGGAGTTCAACTCGGGACTGCTGACGCCCACGAAGGTGGTCATCGATGCGCGCGACGTGAACGCCCCGGCCGTGCAGGACGCGGTCGAGCGGCTGAAGGTGGCAGTCGCGGGTGACCCGGCGTTCTTCGTGCAGGGCTTCACGGCGAACGCCGCGGGCAACACGGGCGAGCTGGACCTGGCGATCCAGGGCGAGGCGCAGTCGAAGGCGTCGCTGGCGGCGCTGGAGCGGCTGCGCGAGGAGTACATCCCGGCGGCGTTCGCGAACACGGATGCGAAGGTCTACGTGGGCGGCGAGACGGCGTGGGTAATCGACTTCGGCGGGCTCATCGACCGGTACACGCCGTGGGTTTTCAGCTTCGTGCTGGGGCTGAGCTTCGTGATCCTGCTGGTGGTGTTCCGGAGCATCGTGGTACCGCTGAAGGCAATCGTGATGAACCTGCTGAGCGTTGGCGCGGCCTACGGCCTGATGGTGACGGTGTTCCAGCACGGCCACGGCGCGGGGTTGCTCGGGTTCAGCCAGGTGGAGCGCATCGATGCGTGGGTTCCGCTCTTCATGTTCGCCATCCTGTTCGGCCTCTCGATGGACTACCACGTGTTCCTGTTGAGCCGGATCAAGGAGCAGTTCGACGCGACGCACGACAACGCGGCTTCGGTGGCGCACGGCGTGCGGTCGACGGCGGGGATGATCACGGGCGCGGCGCTCATCATGGTCGCGGTGTTCACCGGGTTCACGATGGGCGAGCTGGTGATGATGCAGCAGATGGGCTTCGGGCTGGCGGTGGCCGTGTTCCTGGACGCGACCATCGTGCGAACGGTGCTGGTGCCGGCCTCGATGGAGCTGTTGGGCGAGCGGAACTGGTACCTGCCGTCGTGGCTGGGCTGGCTGCCCCGCATCGATGTCGAGGGGCACGCCGTGGAGGGTCGTGGGCACCTCCTCCCGGAAGGGGCCCCCGCGGGCGGGCAGTAGCGGACCCGGACGGGGCAACGAAAAGCGGGGATGCCGGTTGGCATCCCCGCTTTGTTGTGTGCGCCGGGGCGTCAGGAGACGGCGGCGAAGAATAGCTGCTTGACCTCCTCCTGCAGGGGCAGGTTCTGGACGTGCGCGCGCTGGAGCTGCTCCCAGTAGTACCGGTAGGTGGCGCGGTCGTGGAGGTTGCCGTCGTGCTGGATGGGGCCCCAGTCGGCGGCGTGGGCCTTCAGGAGGATGGCCTCGGCTTCTTCGACTTCGGGCATGGCCGGGGCCATGGCGCGCGTGATGGGCTCGATCTGCGCCGGGTAGATCGACCACTGGCGGAGGAAGCCGAATTCGAAGCGGGCGCGGAGGGCGTCCTTGTAGATGAAGTCGGTGTCCTTCAGCTCGAGGGTGACGTTGTGCGCGGGAACGATGCCGTTGGCGAGCGCGGCGGCGACCATCTCGGCCTTGGCGCGGCGCAGAAGCTCGTGCTCGAACTGCTGCGGGGAGCGCATGGCCGAGGAGGGAATCGCGCCGTGGTGGTCGCTGACGAAGTCCATCAGGCCGAAGTCGAGAACCTGGATGGTGGGCAGGTCGGCGATTTCCCAGACCTGGTGCAGGGCCGACTGGGTCTCCATGAGGGCGTGGATGGGGATGGTGCGGCCGATGTTCGCCTTCGCACCCGCTTCGCGGATGTATTCGATCATCTCGCGGAGGTCGCTGACGCGGGTGGTCTTGGGGATGGTGATGTAGGCGACGCGCTTGCCGGCGCCGGGGACGATGATGTCGACGTCCTGCCGCCAGTGCTCGTTGGTGTAGTCGTGGATGCGGACGCCGGCCATGTCGAACTTGTTGAGCGGGCTGTTCTGCATACGCACGACCATCTCGGCGTGCGCTTTTTCGGCGCCGGTGGGAGCGCCGTCTTCGCAGTCCATGGTGATATCGAAGACGCCGCCCATCTTCGCCTGGAGTTCGAAGGCCTTGGAGATGCGCTCCTCGGTGCCGGCGAAATGTTCACAGGTCGGGATAATCGGGAAGGCCTTGTGACCTTCGAAAAGAGCCTCGTTCGGATGTCGCGGCATGCTCGTGCCCCCCGCCGGTTTGGTCGGTCCAGTATGGAGGGATGGGGGCGAAGAGGGAATCGCGACGGGCCCCGGGGCCCCGGCGCCGCGGGGGCCGCGACGCCGGAGCCGGGCGGCATATCCGAGGTCAGTCGCCGCGGCGCGAGGTGAGGGCGCCTTCGCCGACGGTGATGGAGCGGTCGCCGCGCTCCGCCATCATCGTGCGGGGGTGGAGGTCGTTGCGAACGTCGCGCACGCCGCTCGCCTGCCAGGCGACATCCTCGGCGAGGCGCTTCTGGGAGCGGGTGTCGACGGTGCCGCGGAGGCAAACTTCGCCATCCTTGACCTCGACCTCGACGTCGGAGGCATCGAGGCGGCCGTGGCGAGTAAGCAGCTCGCAGACGTCCTCGTGGATGCGGGCGTCGTCCCGCCGGTAGTTGCGGGGGCCGCGCCCGGCGTACTCGCCGCGGTCGCCGGCGGAGTAGTAGGGAGTAAGCGGGTCGCCGCCGGGCTCGGGAGCGAAGGGGTCGCGGCCGAGCTGGGCGCTCCAGCTCTTGTCGCGCTCGTCGAGGAAGTCCTCGGGGCGGGGGCGGGCGCCGCGGTAGCGCGGGTCGCCGTCGCGGGGCCTGTCGTCGCGATAGCCCGGCCCCCCGCGGGACTCGTACCAGCGGCGGTCGCGGTACTCGGGGGTCGCGAGGGAGCCGTAGTCCCGGCCTTCACGGTCGTCGCGGCCGTCGCCGCCCCAGCGCCGGCGGCCGGGGCTGAAGGTGGAACCCCAGATGCCGGGGCGGGACTCGGGCAGGGGGTTGCCCCAGCGGTCGCGTTCGCGCGGATCCTCGCGGAACTCGTCGTAGGGCGGCTCGCGGTCGTATTCGCGGGGGCGCCGGGCGCGGTCGTCGTCGTAGCGAACCATGCGCATCCTCCGGTGGTGGATTTGCTACCAGCGTACGAAGGGGCGGCTTGCCGGGCGGTTGCGGGGGGTGCCTGTTCGCTCGCCCGTTCGTGGCAGCGGCGCCTCCGGCTGTAGGATCCGCGAGTGGACCTGGATGCGCCCGGGGCAACGCGCGAAACGGCGATCGACCGCCCGACGGCGCGGGTGCTGCTGTTGACCCGGGCGGGCGAGACGCTGCTGTTTCGCGCGAAGTCCGTCGACGAGGAGAGCGGGCGGCCGTTCTGGTTCCCGCCGGGCGGCGGTCTGGAGGCGAGCGAAAGCCACGAGCAGGCGGCGTTGCGCGAGCTTGAAGAGGAAACCGGGCTGACCGGTGTGGAGCTCGGGCCTTGCATCTGGCTGCGCGAGCACAGCGGGCGGTTGGGGGGCACGTGGTACGCCGTGCGCGAGCGGTACTTCCTCGGCCTGGTGCCCCACACGCTGGAGATCGAGCGCACATCGTGGACGGAACTCGAGTTGCAGGAGCTGGCTGAGTGCCGCTGGTGGTCGTTGGACGAAATTGCGGCGTCGGCGGACATCTTCGTACCGCGGCGGCTCGCGGCGCTGCTCCCACCCATCCTCCGCGGCGAGTACCCGGGCACGCCCTTGCGGACCGAGTAACGGACACGGCCGGAGCGCGCGAACGCATTGCGAGGGCTGATCGCGAATTGTTACCATCCGTCAAAGGCGGCAGTGCATGGACACGGGATCGGTCCTCGTACTGAACCAGAACTACGAGCCGCTCAACGTCTGCAACGTGCGGCGCGCGATGGTGCTTGTGCTGCGGGGCAAGGCGGAGGTGCTGGAGACGGCGCGCGACGCGATCCGTTCGAGCACGCAGGCGTTCCCGCTGCCCTCGGTCATCCGGCTGTTCCACATGATCCGGCGCCCCCGGCCGAAGGTGCGGCTGACGAGGCGCGAGATCTTCGCGCGGGACAACTGGACGTGCGTGTACTGCGGACGGGTGACGCGGGACCTGACGCTCGATCATGTACTCCCGAGACACCGTGGCGGCCCGCACACCTGGGAGAACCTCGTGAGCGCCTGCAAGCCGTGCAATCACCGCAAGGCGGGGCACACACCGGCCGAGGCAAAGATGGCGCTGCCGCGCGAGCCGGCGGCTCCACGCGTTTCCATCTACTACGCCTTCTTCCAGTACCTCCACCAGCAGGAGGGGTGGCGAAAGTTCGTGCCCGGGTACGAAACCGCGGGCTTCGCGGCGGCGGGCTAGGGCTGGTTGGCGAGCGCGGCCAGCCGCGAGAGGTCGTATGAGATGAAGATGCCCTCGGCCTCGGCGCAGAGGGTGCTGCCGTCGTGGAGGGTGGCGCTGGTGAAGATCTTGCGCCCTTCGACACGGTCCAGGCGGCCGGTGAACACGACCTCGCGGTGGAGCGGCGTGGGCCTGCGATAGCGGACGGTGAGGGTGCCGGTCATGCCGCCCTTGCCGCTCATGGACTGGGTCAGGCCGAGCACTTCATCGAAGGCGGCCGCGACGAATCCGCCGTGGCAGTGGTTCGGCGGCCCCTCATAGGGCCGGGTGAAGGTGACCCGGCCGATGACGGTTCCGTTTTCGACCGTGAGGTTGAGCGGCGGCGCGACCGGGTTGGCGAGCCCGGCGAGCGGGCTGCTATCGAAGTGGGCACGTGGGTTGCCGGCGTTGGCGGTTTCGCCGAAGCCGAAGTGCGGGCGGTTCCGGGGACCATCCTCAAAGCGGCGGGCGAGAGCCTCGGCCGCCTCAGCGGCGGCAATGAGACCGGCCTCCGGCATGTCGGAATCGACCAGCAGTTCGTTCATACGGCGGACGGCGGCGGCGATGCGATGAAAGGCGGCGCGCTGGCCATCGGGCGGGAGGCCATCGGGGACCCAGCGGGCGGCCCAGCCGGCGGGCGAGTCGTGGGGGCTTTCGCTCATGCCCGCACTGTACGGCAGCCGGCGCGGAGGCGCGTGCTCAGGCGGCAGGCGGGAGGCCGCCGTCGCGGGCGCGGGCACGGGGCGGCGGGAAGCTGCGAAGCATGCGACCGGCGCAGTCGGAGCAGATGCCATGGGAGATGCCGCCGCGGCCGTGGCGCAGCAGGCGGTCGCACCATGCGCAGATGACGGTGGGGAGCGAGGTATCCATACCAGGGCAATGGCGGGGCGGGCGAAAAAGTGCCGGGTGGGAAAGGTATCCTTCCCACCCGGCACGAGGGTAAACCGGCCTGGACCGCGGGCGGCTACTCGCCGAGGCGCTGCGCCGTGAGCCGGGGCTTCTGGTCGGTGAGGTCCGGCGACGCGTTCGGCGCGAGGCCGAACTTGTTCGTGGGCCAATACGAGACCATCGCCTTGCCGATGATGAGATCCTCGGGAATGGTGCCGAGGGTGCGGCTATCGGCGCTGTTGTCGCGGTTGTCGCCCATGACGTAATACTCGCCGGCGGGGATGACGATGCGGGGCTTGCTGCCGCCCCAGTGCGGCGGCGCGTATGGCTCCTCGAGCAGGCGATCGTTGATGTAGACGTGGCCATCGACCACTTCGAGCGTTTCGCCGGGAAGCCCGACGACGCGCTTGATGAGGTCCGTGCCCGGCTGATTGGGGTGTTCGAGGACGATGATGTCGCCCCGCTCCGGGCCGTGGAACACGTTGCGGCGCGGGTCGGCGCCGGGGTGGACGAAGGGCACGAAGCGGCTGAGCTTCTCCACATCGACTTCGGAGTAGACCAACTTGTTGACGATGAGGAACTGGCCGTTCTCCAGGGTCGGGTACATGGAGGTGCCATCGACCTTGAAGTTCTGGAAGCTGGCGCGGACGGAGAGGAAGACGAGCGCGGCGAGGAGGCCGGTCTCGACGATTTCGCGGATGAGGGTGCGGCGGCGGCGCGGGGCCACCTCGGATGGCCCATCGAAGGGGGAACCTTCGGCCACGGAGGGCCGGGCCCACGGTGGGATCGACTGGTCGTCCTCGAAGCCCCACTCCTCGTCCGGGTCGGAGCGGCCGGCACGGGGAAGCGGCGGGCGAACGGGGTGCTCGTCTCCGGTGCGCTGGGGCGCCCAGCCGCTCAGGCGGCTGAAGCCGTGATGGCTGGCGGCGGGCTCGGCCGGGCTGACCTCATCGACGACATCGACGCCTTCCCTGCCGAGGAGGGGCTCCAGGGGGAGGGGCGGCATCGCGGCCTCGGGGTCCTCATCGCGAGTGGCGGCGTGCCGTTCGAAGGCGCGAAGCACGACATCCTCGTCGGGCGCGGGCGCGGCGGAATCGTCGTCCCAGGCATCGTGATGCTGGGCGATGTGCTCGGCATGGCCGCGGTAGACGGCGATGCCCTGAGGGGAATCTGATTCGAAGCCGCTGGCGGCGGCGACGGCCGCCCATGGGTCGTCGGCGGGCGGCTCGTCCGCCGTGGCGCCCGGGTCGTCGGTCTCCCAGTCGCTCCCGGGCGGGGGCGCAAACGACTCCGCGGCCACCGGCGCGGGGGTGCGGCCCCACGCTCGGATGTCGATCGGCGCGGGCGCGGGTTCGGGCTCGCCATCTTCGTCGTCCCACGCGAAGGCGGGCGGAGCCGGCGCGGCGGGGAGATCAGGTTCGGGGGCCGTCACGGGCGTGGCCGTGGCAAACGCCTCCGGATTCCAGTCGTCGTCGTCGCCGCCCTCGGAGGGGTCCCCGGCGGAATCGAACGCGCTTGCGATGGCGTCCCAGCCGCGGTCTTCGTCGTGAGCGGAGGTTGCCCCGGCCGGGGCGCTGGCGGACTCGGGCTCAGCCGCGAGTGCCGCCGGCTCGACCATCGAAACGGTCGTTTCGTCCGTCAGCCGGGGTTCGTCGAAAGGGAGGATGCGGGCCGCCTCCCGCGGCGCTTCGCTGGCCGACCGTTCCTGCTCGCGGGAGGAGAGGAAGGCGGCCCAGGGGTCGGCATCATCCGCGGGCGTCTCGGGCTCGAAGCTGAACGAGGGTGGCGCGGGAGCCGCATCCGGCGAAGCGCCGGCGGGATGCAGCGGAATGGGTTCGCGGTCCACCGGCTCAGCAGCTGGCTCGGGTTCGAAGGCCGGTTCAGGGAGGGTGGCGGCGGGTTCGTCGAACGCGGAGCGCTCGGGATCCCACGCGGGCGAATCGGAACGGGCCGCCGGCTGATCGACCGCCGCGGGCTCTTCCCCGAACTCCTCGGGGTCCCAGGTGAAGTCGTTCTCGGGGCCGGGATCGCCAGTCGGCACGCGGTGCTCCGAAGACGCGGATTCGGTCTCCATTGCAGCGTCGATCCCCGGCCATTCCCATGCAACTGCGGCGGGCGCGGGGCTTTCCCCGGCGCTTTCGCTTTCCGGGCCGGCGAGGGGCTCCCAGGCGAGGGCATCGGCGGGGTGCATGGCCACGAGGGGCGAGCTGGCATCGTCGAGCGCGGCCCAGGTGGCGCGGGCCTTCGCGGCCCAGTCGTCCTCCTCCGGCGCTTCGTTCGCGCTCAACGGGGGCTCGGTGCCGCCGGGCGGCTCGAACGCCGGTACGGCGGCGAGCGGCGGGTTCGCGTCATCGAGCGAGGCCCAGGTGGCGCGAGCCTTCGCAGCCCAGTCGTCCTCGTCCGGTGCGTCCCCCGCCGGCGGCGAGCCGGTGACCGGGACGCCGGGCCCGGGGTCGAGTTCCCAGTCCTCGAGGGATGCGGCCGCAGGCGGACCGCCGGCCATGCCGGCCATCGACCAGGCGGGCGTGTCCGTTTCGTCGAGCACGTCGGCGGAGACCCACTCGCCCGGGCCGACGTCGGTCACGGGCTCGGGGGCCTTCTTCTTGCCGAAGAGGCGGGACATGAAGCCGCCCTTCTTCTCGTGCGCGGGCTTCGCGTGGGCTTCGGCCGATGCCATGGCCCGCGCGCGTGCGAAGATCTCGTCCTCATCATCGAAGCCGGGGATGGCGGCGTGAGCGGGGATGTCATCCTCGACGGCCGCCGCCGCGGGCCAGGCAAACGGTGCGGGGGCCTCGGCGAGGTCTTCTTCGGTGATCTCTTCGCCAGAGGAGGCGAGGGGCGCATCCCAGTTCGCGAGCGCCGGGAAGACCGTGGACGGAGCAGGCTCGGCGTCGGGCGCGCGGTCCTCGGCGGCGCCGGAGAGCACGACGAAGTCGGAGTCCGTCGTGGCGGCGGTTTCCTCGAGTTCCCAGTCGAAGGGCTTGAGGAACTCCTCCGGGATCTCGACGGGGGGAGCCACCTCTTCCTGGTCCGGGGGAAGGACGGGGCCGTTCTCGGCCCAGGCGCGCATGCTGTCGAGCATGTTTTCGCCGCGGGGAGCGCCTTCGAAGGCTTCCTGCCAGCGGGATGGCTCGCCGCTCACGGGCTTCTCACGGCGCCAGCTGCTCTGGTATTCGCCCCGACGTGAGTAGGCGGCAGGGCCGGCTTCGGCGGTGTCGCCCGCGGGGGCCGCGGTGGCCCAGGCGCGCATGGCCGAGCCGATGTCCTCCGGCTCGTTAGGGGCCGGGGCGTCGGCGGGCTCGATGACGGGTGGTTCCGAGGCGGCCTCGGGGGCATCGTGCTGGTTCGCCCAGGCGCGCATGGCGTTGATGAGCTCGGGGTCGCCGAAGTCATCGCCGCTCTCCGCGAAGGGGTCCTCGACGGTAGGGGCGGGCGCGGGCGAGTCGTCGTCCTGCCAGAGGGCGGAAGCCTCGGGGTCGTCCCAGCCGTCGCCGGCCCAGGCGGCGAGGGGCTCGTCGTCGCGGCGGGCGGCGGGAGCGGGCTCCGGGGCCTGCGGGGCAGGATCGGGATCGTCCATGTGGCGCGCGGCCCAGCCGGCGAGGCCGCCCCGCGTCTCTTCCTCGGGACGGGCGCGGCGGCCACGGAATGGCTCATGGGCGGCGCTCTGGGTGATGTTGCCGCGAATGCGCTCACGCAGCTCGCGGTTCTTCTCTTCCTGGCGCTCCCATGCCCCGTTGGGGAGGTCGAAGTACCAGCCTTCCTCGGACTCGGGCGATTCGAAGCCGTCCGGGCCCTGGTGGCCGTCCTGGTCCATAGTCATGAGCCTACCATGCCTCCCTCGGGCTCCCCGTTATCGCGTTTTACAGGGGATTGACCTACCCTCGCGGCCATGAGCGAGGAGCCAACCACCGGCGACGAGGAGCTCGTCGTACTGGCGCGTGGCGGCGACCTCGATGCCTTCAACAGGCTCGTCGATCGCTACCAGGGGCACGTATACAGCCTCTGCCTGCGATTCCTGGGGAACCGCGAGGCGGCCGAGGACGCGACCCAGGAGGCGTTCCTCTCGGCTTACCGCGCGATCGACCGCTTCCAGGGCGGCAGCTTCCGCAGCTGGGTGCTGCGCATCGCCGCGAACGAAAGCAAGGACGAACTGCGACGGCGCCGGCGAAAGGATGGCGCCACCTCCCTCGAAGCTATCTTCGACAGGCAGGAGTCGCCTGTTGAGATCCCGGACCCCTCGGAAGGTGCCGATCTCATCGTTGAACACCATGAATTCGGCCGCGCGCTCGAAATCGCGCTCGGCGATCTCCCCGCCGAGCAGCGCCAGGCGGTGCTCCTGGTGGACGTCTACGAGTTCGCCTACGACGAGGTCGCGAAGCTGACGAAGAGCTCCGTGGGGACGGTGAAGTCGCGCATCCACAGGGGGCGGGAGCGCCTGCGGCAGGCGATGCTGGCGCGCCCGGAACTTTTCGAGGGGCTGGAGCGTCGGGAGGGGTGATGGGAATTCGCACGTGGCTTTCGCCCCGCCGCCGCCAGCGCGACCTGCTCCACGCCTACGTGGACGGCGAGCTAACGGGCGTGCGCATGGCTCGCTTCGAAGCGGAACTTGCGCGCGACGCCGCGCTCGCCCGGGAGGCAGCCCATCTGGCGGCAATCCGGCGAGCGGCGGCACGGCTGCCGGAAGTGGAGGCACCGCGCTCATTCCGGCTGACGCCGGCGATGGTGGCGGCGCCCGCGAAGCCCGAACCCGTGGCGGCGCGCGCGCCCGCGATGCTGCGGCTGGCGCAGGGCGTGGCCGCGTTCTCGGTGCTGGCGCTGGCGATGACGTTCGTGGCGCAATCGCTCGGGGGCGGTTCGGGCAGCGACGACCGTTCCGCATCCGCGGAGACGGGGAACCTCGCGGCCGCGCAGGATGCTTCGGCGAAGTCCGCCGGGGCGGCGGGAGGCGCGGCGGCGGCGGCCGCCCCGGGCGATGCCAGCCGATCATCGGCGACGGTGGCGCCCACGCTGGCGCCCTTCAATCCGACGCTCCCTCCGTACTCGCCCACCAGCAGCGTCACCGGGCAGGGCGTGACGGCGACCGCGAC
>JAYRRO010000249.1:0-3466 GCA_041910095.1 Dehalococcoidia bacterium
CCGGGAGAAATGCATCGAGGCGGGGGCATCGGACTACATCACGAAACCGGTGAACGTCGAGCAGCTGCTGTCGCTGCTGCGGGTGAACTTCTATGCACGGGAGCTGGTGTAGTGCAGGGCATGGTGCGAGACCTCTCGCTGCGGGTGGCGGCGCAGGCGGCAACGGCGCCGCCGCCGCGCGTCCTCATCGTCGATGATGAGCCCAAGAACCTGATCGCCATGCAGGCGATCCTCGAGGGCGAGGACCGCGAGCTCGTGTGCGCGAACTCGGGGGAGGAGGCGCTGCGCCACCTCCTGCATGGCGATTTCGCGCTCATCATCCTGGATGTGCACATGCCCGGGATGGACGGCTTCGAGACGGCGGAGCTGATTCGCCAGCGCGAGCAGACGCGGGACACGCCGATCCTGTTCATCACGGCGGCGGTGCGCGGCGAATTCGCCATCTCGCGCGGCTATTCGCTGGGAGCCGTGGACTACCTGTTGCGGCCGCTGGAGCCCGATGTGCTGCGGTTCAAGGTCGGCGTCTTCGTGGACCTGTACCGCAAGACGGCCGAGATTCGATCGCAGGCGGCGGAGCTGGCGCGCGCGGAGGTGTTCCTCACGAGCGTGCTCCAGGGGGCCACGGAGCACGCCATCGCCGCCCTGGACGAGGCCGGCAACGTCGTCGTCTGGAACGAAGGGGCGCGGCGCACGTACGGCTACGCGCACGAATGGATGGCCGGGCGCCACTTCAGCGTGCTCTTCGATGAGGAGGCGCGCACGGCGCTCCCGGGCGCGTTGCTCAAGCATGTCGATAGTGCGGGCCGGGCCGAGGGCGAGTTCTGGCAGTCGCGTTTCGCGGGCGGCAGCTTCGTGGCGCGCATCACCATCAGCAAGCGTGATGGCACCGCGGGCGCGGGCGGCGGCTATGTGTTCATCGCGCGCGACATCACCGGCGAACGGCAGGCCGAGCAGGCACGCGCCGAGCTCTATCAGCTGCGCGAAGCGAACGCGATCAAGGACGAGTTCCTGGGCCTGGTTTCGCATGAGCTCCGCACGCCGCTGACGATGATCCTGGGGAACGCACAGGCGCTCGGCGCGCGATTCCGTTCGCTGCCGCCGGAGGTGGTCGAGGAATCGCTGCGGGACATGACGGCGAACGCGCGCCGGCTGCATTCGATGGTGGAAAGCATGCTCCTGCTTTCGCACCTGGAGACCGGGCACGATGTCGAGAGCGAGCCGGTGCTCGTGCAGCGGCTCCTGCCGGCGATCGTCGAGCAGTTCGGCACGGCGTACGAAGGCGCGGACATCCGCCTCGACGTGGACCCGGCGCTGCCGCCGGTGGAAGCGAACCCGACGTATGTCACGCAGATCGTCTCGAACCTGCTTTCGAACGCCATGAAGTACGGGAGCAAGGGGAGCCCGATCGAGCTGGTGGCCACGCAGGGGCCCGATGCGGTGCGGGTCGCCGTGCTCGACCGTGGCAGCGGCATCACCGAGGAGGAGGCGACGCGCATCTTCGAGCCGTTCACCCGGCTGGACCGCACGCAGTTCCAGGCATCGGGCGCGGGGCTCGGTCTGACGGTGTGCAAGCGGCTGGTCGCGGCCCTCGGGGGCGCCATCGGGGCGCGCCCGCGCGAAGGCGGGGGCAGCGAATTCGCTTTCACGCTGCGCGCGCTGGAGGGGGCGAAGGCAGGCGCCGCGGCGGCGCTGGCGGGCGATACCGCGTAGCTCCGCGTGCCGGTAGCCTTCGGCCGTGGACGACATCGTCGAACGGTTCATGGCGACGCCGATCTTTCGCACGCTCAGGGCGGAAGTGATCGAACGCGGCGAGGGCCGCGCGGTGGTGCGCTACCCGGTGCAGCCGGAATTCTTCAACGGCGTCGCGCAGCTCCAGGGCGGCGTGTATGGCGCGATGATGGACTGCGCCATGGCCGTCGCGGCGAACGGCATCGCGACGGCGCAGCTCCAGTACAACATCTTCCGGCCCGTCACGGAGGGGCACCTCATCGTGACGGGCGAGGTGGTGCGCGCGGGCCGCACGATCCTCTACTGCGAGGCGGAGGTGCGCGATGACCACGGCCGGCTCATCGCGCGGGGGAGCCAGAACGGGCTCGCGCGGCGCAGGCGGCACGCCGAGGACGACGGCGAGGGCACAGGTCAGTCCGGCGAGCCCTCCCGCAGCCAGTAACCCAGGTCGAGGTCGCGCACGCGGTGGCCGGCGGCATTGAGGAAGCCGGCCGCTTCGCCACGGTACTGGCTGGAGTGCATGAGCATGTGCATGAGGGTCATCTCGCGGACGTCCCGGAACGGCTGGCCGCGCGAGTTTTCGTAATCGAAGGTGCCCGCGAGCCACGAGGGGGTGGCGTCGTGGATGAGCCGCGCGAGCCCCTCGTTCGCCCTGGACTGGAGTTCGCGGCTGCGTTCGAGGGTCGCGCCCTGCCACTGCGGGATGAAGGCGCGCGGGTCGCCGCCGAAGCGGCCGAGCCAGGTGACCTCGGTTTCGAGGACGTGCTGGAAGGCGGCGAGGGCAGGGGGCGGCTCGCCGTTCGCGGCTTGCAGCGTTTGCAGCACCTGGCGGTTGGCCCAGCGGTCCCAGCGGAGGAGTTCGGTGACGGTGGACACGGGTGCAGGATAGCGGTTGGGGGCGGCGGCGGGCCGTATACTCGGCGGCCATGGGTGTACAGCTAACCAAGGATTCGATCGACCTGGGCATCGTGGTGCCCGATGGCGCGAAGGCGCTGGCCTTCTACCGCGACACGCTGGGCTTCAAGCACGTCGCGACGACGCCTATGCCGGGCGGTGGCGGCACGATGGAGCGGCTCCTGTGCGGGACGACGCTGATCAAGATCGTCGTGCCGGGGAGCGTGCCGCCGGCCGTGGCGCCGCCCGGGGGCATCCAGGGCGCGACCGGCTACCGCTATTTCACGATCTCGGTTTCGAACCTGGACGAAATCACCGCGGCGTGCGGCACGGCCGGGTACACGGTGACCGTGCAGCCCCGCGAAATCCGGCCGAAGGTGCGCATTTCGATGGTCGAGGACCCGTTCGGCAACTGGGTGGAGTTCCTGGAGAACGGGGAGTAGCGCGCATTGGCCGTGGGCCTGGGGTGGCGCCGGCGGGTGGAGTTCGAAGTGCTGGGCGATGGCATCGCGCCGGGGCCGCACATCCCGTACCTGGGCGCGTGGCGTGCGGGCGACGACATCGCCGACGGGGCGGCCACGCGCGCGAACACGGGTGCGGCCTTCACCGCGTTCGGGGAGTCCTCGACGCGCGCGAACGCGGCGGTGGCGTTGCACCATGCACCGGCCGTGTTCGCGCGCGTGACGGCGAAGCAGCAGGCGACACTGCGCTGCTTCCTGCTCGATGACCGGACGACGGCCCGCGCGTCGCTCCCGGCGGCACTGGTGGCGCGGACGGCGGAGCACGGCGCGGCGATCGAGTGCGCCCTCCTCGTGGGCGGCCCCGCGAGCGCGGACGAATCGCG
>JAYRRO010000250.1:0-12681 GCA_041910095.1 Dehalococcoidia bacterium
CCCCCTCCCCTGTAACCCCCCCGCTCCCCCCGCCCGGGGACACTGGAAGGCGGCCATCCCGGCCCAGGAGGATGACGTGAGTTCACCGCTGAACAAGGAAATCATCACTGGCGTGGTCCCGCCCCTCGGCGCCCCCGTGCACACCATGGATGGCGAACACCTCGGCACCGTCAAGGAAGTCGCCGGCCAGCAGTTCAAGGTCGATGCGAAGTACTCCCGCGACTACTGGCTCAGCCTCGCGCTCGTCTCCGAAGCCGCCGCCGGAGGCGTCACCGTCGGCTGCGACGCTTCCGCGCTCGACGACTTCAAGCTCGATGGCCCCTCCACCGTCACCAGCGAATCGCCCATCCTCGACGCCCAGCGCGAGACCTTCCCCCCGATCGAGGACAAGGAACTCCGCCGCGACCAGATGATCCACGGCGGCTAGCGCTGGCAGCGGGCGCACCGGCGCCGGTGCGCCCGCGACCTCCTCAATCTCAGGCTGGGGGCTTCACATCCGAACGGGTGTTCTGGTATCGTCCACCGCATGGCGAAGCCGAAGCCTGCCTACCCGGTGCCCGCCGTCCGCCCCATCCCTCCCGCGGTCGTCGCCGAGTCCGTGGTCACCCACCTCCGCGCGATGCCCACGGAGACCATCGTCCGCCACATCGAGGAGGCGCCGCCGCGCTTCGCCGATTGGCCCGAGGGGCTCGACCCCCGCCTCGTGCGCGCGCTCGAGCGCCGGGGCATCGCCCGGCCCTACACCCACCAGGCGCGCGCCATGGAGCACGCCATCGCCGGTCGCAACGTCGTCGTCGTGACGCCCACCGCCAGCGGCAAGACCCTCTGCTACAACGCCCCCGTCCTTGATGCGATCCTCAAGGACCCGGGCGCCCGCGCGCTCTACCTCTTTCCCACCAAGGCGCTCGCCGCCGACCAGCTGGACGAACTGCACGGGCTCGTCGGCGATATTGGCGCCACCATCGGCACCTTCACCTACGACGGCGATACCCCGGCCGATGCCCGCCGCGCGATTCGCCAGGCTGGCCACATCGTCCTCACCAACCCCGACATGCTCCACTCGGCCATCCTGCCGCACCACACCAAGTGGACGAAGCTCTTCGAGAGCCTCGAATTCGTCGTGGTCGATGAGCTCCACATGTGCAGCGGCGTCTTCGGCAGCCACGTCGCCAACGTCCTCCGCCGGCTGCGCCGAATCTGCCAGTTCTACGGCAGCAATCCCACCTTCATCCTCTGTTCCGCCACGATCGCCAATCCCGATGAGCTCGCCGCCGCGCTCGTCGGCGACGAGGTCGCGCTCGTCGATGACAACGGCGCCCCGCGCGGCGAGCGCGTTATCGTGCTCCACAACCCGCCCGTGGTGAATCGCGAGCTCGGCATTCGCCAGTCCTCGCTCAAGGCCACGCGCGACATCGCCGCCCGTCTCATCCGCGCCGGCGTGCAGACGATCGTCTTCGCCCCGAGCCGCATGCGCGTCGAAATTCTGCTCACCTATCTCCGCGACGTGCTTCGCAACAAGCCGGGCGATGCCGAGCGCGTCGCCGGCTACCGCGGCGGTTACCTCCCCAACGAGCGCCGCGCCATCGAACGCGGGCTGCGCGATGGCTCGGTCCGCGGCGTGGTCGCGACGAACGCCCTCGAACTCGGCATCGATATCGGCGGCATGGGCGCGAGCGTCGTCATGGGGTACCCCGGGTCGCTCGCCAGCCTCTGGCAGCAGTTCGGGCGCGCCGGCCGCCGCCACGATGCCGCCCTCTCCGTCCTCGTTGCCTCCTCCAACCCGCTCGACCAGTACGTCCTCACCCACCCGGACTACGTCTTCGAACGCAGCATCGAACGCGGCCTGGTCGACGCCGACAACCTCTACATTCTCGCCAGCCACCTGAAGTGCGCGGCCTTCGAGCTGCCCTTCGAGGAAGGCGAGGTCTTCGGCGCGCATACCGATGAGCTGCTCGACATCCTCGCCGAGGAGGGCGTGCTCCAGAAGGCCGGCCACCGCTACCACTGGATGTCCGAGGCATACCCCGCCGAGCAGGTCAGCCTTCGCACCGCCAGCACCGACAACTTCGTGATCATCGAGCAGGGGCCGAACCCGCGCGTAATCGGCGAATGCGACCGCCCCAGCGCTCCCCTGCTCATCCACGAAGACGCCATCTACATCCATCGCGGCCAGCAGTACCAGGTCGAATGGCTCGACTGGGACGACAAGAAGGCGTACGTCACGCCGGTCGCCGTGGATTACTACACCGATGCGCAACTCGCGGTCGAACTCAAGGTGCTCGACGGCTTCCGTGCCGAATCAACGGCGGGCGGCGAGTTCGAGGCCGGCGAAGTCGCCATCACCTTCCTCGCCACCATCTTTAAGAAGGTGAAGCTCAACACCCACGAAAACGTCGGCTGGGGCAAGATCGCCATCCCCGAGGAGAGCTTCCACACCTCCGCCATGTGGCTCAGCTTCGATGAGCGCGCCACTGCCGGCCTTGACCGCGACCAGGTCGCGACGGGGCTCACCGGTATCGCGCACCTGCTCCGCAACATCGCTCCCGTCTACTGCCTCTGCGACGCCCGCGACATCGGCGCCGAGCCGCAGGTGCGGTCGCCGCACAGCCAGCGCCCGGCGGTGTACCTCTACGACATGGTTCCCGGCGGCGTCGGCCTCTCCGACCGCCTGTTCGATGTCCGCGAGGAGCTCATCGAGGCCGCCCTCGCGATGGTCCTGGCCTGCCCCTGCGAAAGCGGCTGCCCGGCGTGCGTGGGTCCGCAGGTCGAGGCGAATCCCCGCGCGAAGCGCAGCGCCACCCTCCTCCTGGAGCGCACCTTCGGGTAGCCGGCATGGCTCACGGCGATTCCCCGGCACGGTCCCGCCAGACCGGCTCCGCGGCAAAGGTCGGCGGATGTGCTTGCCACCACTCTCCGGCGCGCTGGATCAATGGGGCCGCATCGGGGCTTGTCGAGGCCCCGATTACTCCGGATACGGTCGTGGCAGCGTCCGAGAGTAGGAACCTCGCGAGCGGGATGAGGCTGTTCAGCGCGTCCTCCGTCGCCTCCGGGTCATAGAGTGGGCCCGGTCGGAAGAGGAGCTGGCCGAATTGAGTTACGGCGTGGTGCCGCAATGAACTGACGCTGATCGCATGGGTGTAGTAGAGGTCCTGTATCCGGCCCCACGCCCTGAGCACCGCCCCCCAATCGCGGAGATCCTCGCGTGGGCCGCTGTGCAGCATGCCTTCCACGCGCCGGGCCATCGTCCCAGCTGTCGGCGGCGCCTCCCCTCGGTCGGGACCCCAGAGTATGCGCTCGCCCGCGGCGGCTGCTCCCTGGGGTTCGACGGCAGCCCAGGCGATCGCGATATGGCCCTCTCGAAGAAAGCGGCCCGTGGCGAAGCCGAAACGGGGGTACCCGTCAAGCACCAGGTTGAGGGCGACGAATCCTGCGCTCACCGACTGCGCGAGCGTCGTCAGCCTGAACACGGCGTCGTACTCGGTGGGTCCGGGCGGGTTGGCGAACGGGATTCCGGTTACTCGGGACAGCTCGTTGTTGGCCGTCACCACGAGGTCGAAGAGCAGGTTCACTGCCTCAGCGTGCTTGGCCAGCACCGTTGATCGTACTTCCAAGGCGACTTGCCGCTCCGTGCGCAGACGAACATCGACTCGGTCGAACGCCTCGCAACCATCGCCGCTCACGCCAGCGCCGCCGCCACCAGCTCCCGCTCCACGGGCGGCAGCGCGAGCTCCAGCGCCAGTTCCCGCGCTCGCGGGCTCATCTTGTTCCACGTCTTTTGGAGGACGGCCACCAGCTTCTCCCGCTCCATCCGGCCAGCGATCTCGCCCAGCTGCAGCTCCAGGAACACCAGACAGAGCGCGTCTTCCAGCGCCTGCGCATCGTGGTCTCGCCCGAGCAGCTCCTTGCGGATGAGCGTGCCCACGCGCGCGACCAGCTCCTCGTCGTAGCCGGCGTCCCGCAGGATGGCGCCCGCCGTCGCGGCATGGAACCTCGCCAGCTCCGTCCGCCAGCGGAGATACCCCGTGCGTCCTTCCGCCTGGCTCGTGCGCGGCGATTCCCACCGGCGGATGTGCTGCGCCCGCGCCGCCAGCAGCAACGCCTCCGGCGCGCCCGGGCGCAACCGCTCGATCCACGCCGTCATCAGCTCCGCGTGCACCAGCTCCTTCGGCCGCGGGCCCGAGGGCGTTGGCAGCAGGTTCGGGTCAGCCGCGTTTGCGGCGTCGATGGCCGCGATGGCGTTCGCGTAGCGAGTCTCGTTCACCGCCGTATCGTACCCCGCCTGTCACGCCCGATCGGCGTCGATATCGGGGCCCGCCGGCCCCACGCCGTGCCGGGCCGCGGCCGCACAGTGGAAGGGATGCGGCGGATGCGAGACCGGGTGGTGAATGTACGGGCGTGGGTGATGGTTGGCGCCGCCGTTGGCGCGAGCCTCGGGTTGGCGGCCTGCGCCGAGGGCGCCCCTGCCGTCGATCCCGAGGCCGCCGCCACACTCACGCTCGAAGAATTGAACGCGCTCTCCTGCGGCGTGCCCGCCGGCGCCATCACCGTGCGGCTCTCCGATTGCGCCGTCAGCCCCGTTGGCGCCGCCGCGGCCGGCCCCATCAGCTTCCACGCCATCCCCCCGACCGCCGCCGAGAACGGTGGCGCCCTGCGCGAGCTCGTTATCGCCCGCCGGGAAGCACCGGGAGCGCCGGCCACCGAGGTCGCCGCCATCCGCGAGGTCCTCGCCGACCGCCCGCGTGACCTCTCCGTCGAACTCCCGGCCGGGGACTATGAGTTGCAGTGCCGAACGGCCGAGGCGGGCCCGCGCGAGACGCGCGTCTTCGTGACCACGGGCACCGTCCCGCTCACGGTCACCGCCGCACCCGCTCGCTAATACCCGGGCGGAGCTGGCTAACGCGGCTGGCGCGCGGGCTCGGCGCCCACGCGGCTCAGCATCCCCGACAGGTTCTCGGGCGTGAACGGCTTCTGCAGCAGCCCCGCGATCGACCGCTTCATCACGTCGTCGATGTGCTGGTCCGCCGCGTACCCGGTGCAGAGCACCACCGGCAGGTCCGAACGCAGCGCGCTCAGTTCGTGGAACACCTCGCGCCCGTTCATCCCCGGCATCACGAGGTCCAGCAGCACCGCGGCGAAGCGCCCGGGCCGCGCGCGCACCAGCTCCACCGCGACGGAGCCGCTCCCCACCTCGACCACGTTGTACCCCAGGCGCGCCAGGGTCGCGCTGACGCTCTTGCGTGTCAGGTCGTCGTCATCGACCACGAGCACGAGGTTGCCATCGCCCGCGTCCGCCCCCGAAGGCGCGTCCGGCACGTCCTGGACATTCGGCAGCGAGATGATGAACGTCGCGCCCCGCCCGGGCGGCGACTGCAGCTGCACCTCGCCGCCGTGGCCGCGGACGATGCCGAAGGTGATCGCGAGCCCCAGGCCCGTACCGATGCCGGGCGCCTTCGTTGTGAAGAACGGTTCGAAGATGCGCGCCTGCACGGATTCGGGCACACCCGACCCGGTGTCGCTAACGAGGAGCCGCACGCGCTCGTCCTCGGCGGTCAGGCGAATGGTGACCACGCCGCCGTCGTGAACGGCGTCGCGCGCGTTCAGGACCACGTTCAGCACGGCCTGCTGCAGCTGCGCGAAGTCGCCTTCCACCCACACGGGCGCTGCGGGGAGGATCAGCTCGGCCTCGACGCCGTTGCCGAAGGTTGGCGCGGCGAGGCGAAGCGTCTCCGAGACCACATCCCGAAGGTCCAGCCGCACGAAGCGCGCGAGCCCGCCGCGGCTGAACGCCAGCAGACGCCCCGCGATATCGGCGCCCCGGCGCGCGGCCTGCTCGATGTTGTAGACCTGCTCGCGCGATTCCTCATCAAGTCCGTCGCTCAGCTTGAGCAGCCCGGCGAACCCGAGGATCGCGGCGAGGAGATTGTTGAAGTCGTGCGCGACGCCCCCCGCGAGCGTGCCCAGCGCTTCCATCTTCTGCGCCTGCACCGCCGCCTGGTCCGCTGTGAAGCGCTCGGCCGCGCTTGTCGTGACGCACACGAGGACGGGATTTCCCGGCGTGAATTCGGCGATCCCGGCCCGCCAGGCGAGCGGGATGCGCGCGTCCATCGCGCCGACCACCGCGCGCGAAAGGCCGCCGGGCGCCGAACGCAGCGCGGCGGCGAAGGCCCCCGTGGTGCCGTCCGCGGCTTCAAGGATGCTCGCCACGGGCGCGCCCGCGAGCTGCTGGCGCGACATGCCAAGCAGCCGCGACGCCGGTTCGTTCACATGGACGATTCGATCGGATTCATCGAGAACAAAGACTGCATCCCCGATGGCATCGAGGGCGGCCGCGGCGGACCCGGGCAGATCAGCCGCCATGCCCGCGCTCCTGGGCGGCCACGGCGGTCGCGGGCATCCGCAGAGGGCGTGGACGGCGCGTTTGGGGGGGCATACGCATGTCCAACTTCGATCTCGCTCCCGCCGAATTGTACGCATTCCTCTCCGTTTGACGAGAGGTAAACCCCTGATATGCAAAAGTTAGGTGTTTCCGCTATCAGAATCGGCCAGCCGCGAAGGGCTTCTCGCGCCAGCCTCGCCGAGCGCATCGCAGTACAGCGTAATCATCTCGTGCAGCGCCGCGCGCGGAGTTCCTCCCAGGCGAAACTGCCCCGCCAGTTCGAGCGTCACATACCCGTGCACCAATGACCACAGCGATTGCGCCGCATTCAGCTGGCGCTCCTCCGGCGCTATCCCCCCTACCGCCTCCAACAACGGCGCGCTCGCCCGTTCGCCGTGTATTGCATCGACCACGTGCGCATCCGGACACGGACCCAATGCCAGCGAGAACAACGCCGGACATCGCAGCGCGAAATCGATGTACCCATCCGCGATGGCGTGCATCCGATCGAGCGCACTGGCGTCGGGCGGTGTCGCCGCCACCAATGCCGCGCCCAATTCATCCAACCCGGCCGCAATCAGCAACCGGATAAGCCCATCACGCCCCTCCACGTACTCATAGAGCGACGGCGCCCGCACCCCCAGGCGGCGCGCAACCTCACGCATCGCCAGCCCTTCCGGCCCCGCTTCCTCCAGGATCTCCCGCGCCGTCTCAATGACCGCCTGCAAGCTGATGCGCGAAGGGTGCGGCATGCCTAACAGCATAAGGGTTGACACCGTCACACGAAACCGTACGCTGTTAGGCATCACCCGAAAGAGGTTCCCATGCCCTCATACGCTCGCCCCGGTTTCTTCGTTCGCGTCGTCGCCGGCGGATTCATCACACTCGCCGTGAAGGCAGGCTTCAGCCCCCGCGGCGCGCACCTCCTCGTCGTCCGAGGCCGCGCCTCCGGGCAGGCCCGCCAGGTTCCCGTGAATCCGCTCACCGTCGATGGCGTTCGCTACCTGGTCGCGCCCCGTGGCGAAACCCAGTGGGTGCGCAACCTCCGCGCCGCCGGCGACGCCCGGCTCGTTCGCGGCCGCGAGTCCACCGCCATCCGCGTGGTCGAAGTGCCCGATGCGGAGAAGCCGCCGCTCCTCCGCGAATACCTGCGCCGCTGGCACCGCGAAACGAGCAAGCAGTTCGATCTCACCGAGCGCGCGAGCGACGCCGAGCTTGCCGCCGCGGCACCCCGGCACCCCGTCTTCCGCGTGCTCTGAGCCTGTGACGCCCGGGGCGTTGCGCGCGAGAGGCCCGGCTATACTTGGCCGGTGGCAGCCAATCCCGCGAAACCCCGCCTCGTCATCCTCGATTCGCACGGCATCCTCTTCCGCGCCTTCTTCGCGCTCTCGAACGTCGAGAAGCCGCTCATGACCTCGAAGGGCGAACTCACCTTCGCCACCCACGGCTACGCCGAGACCCTCATCCGCGTCCTCGATCAGCTCAAGCCCACGCACATCTGCGCCGCGTGGGATGCCGGCGGCAAGACCTTCCGCCACGAGGCCAGCGACGCCTACAAGGCCACCCGCCGCGAGACCCCGTCCGAGCTCATCGTGCAGATGGCCCGCGTCCGGCAGATGCTCGATGCATTCGGCATCCCCATCTTCGAACAGCCAGGGTTCGAGGCCGACGATGTCGCCGGCACGATTGCCCGCATGGCGGCAGAGGCCGGCGTCGAGACCTACATCGCCACCCTCGATACCGACCTCGTGCAGCTCGTGAAGCCCGGCATCAGCCTCTTCATGTTCCGCCCCTACCAGCGCGACACGGTCACCTACGATGAAGCGAAGGCGGCCGAACGCTGGGGCTTCAGCCCCCGCTACATGATCGATTTCAAGGCCCTCAAGGGCGACACCAGCGACAACGTCGAGGGCATCAAGGGCATCGGCGAAAAGACCGCGACCGACCTCATCCGCCAGTTTGGCGATGTCGCCTCCATCTACGACCACATCGGCGAAACCAAAGGCGCACTCCGCAAAAAGCTGGAAGAAGGCGAAGCCGTCGCCCGCCGCAACGTCGGCCTCGTCACCATCCATACCGACCTCCCCGTCGCCTTCGACCTCGAAGGTTGCCGCGTCCAGGACTTCGACCGCGACACGGTGATGGCGCTCTTCCGCGAGCTCGAGTTCCGCGTGCTCGCGCAGCGGCTCGATGAGGTGCTGGCGACGCTGCCCACCGCGCGCAAGGCCACGCCAACGGTCGAAGTGGCGACCACCTACCGCACCGTCACCGGCGAGGGGTCGCTCTCGGAACTGGTCGCCCGGCTGCGCGACGCCGGCCACTTCGGCTTCGCGGCCTTCTCCACCGCCGGCGACACGCAGCACCCCTTGCTCCTCGGCCTCTCCTTCGCGCCAACGGCCGGCGAGGCCTGGTACGTGCCGGTCGGCCACGCCCCGCGGCTCGATGAGCCCGCCTCGCAGCTGCCCCGCGCGCGGGTGTTCGAACTCCTCGGCCCGCTGCTCGCTGACCCGGCGCTGACCAAGACGACGTACGGCACGAAATACCTTGAGCACCTGCTTGAGCGTTCGGGCATGACACTCGCCGGCGCGACGTTCGATGTCGCGATCGCGGCCTTCCTCCTCGGCGAGACCTCGTCGCTGCTCAACGCCCTCTGCAACGAACGTCTGGGCATCGAAATGGTGGGCCTCGCCGCGCTCACGGGGACGGGACGGAACACCGTGTCGCTCGCGCAGGTCGAAGTCGCCCGCGTCGCCGAATATGGCTGCCAGCAGGCCGAGATGCTCCTGCGCGTCCGCCCCCAGCTCGAGGAACAGCTGCACGAGCGCGGCCAGTGGGCCCTCTTCACCGAGATGGAACTCCCGCTCGTCGATGTTCTCTATCGCATGGAGCGCCACGGCGTCGCGCTCGATATCGCCGTCCTGCGCGATATCGCCCACTCCATGACCGATGACATCGCCCGCGCCGAGCGCGAGATCTACGCGCTCGTCGGCCACGAGTTCAACATCGGCAGCCCCCAGCAGCTCAGCGACGTCCTCTTCCGCGAGCTGGGCCTGCCCAAGAGCCGCAAGACCACCCAGGGCTACAGCACCGACCAGCGCGCCCTCGAGGGCCTGCGCGCGGTGAGCCCGATCATCGACCTCATCTTCGAATATCGCGGGCTCACCAAGCTCAAATCTACCTATTGCGACGCCCTCCCCGGCACCGTCGCCGAGGACGGCCGCATCCACACCGACTTCCAGCAGACCGTCGCCGCCACCGGCCGCCTAAGCAGCAACAACCCGAACCTCCAGAACATCCCCGTGCGCGAAGATCGCGGCCGCGAGATTCGCCGCGCCTTCATCGCCGCCGGCTTCGATGACCCGTGGTTCGTCGCCGCCGACTACTCCCAGATCGAACTGCGCGTGCTCGCCCACGTGACCCGCGACCAGGGCCTCATCGATGCCTTCCTCGCCGACCAGGACATCCACCGCGCCACCGCCGCGAAGGTGTACGCCGTCGAGCCCGCCGACGTCACCCGCCAGATGCGCGATACGGCGAAGATGGTGAACTTCGGAATTGCCTACGGCATGGGCGAATTCGGCCTCGCCAGCCGCACCGGCATGTCCCGGGATGAAGCCGAGGCGTTCATCAAGTCCTATTTCGCGAACTTCCCTGGCATCGCCGAATGGCAGCAGCGCACCCTCGCCTTCACCCGCGAAAAGGGGTACGCCGAGACCGTCTTCGGGCGCCGCCGGTACCTGCCCGCCATCCACAGCTCGAATTTCCAGGTGCGCTCCGCCGCCGAGCGCGAAGCCATCAACATGCCCATCCAGGGCACCGCCGCCGACATCATCAAGGTCGCGATGATCGATGTGGACGCCGAGCTGCGCGAACGCCAGCTGCGCGGCCGTATGATCCTCCAGGTCCACGACGAGCTCATCTTCGAATGCCCCGCCGAGGAAGTGGACGCCATCCGCGACCTCGCCGTCCGCCGCATGCGTTCCGCCCTGGAGATGAACGTGCCCCTCAAGGTCGACCTCAAGCAGGGCCGGAACTGGGGCGAGATGGAGTAGCACGGCCCCGGCCGGTAAAGCCGCCCTGACTTGAAATGCGACACCGCTGTCGGGTATTTTGAAGAGGAACCACGGGGGAGTAACCACCGCCCACCCCGGGCGGTGCCGGGCCGTCAGTACGCGCCTTCCAGCGCCGGCCCCGCAGGCGAAGCACCTTCGCCCGGTGAGACCCTGGCTCATCCATTTGGATGCGGCCAGGTGTTGTCCACACCGGGACCGCGGGAAGGTGCATCCCCACATGCTGGACGAACTGCTCGATCTCTTCGAACGCGACCGCAAACACGGCACATCGCGCCCCTCCGGGGGCCTGCGCGGCCGCCTCGGACGCATCTTCGGCGGCGGCGAATCGCACGACCGCGACGACCGCCGCTACGCCGAGACCCGCCGCTATCGCGATGACGACGACGGCGACAGCGACGACCGCCGCTACGCCGAGACCCGCCGCTACCGCGATGACCACGACGAGGACGACGACGACCGCCGAGCGTACGCCGGCAGCCGCAAGCGCAACCGCGAGTTCTTCGACTTCGGCGACGACTGACGCCCTTCGCCCCTGCTGAACCGCTCCATTCCCTGGCGGGCGCCGCTCACCCCGGCGCCCGCCTCCCCTGACTTGCGAAGGTACCCGTCACCATGTTCCTCGAACTCCTCCCCTGGGCCCTCTTCCTCGGGTTTGTCGGCGCCATGCTCGCCCTCGACCTCGGCGTCTTCCATCGCGATGCCCATGAAGTCCACCGCCGCGAGGCGCTCGCCTGGAGCGCCGTCTGGATCGGCCTGGCCGTGCTCTTCAACATCGGCGTCTACGTCACCATGGGCGGCGACCGCGGCCTCGAATGGACCACCGGCTACCTGATCGAGAAGTCGCTCAGCGTCGATAACGTCTTCGTCTTCCTGCTCATCTTCGCCACTTTCTCCGTGCCGAGGGCCTACCAGCACCGCGTCCTCTTCTGGGGCATCGTCGGCGCGCTCATCATGCGCGCGGTGCTGATCGCCGTGGCGGGCGTGCTCCTCACGACCCTGCACGTCGTCATCTACCTCTTCGGCGCGTTCCTCATCTTCACCGGCATCAAGTTCCTGCGAGACCAGGAGCACGCGCCCGATATCGACAAGAACCGGCTCGTGCGCTTCGCTCGCCGCTTCCGGCCGGTCACCGAGGCGTACGAAGGCCAGAAGTTCTTCACCCGCCGCAACGGCGTCCTCTTCATGACGCCGCTCTTCCTCGTGCTCCTCCTCATCGAAAGCACCGACCTCGTCTTCGCGGTCGATTCCATCCCCGCGATCTACGCCGTGACCGATGACCCGTTCATCGTCTTCACCTCGAACATCTTCGCCATCCTCGGGCTGCGGGCGCTGTACTTCGTGCTCGCGGGGTACCTGGCGGGCCTCGCGTACCTGAAGCCCGCGCTCGCCGCCATCCTCGTCTTCGTGGGCACGAAGATGCTCGTGATCGACCTCTACAAGGTGCCCGCGCTCGCGAGCCTGGGCGTCATCATCACCATCCTCGCCGTCGCCATCGCCGCCTCCATCGTGAAGGCGCGGCGCACCATCCCCGGCATCGCGACGGTGCCGTCCCCGCAGGCGGCGGAGTAGAGAAGCGAGAAAAGAGAAATGGGCTCGAGGCTCGAGGCTCGAGGCTCAAGGCGAGGGCAACCCCCGGGGAGCCTGCGGCCCCCTGGGCTGCCCACTCGGCAGCTCAGGACTTAGCACTCGGCCCACGTTCCAGGCAGCCCGCGCCGTGGCACCCCTCCCTCCCTTTCACCACGGCGCGGGCAGCACTCACGAGAGAAAAGAGAAAAGGGAGAAGAGAAACGGGGCTCGAGGTCCGCGGCTCGAGCCCCGAGGCGGCGCCGACGCCACTGGGAGCCCGCCTCCCCCGGGTTGCCCACTCAGCACTCAGCACCCAGCACTCAGCAGTTCAGCTGGGAACTGGGAACCTGGCGCGATAGCCGCGGTGAAAAGAACGAAGTTGTACGGCCTATTGTCGGGGAAAACCCGGACCAACCGACCGTCGGCGCATTTCCTCCCGCCGCCGACACTATCTGACATGCGCGACGACCCGTCTCCCATGTTAGGCGCCGCCAGCGTGCCCGCCGCCGACGGAGCCGGGAGCCACGCGACCCTGGGCGGACACCACTCCGCCTCCGTGCACCTCCTCGTCGCCGATGACGGCCTGCGCAAGGCCCTGGAATCGCTTGTGAACGCCGCCGGCGATTTCGAGCTCGGCAGCCGCAGCGATTGGCCCGAGCGCGGCGA
>JAYRRO010000251.1:0-5310 GCA_041910095.1 Dehalococcoidia bacterium
CGGGCAAAGGAACGTGCCCGAGGGCCCCAGGCAGTACTTCTTGTACCGCCCCCCTGCATCCGCTCCCGGGTCGTAGGTGGCGAAGGCGCCCGGGAAGGCCGCCACCACCAGCATGAACAGCAGCACCAGCAGGCAGATGAACCCCATCGTCTTCCGCCGCGCCAGCGTCAGCACGAACTTCAGCGATCGCGCCCTCAGGGTCGGGCCGCTGCCGCCGCGGCTGCCAAGGCTATCGATCGAACGCGCGCTTGCAGCCATGGCCTACACCTTCGCCCGCGGGTCCAGCGCCGTGTAACTGATGTCCACGATCAGGTTGATGATGATTACCGAGGACGCGAACAGCAGCACCACCGCCTGGATCGGCGCGAAGTCCTTCTGGAACACCGCGTATTGCAGATACGAACCCACGCCCGGCAGCGAGAAGATGCTCTCGAAGATCACCGTGCCGCCGACCAGGTTCGCCATCGTCAGGCCGAGGATCGTGATCACCGGCAGCATCACGTTCTTGAGCGCGTGCCGTGCCACCACCGCGCGCTCTCGCAACCCCTTCGCCCAGGCCGTGCGGATGTAATCCTGCCGCAGCACATCCAGCATCATCGTCCGCGTGAAGCGCATCACCGACGCCGCCGTCCCCAGCGAAAGGATGAGCGCCGGGAACGCGAACTGCTGCACGTTCTTCACCGGGTTATCCCAGAACGCCACGTACTTCAGTGGCGGGATCCAGTCGAACCGCACCGCGAGCAGCGTCAAAACCACGGTTGCGACATAGAAGCCCGGCACCGAAAGCCCGAGAATCGAGAACGTCCGCAGGATGTAGTCCGGCCAGCCGTCCTGCCGCATCGCCGAGACGATTCCCACCGGCACCCCCACCAGCACCGCGAAGAACACCGCGAAGGCCGCCAGCTCTAGCGTCACCACGATTTTTGGCGCGAGCTCTTTCGCCACCGGCTTGAACGACACCGCCGACGTGCCCAGGTCGCCCGTCAGCACCCTGCCCATCCAGCGGAAGTACTCCGTGTACATCGGCCTGTCGAGGCCGTATTCGTGGCGCACCTTCTGCGCCGCCTCCGGCGTATACGCCTCCCCCAGCCTCGCCGCTACGATCGCATCCGGGTTCAACCGGATCATCGAGAACGCCAGGAACGACACCACAAGGATCGTCGGGAGCGCCAGTACCAGGCGCCGTACTATCAGCGTGCTCAATCAACCACCCCATGCCGCGAGAAAGAACCGGACGGCCAGGCAGGAGCCAAATCCCTGCCTCGCCGTCCTCTCATGCCGGCTCGCCCTAGGACTTCAGCCAGTAGGTCTCGCCCGTCTTCCACGCCGTGGTGTATGGCGTCGCCAGGAAGTTCTGGAGCGCCGCTACCGCCACCGTGAAGCCGATGCGCGAACCCACCCACGCCGGGCCCGGGTTGTTCGCGATGTCCCGCTGGATTTCGAACACCAGCGCCTGCCGCTGCTTCGCGTCGTAGATCTGCGACTGCTTCTCCAGCTTCGCGTCCAGCTCCGGCGTGCCCGTCTTCGCGTAGTTGCGGCTGCCCTTCGCCGGGTTGCTGTGGTGGTACACCAGTAGCTGCGCGTCCGGGTACGGGCCCGAATTGAATAGCGTCGAAGCGAGCGCGTAGTCCCCCGAAACCTCGCGAGCCAGGAAGACGTTGAAGTCCGTTCCCACGTTCTCCGTCTTTAGCTTCACGCCGATTTCCGCCAGGTTGGCCACGAGCACGTCGTTCAGCTGGTCCGCCGAGAACGCCGTCGCCGTCGTCACCGTGTCCTCGAACCCGTTCGGGAACCCGGCCGCGCTGAGCAGCGCCTTCGCCTCCGTCAGCTCCTTGTTCCGGTCGCCGAAGCCCGGCAGCGCCGCCAATTCCTTGTCCGGGAGCACCCACGCCGCCGCCGCCGGGGACATCGCCCCGCCCGGCACGCCGGCGCCCCCGAAGACCTTCGCGTACACCTGCTTGCGGTCGATCGCGCGCCAGAGCGCCTGCCGCACGCGCACGTCCTTGTAGCGGTCCTTCGTGTGATTGATGAGCAGGGCCTCACGCGTCGAAGCCGCCGCCGACGCGATCTGGTACTTCGGGTCGTTGTCGAAACCCTTCACCAGGTCCACCGGCAGGCCGGCCACCGTCACCTGCCCCGCCTTCAGCGCGTTCGCCTGCTGCTGCGTGTCCGTCTGGTGGATGTACTCCAGCGTGTCGAGCCACGCCGTGTCCTTCTTCCAGTAGCCGTCCGCCCGCCGCTTCAGCGTCAGCCCCTTCCCCGCCTCGTAGGCCGTCAGCTCATACGGCCCCGAGCCGACGACATCCTCCGCCGTCTTCACCGCGTCCTTGCCGCGCGCGCTGATCTCCTTCGGCAGGATGAAGTCGTACTGGTCCGACATGAAGTTCAGCAGGTCCGCCTGCGGCACTTTCAGCTTGAACTTCACCGTCGCCGCGTCGACCGCGGTGATCGACTCCACGTTCCCGTAGTTGCCCGCCCGCGGCGAAACCGTGTCCGGGTTCTTGATCCGCTCGAACGTGAGCTTCACATCCTCGGCGGTCACCCTCGTCCGTTCGCGGGCGCCTTGTTCTGGAACTTCGCATCCGGGCGAATCTTGAAGATGAGTTCCGTGCCATCGCCCGGGATCTCCGGCAGCGCCGCCGCGAGGTCGGCCTCCGCCAGCCCGTCCTTGATCCCGAACCGGACCAGGAAGTTGCCCGCCGCCGGCCAGATGAAGCCGTACTCAACGGGCGTGTTCGTGCGATGCGGGTCCAGCGAACCGCCGACCGGCCCGCCGATGACTTTGAACACGCCGCCCGCGACCGGCTTCAGCGCCGCCGTCGGCGATGCTCCCGGTTTCGCCGTCGGGCTCGCACTTTTGGCCTCGCCGCCGTCGTCATCGTCGTCGCCGCAGCCGGCGAGCCCGAGCGCCGCGACCGCCGTCGCCGCCGCGCTCCCCGCGAGGAATCGCCGCCGCGTCGTTCGCGGTGCGCGCCGCTTCCAGTAGTTCTCCTGGTCCAAGGTGTCCCCCTCCTGCCACGCCCGGTTTACGTTGCCTTCGTTGCATTTATTGAATCGATACGGCAGTTGAATCGGCACGCGGTTCGGCGCGAATTATACGAGCCGCCATAGGCGCGTCAACCCTGATAGCTGCGATGGATGTTACGAATCGATGATCGTCAGCTCCGCCTCCCACGAGGCGGTATCAAAGGCAATGCGAACGGCGTATCGTCAACCCATCCAGGTCAGGGAGGGTCGCCATGGGCGAAAAAGAGACCTGGGACGAAGCGGACGCCCCGGGCACGGAACAAGCCAAAGCAGCAAAGCCCAAGACCACTGGCGAGCAGCGCCTCGCGAGTGAGCCCCCTGGCTCCGGCGGCCCCGAGCCCGCCGAGGGCACCATCGTCAAGAGCAAGTCCAACATCACCAATAACCGCCTCGAAGAAGCCGAGGGCGGCGGCGGCCCCGAGCCCTCCGAGCCGGTGAACCTCGACCCGTCCAGGTCCGACGCCGCCCGCGCATCCAACCTCAACCTCTCGAAGTCCAACATCGAACGCCTCGCGGACGAAGACCCGGCCCCCGACGCCGCCATCAACACCAGCCATTCCAACATCAAGAACCTCGCCGCCGGCGATGACTCCCCGCCCGAGGCGGCCATCAACAACACGAAGTCCAACATCAAGAGCCTCGCCGCCACGGGAGAGCAATCCCCGCCCGAGTCGGCGATCAACAACAGCCACTCCAATATCAAGAACCTGCGCACGGCCGCCGGTGACCCGGGCGCGGCGGAGGCGGCCGCCAACCTCAACGCATCGAAATCCAACATCGACTGACCACGCCGGGAGCACGCCGCCATGACCGCCGCCATCCCCCGGCGCGGGGCGGCCCCCGCCCCCGTGAGCGACGCTGCCGCCGAGTTCGCGCGCCGCTTCGAGCGCTATCGCGACCCGGAGACGGCCGGTTCGCTCGCCGGCATTGAGCACGAGTTCCGCGTCCTCGGCCCTGCCGGCGCGCCTATCGACTTCCGCACCCTTCTCCCGCTCCTCGTGCCCGGAGTGCCGCGGCTCGACCCCGGCGACCGCAACGCCCGGCACCTGGCCTCCGGCCTCGCCCTCACCGCCGACGGCCCCGAGGCCGAGATCGCGACGCCCCCCGTGCCGGTCCTCCGGGGGTTCGAACGCCACGCCGCCGCCCTCGCCGCCGAGGGACGGGCGACGCTCGCGAAGATGTTGCCCGCCGGCCACACCCTCGTGGGCTACTCCACCCACGTCAGCCTGAACGTGCCTGGAGGCGACCTGGAGGCGTTCGCGCGCGAGTACGCCCTCGTCTTCGGGCCCGCCATCGCCGCCCTCGGCGAGTCACCCGGGTCGCTGGGCATCTACATTCGCCCCCGGCCCGGCCGACTCGAACTCTGTTTCGACTTCGCCGAAGGCACCCGCCTCGCGACCGTCGTCGCGGTTGCCGCCGGGACCGTGCACGCGCTGCACGAACGGATCCCGGGGCTCCCGGCCCCGCTCGCCGCAAACCTCCTCCCGGCGCGGGAACGGTTCGGCTACCGGCTCCACCGCCGCGCCGCGTTCGGGTTCGATACCTACTCCGCCGGCCGCGAGGCCCCGCTGCCGCTGGCATCCGGGGGCAGCACGACCCTCGCCGCGCGCGTCCGCGAAGCGGTATCGGTGGCGGCCCACGCACTGGGACCGGCCCTGGAGCCTGGAACCGCGTGCCTGCTCGATGAGCTCGCGGCTGGCCGTCATGCGCTCGGGATCGAAGGCGGCGCACTGCCGGACCTGCCGCCCGCGCCGGGTGCACCCGCGTTCGCGGCGCCTCGCAGCTGGCGCCGTCCCCGTTTCGCCGCCGAGCCCTGCATCGCCACCTGGGACTTCACCGTCTACCGCCTGCAGGGCGCGCACATCGCGTTCGCGAGCGTGCCCCGCGCCGCGCACCCTGCCTTCGAGGCCGAACTCGCCCGCGGCGCCCTCGACGGCCTCATCGAAGGCTTCCTCGCCGCCCCGGCCGGCGGAGCCACGCTCGCGACCCGCGCCCAGACCGAGCCGGCCGGCCTCTTCGATCGCGTCACCCCGAACCCCCGGGCGCTCCTCCCGCGCGAGCGCGAACCCGCGCACCTGCACGGATCCAGGGCCGCCGTCGCCAAGCCCGGCAGGGAGTCAGCGCGCCCCGGCAAGGAGGACCCCGGCCGGCCGGGCAAGCTCTGGATCCCCGGACTGCCCCAACTCGACGCACCAGCAGAGCCTGCTGATCGAGGCACCGCACCCATCCCGCCGCCACCGGCGCCGCCACCACCACGGCCCGCGCGCCCCCGCCCCTGGCTGA
>JAYRRO010000252.1:0-35876 GCA_041910095.1 Dehalococcoidia bacterium
CGAAGCACCTCGAGCACCCGTGGATCGAACTCGGGCAACTCATCGAGGAAGAGAATGCCGCGGTTGGCGAGCGTAATCTCGCCCGGCTTGGGGACGGAGCCGCCGCCCACCAGTCCGGCGTTCGAGATCGTGTGATGCGGTGCCCTGAAGGGCCGGGTCGCGACGAGCCCGGCGCCGCCCGGGAGGAGACCGGCGACGCTGTAAATGCGTGTGACCTCCATCGCCTCATCCGGCGTCATCGGCGGGAGGATGGACGGGAGGGCGCGGGCAAGGAGGGTCTTGCCGCTGCCCGGCGGTCCGCGCATCACGAGGTTGTGGCCTCCCGCAGCGGCCACTTCCAGCGCTCGTTTGACGTGCTCCTGGCCGACGATGTCCGCGAAGTCCGTGACCTGCGGGCCGGCGGCGGGTGCCGGCGGAGGCGGTTCGCGCAGCGCGACGATGGGTGCCGCGCCGAGCAGGTGCGCGGCCAGCTGCGTGAGCGTCTCCACGGGGTACACATCCATGCCATCGACGAGCGAGGCCTCGGGCGCGTTCGCGGCGGGCACGAATACCTTGCGGATGCCGCGGTCCTTCGCGAGCGCGACCATCGGCAGCGTGCCGCGGACGCCACGGACCTCGCCGGTGAGCGCGAGTTCGCCCAGGAACACGGCGTCCCCCAACTCCGCCACGACCTGTCCGCTCGCCACGAGCATGCCCACGGCGATGGGAAGGTCGTACGCGGGGCCCTCCTTGCGCAGGTCGGCCGGCGCCAGGTTCACGACGATGCGGCTGTTGAAGGGCCAGGTCAGGGCACTGTTGCGAATGGCCGAACGGACACGGTCCTTCGCTTCCTGGACAGCGGCGTCCGGGAGCCCGACGACGGTGAGTTTCGGTTCCCCCCGGCTAATGTCGACCTCGACATCGACGAGTTCGCCGTCGAGCCCGATTACCGCACAACTCAGGACCTTGGCGAGCATGCGCGGCATTGTCCGGGCGTGGCGAACGGCGCGTCAATCGGGCGGCGGCGGCGCGACCAGCCGGGCGACAAGCACATCGAGCTCGGCAGAAGGATCCGCGCATTCGCCCGGGTGAACGGGGGAAGCCTGAACGACGGTGCTGCGCGGCGCGGTCACCCAGCGGAATCGTTCGGCCTGCGTGAGCAATGCCAGGTCGCCCGCCTCCGGGTCGCCGGAGCACACAAGGGCCATCGCGGCGAGCTGGTCGCGAACGCCGCCGCCGTCGATGCCGGGGGCGAACGCCGACAGGCGCGCCTCATCGAGCTGCCACCGGAGGGCGAGGAACCGGGAGGCCTTGCAGAACAGCACCACCCCTGCGTTCAGGAACTCCTCGCGGTCGACCCGGGGAACGACGCGCACGACGGCGTACTCATAGACGTTGCGCGCGGGCACGTTCGGCCTCCTGTTCGAAGCTCTCGCGCGCTGCGAGGCGGAGTTCGAGGTACCGCAGGTAGGCGTTTTGGGTGATGCCGGGGGCCGCGAACGGCACGTCCGTCAGCCACTCATCCGGAACCGCCGCGACGATGTCGGCGAGCAGGGCCGGGGTTAGCGTTCGCGCCATGGCCTCGCCGGCGCCGGCGATGCTCGCGGCCCGCGAGAGCAGGACGTGGTCGCGAATCGCCGGGAAGGGCGAGGCCGCGCGCGCTTCCCAGTCATCCCAACTGTGGTGGAAGTACAACGCCGCTCCGTGGTCGATGAGCCAGGGCTCGCGGTGCCAGAGCAGGATGTTGGGGTTCTTCGGCGTCCGGTCGACGTTGGTGATGAAGGCATCGAACCAGGCCGCGCGAGCGGCGAGGCCGGGCTCGATGGCCTTCAGCGACACGGCATCGAGGCCGAGCGAGCCCGGGAGGTAGTCCACGCCAAGGTTGAGCCCCGCGGAGGCCACCAGCAGCTCGCGGATCTCCGGGTCGGGCTCGTTGATGCCGAATTCCGGGTCGAGCTCAACGAAGACGATCTCGGGGACCGGCAGCCCCAGCGCCCGGCCGATCTCGCCGCCGAGCAGTTCCGCGACGAGCGCCTTCGGGCCCTGCCCCGCGCCCCGGAACTTGAGGACGTAGAGCCCGTCGTCGTCGGCCTCGACAATCGCGGGAAGGGATCCGCCCTCGCGGAGGGGCGTCACGTAGCGTGTGGCGGCGACGGTGCGGACCATGTCCCGTTTGTACGGCAGAACGCCGCAATGCGCGCTAGGTGTCGCCGGGGAGAGGCCGCCAAATGGTGAGCACGTTGTGCGGAAGGTGGACGGCGAAGCGCCCGTCCGGCGCCGCCTCCTGGAGGACGGCGCGCAACGCGGCCTCGAATTCGCCCACGCGATCGCCGAAGAGGTGCGGCGCGGTCGGCGACGACGAGAACGCGTGCGCCACGAGATCATCCTCCGTGCGGACCAGGGTGCGGCCATCAGGCACGACCACCCGGATGCCCGGCGCGAAGCCGGCGGCCTGGAACACCGCGTCCTCGCCGCCCGGCGACGTGTTGCGAATACCCTGGCCGGCCCGGCGGCCGGACCCGAGGAAGCGCCGCGCGAGCCCATCGATCGCGGCCCACGGCGGCGCCGGGTGCGGCAGTCCCGCAGGTACGGTCTCGGGAGCGCGGTAGCCAGGAGCGTCAACCTGCACGGCGGCGCCGCCATCTGCGAGCATGGCCCGAATCGCCGTGGCCCACACGCGGGCGGTCCATCCAGTGAAACGACGCCGCCAGCGTCACCACACGTACCTTGCCGAGTCCAGCGGGGAGCGCCTCGGCACGTTCACACACCCAGCGAGCGCCGGTTACGCCGCGTTCGGCCGCGATGCGGCGCGCTTCTACGAGCATGTCCGCGTCGGGGTCGAGGCCAACTGCTTCCTCGAACAGGTGCGCCAGGCGCAGGGTCACCGTTCCCGGTCCGCATCCGAGGTCGAGCAGGCAGCCGCGCCCGTCGAGGGCGAGAGCGTCGCGAAACGCTTCGGCGAGCCCGGGTGCGTAGGGAAGGCGGCCGCGCTCGTAATACTCCGCCGCGCCGGCGAAGAGCGTCGCATCCCACTTCCAGCTCTCCCAGCCGCCCGGTTCACCGTCCATGCCCGGCATGATACGGCCACACGCCCGGGCGGTTGCGGCGGCCGGGCGTTCCCGTAAGATCCCGCGTTGTGACGAACCCCGGGCCGCTCGCCGGCGTCCGAGTCCTCGAATTCGCCGGTTGGAACGGCGTCCTCGCCGGACGGCTGCTCGCCGACGACGGCGCCGACGTCGTGCGCGTCGTCCCGCTGGAGGGCGACCCGCTCGCCTCCGAGCCGCCCTTCGCTCGCGGGCGCAGCCTCCAGGAAGCCTGGTACAACGCCGGCAAGCGCGTCGTCCGGCTGGATGCGAACTCCGAGAACGGGCGGGATACCATCGCCCGGCTCATCGCTGGCGCGGATATCCTGATTGAAGATTGGGCGCCCGGAAGCGTGCCGGTCACCCTTGCGGCGCTAGCCTCGAACTCCGCGCTCGTCCGTGTCTCGGTGACGCCCTTCGGGCACGGCGCGCCCCACGCCTGGCGGGTGAACGACCTCGTGGCGAGCGCACTCTGCGGCTCGGTGAGCGTGACCGGCACCGCGGCGACGCGCCCCCTCCCCGGGTGGGGTAACCAGACGCACAACACCGTGGGCATGTACGCCGCCATCTGCGCGCTCGCGGGGCTGCGCGCCGCGCAGCTCACAGGCCTGGGTACCCACATCGACCTCTCCGCGCACGAGGCCTTGGTCAGCTGCACCGAGCAGGTGCTCATGGAGTGGTTCTTCCCCGGCGTCTGGGGCCCCGCGCGCACGGTCGCGCCGCGCCAGGGCGCGGTTCACTGGTCCGGCGCGTACGACATCTTCCCCGGGCGCGATGGCCGGGGCGCGCAGGTTTCGGTCGCGATGCGGCTCGCCGAGGCCATCCTCCCGTGGCTCATCGAGGACGGCGCCGCACAGGAACTCGCCGACCCTGAGCGCTTCCCCAACGTGGTCGCGATGATCCGCAACCTGCCGTACCTGATGAGCGTCGTGGGCGCCTGGGTGGCCGGGAAGGACACCACGGAGCTGTTCCATGTGGCGCAGGAGAAGCACCTCCCGTGGGGTGTGGTCCTCTCCGTGCCCGAGGTACTCGAAAGCCCACAGATCGCGGCGAGAGAATATCTAACCATGGTGCCGGCCGCTCATGGCGGCGAATTCGCACTGCCGGGCCGCTTCTATCGCATCGGGGGGGCGCCGTGGGCGCCGTCGCTCTCGGCGGACGTTGCCCCGGGTGATATCGCCTGGCCCGTTCGCGTGCATGCCGCGGCGGGCGCAACCCTCCCCGGCACGCGCCCGCTCGAAGGAATCCGTGTGCTCGATTTCACGCACGTGCTCGCCGGCCCGTTCGGCACGCGCGTGCTCGGGGACCTCGGCGCCGATGTCATCAAGGTCAGCACCGGGTCGAGGTCCTCGGGCGCGAACAGCCCTTCGCACGCGTACTTCACCTCGTGGAACCGGAACAAACGCAACATCAGCCTCGACATGTCCCGTCCCGAGGGTCGCGAGGTCGCGCGGCGGCTCGCACTCCAATGCGATGTGATCGTCGAAAACTTCAGCGCGGGCGTGCTCGCGCGCTGGGGGCTCGACCGCGCCGGGCTGGAAGCCGAGAACCCGCGCGTCACCGTCGTCTCCATGGGCGGCATGGGCCAGGATGGCCCATGGAGCCGGTTCGTCACCTTCGCCCCAACGATCCACGCGCTCACCGGCCTCGGTTACCTCACGAACCCGGCCGGGAACCACCTGCTCGGCTATGGCTTTTCGCTCACCGATCACCTCTCGGGGCTGGTCGGCGCCATTGCTTCGCTCGCCGGAGTCGAGCAGGCGCGGCGGACAGGCCAGGGCATGGGCGTCGACCTCGCTCAGTACGAAGTCGGGCTCGGGATTCTCGGCCCGACGCTCATGGATGCCCTCGCGAACGGGACGCACCACGAACCGGTGGGCGCGCGCCACCCGTTCGATGTCTATGCCCCCCACGGCGTTTATCCGGCGGCGGGAGAGGACGAGTGGGTGGCGATTGCCGTTCGCGGCGATGCCGAGTTCCGGGCGCTCTGCGCGCTGATGGACCGCCCCTCACTCGCGGATGATTCGCGCTTTGCGGCCCACGCCGGCCGCCTCGCGAACGCGGACGCGCTGGATGCGCTCATCGACGCGTGGACGGCCGGCCAGGACCGCTACGCGGTGATGGAACAGTGCCAGGGAGCCGGCATAGCAGCGGGGGCGGTGCAGCGCGCACCCGACCTGGTTAACCGCGATCCGAACCTCGCGGCGCGTGGGTTCTTCACCACCACCCATTCGGAGCCCTGGGGCGAGCACGGGATCGATGGCTTTCCCGCGCGCTTCAATGGCGAACGGCCGCCCCGTTACGACGGCGTTCACGGCCTCGGTGCGGATACTTTCGCGGTCCTCACGGAACTGCTGGGCATCGATGACCAGGCCTTCGCCGCGCTCGCCGCCGCCGGTGCCCTCGCGTGAGGCGATCGGCCAGCGGGTTTCGCTCTGCTACGCTGTCCGGCAGCCCCGGAAGGAGGAGCCTGTGACGCTCCGGCTCTATTCGTCGCTCGGCCGCGCGGTGCGCGAATTCGTTCCGCTCACGCCCGGCCGCGTCGCCATCTACGTCTGCGGCGTGACTCCCTACGATGTCACCCACCTCGGGCATGCCTTCTCCTACGTGCAGTTCGATGCGCTCCGCCGCTATCTCAGCTTCCTTGGGAACGATGTCCGCTACGTACAGAACGTGACCGACATCGACGACGACATGATCATGGTCTCGAAGCGCCAGAATGGGCGGCCCATCGCCGAGATCCGCGATGAGAACGACGCCATCTTCCGGAACGATCTCGACCGCCTGAACGTCCTCCGGCCGACGGTCTATCCCTTCGCCACGGACCACATTCCGCAGATCATCGAAGCCACCCGCACGATCATCGAGGCCGGCCGCGGCTACGTCGTCGATGGTGATGTCTTCTTCGAGGCGGCGACCTTCCCGGGCTACGGGCAGCTCAACGGAGTGACCATCGAAGAGCTGGCGAAGCGCGAAAATCCCGAATCGAAGCGCGAATACAAGAAGCGCGGCCCGCTCGACTTCCTCCTCTGGCAGCAGGTCGATCCCGGCGACCCGAGCTGGGAAAGCCCATGGGGTCCGGGGCGGCCGGGCTGGTCGATCGAGTGCACGGCGATGTCGATGGCGCACCTGGGCGAGCAGATCGACATCCACGGCGGTGGCCACGACCTCGTCTTCCCGCACCACGAGAACGAGATCGCGCAGGCGGAGTCCGTCTCGGGCAAGCGGCCGTTCTGCGGCTGGTGGATGCACAATGGCATGCTCCAGCTCGACGGCGTGAAGATGAGCAAGTCGCTCGGCAACCTTGTCCTCGCGCGGCACCTGATGGCCGAGTTCGACCCGGACCAGCTCCGGTTGTACCTCCTTTCGCAGCATTACCGCACCGACGCGAACTACCACAACGGTGACCTGCAGGCGCTCGGCGGCCGCTTCGAACGGCTGCGCGCGGCTGCCGCGAAGGCTGGCGGCGATTCACCCTCTTCGGCCCTCAGCCAGGCGGCGGGGGCGGCACTCGATGAGGACTTCGATACGCCGGCGGCCCTGCATGTGCTGGATGAGGCGGCCACGCGGGTGCTGGCGGGCACGGGGAGCCCGGGAGAGGCCGAGGCGCTGCGCAACATGCTCGCCGCCCTCGGGTTCGCCTTTGCCGGTGCGAAGGGGCCCGCAACGGGGCACCTCAGCCCTTCCCTGTGATGCCAGCGCGCGATTCGTAACGGGGATGTAAGGCCACCCATCACACAGTGCGACGGCCCTCCCCTACGATGATGGCGCCCGGCGAAGGCCGGCCAATTCGCGGGAAGGACCGCCCCGTGAAACTCCCGTTTCCCCGTCCCCTGCGCGGGCAGCCGTCACCCCGGGCGCGGTCGCTCGGGTTCGCCGCGATCGTGCTCGCGGTGGCGTTCGCACTGGGTGGCACGGCGCTCTCCTGGGCCAAATACCGCGGCGAATCGGACGCCGCCGGCCGTGACCTGGCCGCACAGGCCGCGACGCGCGCCACCTACTTCGACCAGACCGTGAGCGCACGCCTGGGCGCCCTGCGGGCTGTCGCCCTGACGCCGTCCGTGGCCGCTGGCGATGTGACCGCCCTGCAAACGTACTTCGCAGGCCTGCCCCACGCCGCCCTCGGCTTCAGCGGCGGGCTGGGCTGGGTGTCGCTCGACGGCTACGTTCGCGCCTCGAGCACGCTCGCGCTGGACCGGCTGCCGATCTGGGTCGGCGACCGGGAGTACTTCATCGCGGCACGGGAGACAGGCGAGCCGCAGGTGTCGCCTGCGCTCATCGGCCGGGCTACCTCACGGCCGACGGTAACCCTCACCGTGGCGGCGGTCGATGCGGCGGGGGTGCGCACCGGGATCGTCAGCGGGGGACTCATCCTCAGCGAGCCCGGCACCTTCGACGGGCTCATCCAAAGCGGCACGCGCCTGCGGGTCATGGATTCGGCCGGTCAGGTCATCGTCGATAACGGCCCCGTTTCCTCGCTTGCCGATGTGAGCGGGTCGTCGCTCTTCCAGCGCGTGAAGGGCACCGGTTCGGGCTCGTTCGAGCGCAGCGATGGCCTCGATGGCACGGCCGGCCGCATGGTCGCCTACGTAACCGTCCCCTCCGCGAGCTGGACGATCATCGTCGAACGGGACCCCTCGGTCGCACTGGAAGGCGCGCGGCGTTCGCTGATCACCGAACTCTCGCTCATCTGGGCGCTCGCCATCGGTGGCGTCATCGCCGCGATCGTGATCGGCCGTTCGCTGGACCGGCAGGCGCTCGCACTTGAGCAGTCGCTCGCCGCCAAAGACGAGTTCCTGGGGCTCGTCTCGCATGAGCTGAGGACGCCGCTCACGCAAATCCTCGGGAATGCGGAGGCGCTCCTTCGGCGTGA
Source organism: Dehalococcoidia bacterium (assembly GCA_041910095.1). Taxonomy (GTDB): domain Bacteria; phylum Chloroflexota; class Dehalococcoidia; order Tepidiformales; family Tepidiformaceae; genus Amarobacillus. The sequence goes on from JAYRRO010000252.1 coordinate 7,936, forward strand.
GGCATCCATTCCCGCGGACGTCCGCCGGGAGTCGCACGAGGAGATCCACCGGCAGGGGATCCGCCTGCGGCGCATCGTGGAGAACATGCTCGTGCTGTCGCGGCTGGAGCGCGGCCGGTCCGGCGAGCTGGAGCCGTCGCTCGTGCAGCGCATCCTCCCGGCCATCGTCGAGCAATTCCGGGACCAGCACGGCTGGACGCGGGTGGAGCTGCAGGTGCAACCCGGGCTACCACCCGTCGAAATCAACCCCACAGCGTTCGAGCAGGTCATCTGGAATCTCCTCACGAACGCGGCGAAGTACGGGGCGCCAGGGGGACCCGTCGAGCTGGAGGCGGGTGCGGCGGGGGGCTGGGTGGCCGTTGCGGTGCGTGACCATGGGCCCGGGGTGCCGGAGGATGAGATTCCACGCATCTTCGAGCCGTACTTCCGATCGCGGACAGTCCCGCCGCATTCATCGGGCCTCGGGCTGGGGCTCTCGGTCTGCAGGCGGCTGGTGGAACTGCAGGGGGGCGAGATGTACGTGCTGAGACGGCCCGCCGGCGGGATGGAGTTCGGCGTTCGGCACCGCGCACTGGCTGAGGACGAGCCGTTTGATGTTCCCGAGGCCACACCCGGGACGGCCGCCGAGAACGTCGAGCCGACCCGCGCCGCACCAGCGCCAGGCGATTGACCTAGCTCGCGACGCCGGGTTCGTCGCGCCGGTGAATGCTCGAACCGAGTTGGAGGACCTCGATCGCGGTCTCCGCGACGTCACGATGCTCGTCGGGCGGCTCGCCCCCAAGCCATGCCGTTGAGGCGATTTCATCGACGACCTTCGGGCCCAGCTCCTGCTCGGCCTCGGACAGCACCTCGGAGACGGCGACGTGGTGTTCGAGTTGCCGCTCGCGCGCGATGGCGTCGCGGTACTTCCACGCCCAGATCGCGGCCTCGCCCTCCGTCATCGGCGGGAGACGCGTGCCGCGGATTTCGTTGGCGCGAACAAGCAGCGAGTCATCTTCGCCCGCCGGGAGGTCGTCGGCGATCCAGCGACGGAAGATCTCGCGGTCGGCGGCCTGCGTGAAGAGGGCGGCGGGCACGATGCGGAACTCGCTGCGAAGTGCCGGGTGGTGCACGAGGATCGCGAGCAGGGTCTGCTCGGCCATCGCGTCCTGGCCGCGCCGCTCGGGCTCGGCTGGCACGAAGCGTCGCACGCTGGCCGGCCGAATGCGCTCCATGATCGACTGCTCGGTGACGCCGAGATGCCGCGCGATGCGCTGCACGTACATCGCGCGCTCCACCGGGTCCTTCACGGCGAGGAGCACGGGACGCAGCCGGTCGACGATGCGGCGTGCTTCGACCGGCGAGTCGGGCGCGGTGGGCCCCATGAGGCGCGTGAGCAGGAATTCGGCATACGGCCGCGCCCCGGAGATCGCCGCCGCCCACGCCGCCGGGTCGTCGCGCGCGATCTCGTCCGGGTCCTTGCCCGCCGGGAGCGGCGCCACGCGCAGCTCAAGCTCGGTCTTGCCCTGGAGTTCGTCCGCGGAGCGGGCCGAACGGGCCATGGCCTCGGGCGATTCGAGGGACATAAAGAGGGCACCTGCGCGCTCCGCCGCCGCAAGTCCGGCGGCGTCCGGGTCCATCGCAAGGACGATGCGCTTCGCGTACCGCCTGAGCAGCCCGGCGTGATGCTCGGTGAGCGACGTACCCATGGTCGCGACGACGTTCTTGAACCCCGCCTGCCACGGCCCCATGACGTCCATGTACCCTTCGACCACCACTGCCACGCCCTCCGCGCGAATGACCTCGCTGGAGACGTTCAGCCCGAAGAGGGTGCGGCCCTTGTCGAAGATCTCGGACTGCGGTGAGTTCAGATACTTCGGCTCCTCGCCCTGGAGGCCCCGCCCGCCCATGGCGACGTACTGGCCGCGTTCGTCGGCGATGGGGATGATGATGCGTCCTCGGAACCGGTCGTACGGTTGGCCGCCGCTCTCGGGCTCGACCAGGAGGCCGGCGGCCAGCACGTCCCGCTCGTCGTACCCGCGCCCGCCCAGGTAGTCGCGGAGGATGCGCCATTCGTTCGGGGCCCAGCCTATCCGAAACGCTTGGACGGTCTCTTCCTTCAGCCCACGCTTGTCGTAGACGTAGCGCCGCGCGGCCGCGCCGCCCTCTTCTCGGAAGCAACGCTGATAAAACTCCACGGCGGCGGACATGAGCGCCATGAGCTTCTCGGCGCGTCCGCGTTTCTGCGCCGACTCCGCGGTGAGTTGCACGCCGGCCTCGTTGGCGAGCTGTTGGAGCGCGCCCCGGAAGTCCAGGTTCTCCCGCTTCTGGGCGAACGAGAACAGGTCGCCACCATCGCCACAGCTGCCGAAGCAGCGCCAGGTGCCGCGGTCCGGGAACACGTAGAACGAGGGTGTCTTCTCTGTGTGGAAGGGGCAGAGGCCGCGGAAGTTGCGCCCCGCCTTCTGAAGGCGGGTGTGCCGCCCGATGTACTCCACGAGGTCGAGTTTCGCCTTGATCTCGCCGACGGCATCCATCGTCGCGATTGTAGGGCTGCGCCCGGTCATATCCCGGGGCCGCTGGCACAGCCCGCGGCTTCTGTATGAAGTCCCAGCCGTTACGTCAGTTGGGGAGGGTGGGGCTGGCGGTCGGCCCGGGCGGCGGGATGGTCAGCGAGGCGGACGCGACCGTCTGGCCGCCGACCATCAGCCGGATCGTCGCCTGCCCGCTGCCGGCCGGCCTCGGGATGCTCACGTTGCGGCTCTCGTTCTTCTTGAGGGCGAGCGCAATCGGCGTCTCCGTGGTGGTAACGCTGCCATTGAGGTCGATGGTCAGCACCAGCCGCGCGTCCGTGGAAGCGAAGTCGCCGCCGCTGTTCGCGATCGTCACCGAGACATTCGTCCCCGCGAGTTGGGCCGTGAGCGACAGGCTCGGGGCTTCGACCGCCGGTTGCAGGGTGAACGTGGCGCTGTTGTTCGCCTCGTTCGTCTCTTTCACGGCATTGTCCGGGTCCACCCGGACTTCCACGGTGGTGCGCTGCGTCACCGGGTTCGCGAGTTCGAACGTCACCGCCGCGGTGCCGTTGTTCGCGCCCACATTCACGGCGAAGGCCCGCGCTCCCGCCAGCGCGCCGGCCGAAACGACCAGCGAGCCGCTGTAGGCATTGCTGGCGACGTTGGTGATGGTCACGCGCAGGTGCGTCGGGTCCGTCAAAAGCGCGTCCGTGGGCACGAAGTCGGGAGCATTCGTCGCGGTCGCGGTCGGGCTCGGCGACGGCGAGGGGATGGCGGCGACCGTCGCGGTCGCCGCGACGGCGGTGGGCGTCTCCGACCGAATGGGCACGAGCGCGAGCGACTCGGAGACGTCCAGGGCGGCTTTCTTCACCCAGCCCCCGCCGCTCGCATCGATGTAGAGCCATTCGCTGTCCCCGGTCTTGCCGAGGACCTTCACGGTCTGTCCCGAATTCAGAGTGCCGAGGGCCTCGCCGTTGTCAGCGGGGATGCGCCGCACCGTGACCTGTGCGGTGACGCGGCCGAGGATGTCCCGCGTGGCCGTGCCGATGTCCTCGACGCCAACGACGCGGACCTTATCGGAATCCTTCGTCGCGCCCGACTGCGTCGTTACGCGCACGAAGATCGAGTATTCGCCGCGCTTCTCGAGGCGGATGGGGAGGCTGGCGTTGTACACCTTGTCGGCATTGGGCTGGGGCGCGCCAATCTCCTGAAACGCCTGGTCGCCGACGAAGAGCTGGAACTTCGTGATAGGCTCGCTCGCGTTGGCCGCGACGATCACGTCGTACTGGCGGCCGATATCGAGCCGGTCGCCGGCCCGCGGCGAGTCGATGCGGACCTGGGCCTTCGCGGTCTCCGTGGCGGCAACGCCCGGCCCGTCGTCGTCATCGCCGCGCACGACGGAGTACAGCAGGAAAACCGCCGCGGCGCCGACGAGCACCGCGAGCGCAATGAAGACGTAGAACATGGGCTGCCGGGCCGGGACATCCGAGTAGTAGCGGTCGTTGTAGTACTCGCCTTCGTCATACTCGTCGTAGTCGCCGTCTTCGTCGTCGTAGTACTCGTCGTCGTCGTCCCAGTCATCGTCCCCGGCCACGGCGGTGCCGCCCCCGAAGGCGGGGGGAGGATTCGGGGTCCGCGGGGGAGGCGGAGGGGTCGCCGCGCCGATGATGGGTTCGTCAGGCGGGTACGACCCGGGTGTGTCAGTCATGCAATCCATCCGCCCTGTACGGCCGGTACAGAGCACGCGACGGCGCGTTTCGCTGGATTATCGAATTCGAGGCGGGTACCGGCAAGAAAGTTGCGCCTTGTGGCTACCTCTCTATTACGGGCCGTTTACGCTCGCCAGCCGATCGCATCGTTGCAGCCCAGGTCCCGCGCCAACCGGATGGCATACCGATCCGTCATTCCGGAGACGAAGTCCGCCGCCCGGCGCTCGACCGGGTCGGCGGGCAGCGAGAACCCCGGAGAGATGCCTTCGGGGTGCTTCACGAAGTGGCGGAAAAGGAACACCGCCACCCGTTTCCCGCGCTCCGCCTCGGCGCGCGTGCCGTCGAAGAGGTAGACACGCTGGAACATGAATTCCCGCAGCTCGTTTGCCGCGGACGCGACCGCAGGGCTGAACCGGATCTCGGGCCTTTCGTCCGGCGGTCCCTTGCCCGTGGCGCTCCAGCTCGCATCGACGATGTCGCCCACGAGGCGGTCTACGCGTGCTTCGTACGAAGCGCCGAGCTCCCGCCGCGCACTCCCCGGCAGGTCCTCCTCCGCGATGAGGCCGGCGCGGATGGCGTCGAGGATGTCGTGGTTCACATAGGCGATGGCGTCCGCGATCTTCACGACCTGTCCCTCGAGGGTCACGGGCACGCCCCAGCCCTCCGCCAGGATGTCGGCGCGGGCCTTCGACGACTTCTCGATGGCGTCCAGGACTTCATAGCTCAGGTTGAGGCCGGTGCCGCCGTTCTCCAGGCGGTCGAGCACGCGCACCGACTGGTAGTTGTGCCGGAAGCCATCTGGCAGGCACTCCGCGAGCGCTTCCTCCCCTGCGTGCCCGAAGGGGCCGTGGCCGATGTCGTGCCCGAGCGCCGCCGCTTCGGCGAGGTCTTCGTTCAGATCGAGGGCGCGCGTGATAGCGCGAGCGACCTGGGCCACTTCAAGGGTATGCGTGAGACGCGTGACATAATGATCGCCTTCTGGCGCGACGAAAACCTGCGTCTTGTGCTTCAGGCGACGGAACGCCTTCGTCCGCAGCACACGATCGCGATCGACCTGATAGGCGGAGGCGAGGGGGTGTGGCTCTTCGGGCCGGGCGCGCCCCTTTGAGGTCACTTCGCGCGCCGCGAACGGGCTCAAGGCGGCTTCGCGGGCGAGGAGCCGGTCACGGACGGTGGGGTGCTGCATCGCGGTCATTGTACCGGCCGGGCCGACACTGGCTGTCGCGCGGCCGCCCTCCGACCTTCGACTGAGCAACCGATGTGCCCTTTCGCGCATGGCGGGCGCCACCTTCCGGGCGACGATGAGGACACAGGAACAAACGGCGGCGACGAGCCGCGAGGAGAGAGCAATGGAAATCCAGGTATTGACCTTCCGCGTCGATGAAGTGCCCGCCAACCGGATCGCCCTCTACATCGAGAGCGTCGAACTCGCGATCGGCGAATTCAGCGGGCTGCTTTCGAGCCACTGGGTGCACCGCCAGGGCGGCGAAGTCGTGGGCGTCGTCGCCTGGGAGAGCGAGGCCGACTGCGAGCGCTTCCGGCACTCGGAGCTGTACGCGCGCCTCATGCTCGACCCCAACGTGGAGGACTGCGACGACGCGGCCTTCGAAGCCGGAACCACCTGCCGTCAGCTGCCGACGGCCCAGCAGGTGCTGGAAGCGTGGATGGCGCTCGCCGCCTGAACGAACAAGGCCCGGCGGTCTCCCGCCGGGCCCTGGAGGCATTAACTTGTGCCGCCGCTATTCGCGGGAAGGCAACTGCAACGGCGCGCGGCCCAGCTTGGCCTCCGCGTCCGCAATGATCTCGCGAGTCTGGTCGATCATGTCGGGGCTGACGCTCACGCTCGTAGCGCCCCACTCCACGAGATGCTCCGTGACCTCGGGATACACGCTCGGCGCCTGGCCGCAGATAGAGACGGTGAGCCCTCGCCGCCGCGCCGTCGTGACCGCCGTCTGGATGGCGAGCATCACGGCTTCGTTCCGCTCATCGAAGGTCGCAGCGAGCTTCTCGCTGTCGCGGTCGACGCCGAGCACGAGTTGCGTGAGGTCGTTCGAACCGATGGAGATGCCATCGATGCCGACGTCGATGAATCGGTCGAGGATGAGCACGTTTGAGGGCACCTCGACCATCATCCAGAGCTTGAAGTCCGGCGACCGGACGAGGCCCTGCTCGGCGAGGGCGTGCTTCACACCCTGGAGTTCGGCGGGGGTGCGGACGAACGGCACCATGATCGCGAGGTTCGTGAACTCGCGGCGGACGAGCTTGATGGCCTCGACTTCGAGCCGGAAGATGTCGGGCTCCTGGATGTACCGGCTGGCCCCGCGGAAGCCGATCATCGGGTTCTCTTCCGAATGCTCGTACTTCGCGCCGCCGCGCAGGTTCGCGTACTCATTCGTCTTGAAGTCGGTGAGGCGGTAGACGACGGGCCGGGGCGCGAAGGCGCGGCAGAACTCGCTGATGCCCTCGGCGAGCTTCCGCGTGTACTCCTCGGGGTGGCCCTCCTCGATGAACTGGCGCGGGTGCGTGCCGATCTGGGCGACGATGAACTCGGCGCGGAGCAGGCCGACCCCGTCCACGTGGCGCTTCGCCACAACCTCGGCAAGCTCGGGCTCGGCGAGGTTCACGTAGAGCTTCGTGTTCGTCTTGAGAGTCGCGGCCCGCGAGTACCGCTCTTTCTGCCGCTCCGCCCACTGCAGGCGAGCCTCGGCGCGACCGTCGTAGATGACGCCGAGCGAGCCATCGACCGTGACCATGCGGTCAACATCGAGCTTCGTGGCCTCGCCGACGCCGACGACACAGGGAATGCCGAGTTCGCGGCTGACGATCGCGGCGTGGCAAGTACGGCCACCGCGCTCGGTGATAATGGCGGACGCGCGCTTCATGGCCGGCACGAAGTCGGGCGTCGTCATCTCCGCGACGAGGACGTCGCCGGGCTTCACGATGTCGATGTCGCGCGGGTCGTGGACCACTCGGACGACGCCGATACCGACGCCCGGGCTGGCCGGCTGGCCCTTCAGCAGCACGGCAGCCGTTTCTTCCTCGCCCTCTTCATCGTCAATCGCGGCCTTCATCGTCGTGACGGGGCGGGCCTGAGTGAGGTAGAACTTGCCGCCCTCGTAGGCCCACTCGATGTCCTGGGGCCCGCCATAGTGCTGTTCGACGTTGCGCCCGATGCGCGCGAGCTCGCGGATATCCGCGTCATTGAGCTTGGGCAGGTCGACGAGCGCGTCGGGGACGGGCTGCCAGGAGTTCGCACCCTCGTGGCCGCCGTCCGAGTCGATGGCTTTGGCGATCATGCGCGGCTGGGGGACGTGCGTCTTGCTCGTGACCTCCAGCGAGTCCTTCTTCACGAGGTAGAGGTCGGGCGAAATTTCGCCGGAGACGATGCCTTCGCCGAGCCCGTACACGGCCTCGATCGTGATGGTCGTCGGGTCCGAGCGCACGGGCTCGACCGTGAACATCACGCCCGACTTCTCGGACTGCACCATGCGCTGCACGGGGACGGCGAGGCCGACCTTCAGGTGGTCGTAGCCAGCCTCTTCGCGGTAGAAGATGGCGCGGCCTTCGAAGAGTGAGGCCCAGCAAGCCTGGACCGCCTTCACCACGTTGTCGCCACCCACGACGTTCAGGAACGTCGATTGCTGGCCGGCGAATGACGCTTCGGGAAGGTCCTCGGCTGTCGCGGAGCTGCGCACGGCGACGGCGCCTTCGCCGAGTTCCCGGTAGGCGGCCTTGATCTCGTCGGCGATGTACGCCGGCATGGGCGCTTCGATGATGCGCTGCTTGATCCGCTCGGCGCGCTCGTTCAGTGCGCGGGAGTCGGAGACGTCGAGCCCGAAGAGTTCCTTCTTCAGCGCCGGCTCCAGGCCGTTCTGGGCGATGAAGTGAAAGTAGGTGTCAGCCGTGACCACGAACCCGGGAGGCACGGGGATGCCCGCACGCGTGAGTTCTCCCAGGTTCGCGCCCTTGCCACCGACGAGTCCGAGGTCTTCGCGGCCGACGTCCTTGAACCAGACGACCGATCGAGCCAGTGAAATCATGAGAGTCTATACCTCCCCGGGGCATCATAGGTGCGCCTGATAGCAGCGCGAATTATACCAGCGGGCCACCGGGGGCCCAACCATGAAGGGCCGCTCGTTACCGACCCCTATCGCCCGCTATTCGACGGTCACGGTCTTCGCAAGGTTGCGTGGCTGGTCCACATCGCAATCGCGCCGCAGGGCCATCGCGTAGGAAAGCAGCTGCATCGGCACCGTAGCCACGATCGGTTCCAGCAGGGGCGCCACGGGAGGGATCTCGATGCACTGGTTCGCGAGCCGCGTCACGTGCGCGTCGCCCTCCGTAATGATAGCGATGACAGGCCCGCCCCGCGCCTGGACCTGCTCGATGTTCGAGACGATCTTCGAACGCAGGGCGTGCGTCGTCGCGATCGCGACGGTCAGGAAGGACGGGTCGATGAGGGCGATCGGGCCGTGCTTCATCTCGCCCGCGGCGTATCCCTCGGCATGGACATAACTGATCTCCTTCATCTTCAGCGCGCCTTCCAGCGCGACCGGGAAGGCGAGCCCCCGGCCGAGCACGAGGAGGTGCTCGGAGTCGTGGTACTGGTCCGCGAGACGGGTGTATGTGTTCATCTCATCGAGCGCCCGGCCGACGGCGTCCGGCACGCGCGTGAGGTCCTGGATGCGCTCACGAAGTTCGCCGGGCCCGAGGCGGCCCTTCGCAAGCCCGAGGCGTAGCGCGAGGGCATAGAGCGCCGCGATTGCCGTCGTGAAGCACTTCGTGCTGGCCACGCCGCGTTCGAGCCCGGCGCGCGTGTAGACGGTCCCGTGGGCGACGCGCGTTGTCTGCGCGCCCTCGGTGTTGCAGATGGTGATCTGCAGCGCGCCGGCGGCCCGCGCGACGTTCATCGCCTCCAGCACGTCGACGGTCTCGCCGGACTGGCTCACGGACACGACCAGCGCGTTCGGCCCGAGGATAGGGTCCCGGTACCGGAACTCGCTGGCGTTGTCGACCTCCGCGGGGATCCCGGCCAATTGTTCGATGAAACGCCGCCCGATCATCGCCGCGTGGAGGCTCGTGCCCATGCCGATGAGCACGACGCGGTCGATCGTGGCGAGCCGCGCTTCGGCCGGTCCGAGATCGTCGCAGTGCACTTCCGGGGGCTCCTGGGACACGAGCGACTGGATCGTATCGGAGAGGCTCTCCGGCTGCTCCATGATCTCTTTGAGCATGAAGTGCGGGTATTGGCCCTTGAGCGCGCTCGCGGGATCGATGTCGATTTCGCGCACGGGCACGTCGAGCGGCGAGCCGTGCTCGTTGACGTACCGCGCGCCCGTCTTGCTGATCTCGGCGACCTGCCCGTCAGCGAGGAACGCGACCTGGCGGGTCCGCGGCAGCACTGCGGCGAGATCGCTGGCGAGCACCATCTCGTCCTGTCCGTAGCCGAGCACGATGCCCCCGGCGTTCCCCACCCGGGCGGCGACGATGACGCCAGGCTGCGTGGGGCTCATGGCGAGAATGGCCTGTGAGCCCTCCAACTGGCTGCAGGTGATGCGCAGCGCGTCGAGCAGCGAACGGCCCGACTTCACCAGCCCCTCCATGAGGTGGGCGATGGTCTCCGTATCGGTCTCGCTGACGAACTCGTGACCTTCGCCGCGGAGCCTGGCACGCAGCTCGGCGTAGTTTTCGACGATGCCGTTGTGGATGACGACGACTTCGCCGGCGCAGCTCCGGTGCGGATGGGCATTGATATCGCTCGGGCGCCCATGCGTGGCCCAGCGCGTGTGGCCTATACCGGTGGTGGCGGTGCTCGCGTCGAGGGCATTGAGCGCGGACTCGAGGTTCGCGAGCTTCCCCTCGCGCTTGACGATGGTGACCGCGCCGCCGTCGGGCTCAAGGACTGCGATGCCCGCGGAGTCATAGCCGCGGTATTCGAGGTCGTGCAGGGCCGAAAGAAGGACCGGCGCGGCGGGCTCGGTGCCCACGTAGCCCACAATTCCACACATAACTCAGCAAACTCCCTCTGGCGCCGCCGAACATGCGGCGGCGCTGGGCGGCCACGACGAGCCGGGCCGCGAGACTGGGCGTGAGGTTGAGGAGGACGTGGGGAGAGGGTGCGCGACACCCTTCGCACGTGGGAGCGGATCTGTCAGCCGGTTGCCCGTGCTGGTTTGGCCGCTGCCTGACGACTGTGCATGCCGGGGGGCCATCCGCCGAGTGTTTCGATACTGCCCCCGCCTCGTCATCCGTGGCCTGTGCGGCCGCGGACCTGGCGCTTCACTGGTTCACGTCCCGGGATGCCGCGGGTGTTTCCGCGCAATTCACCTCCTGTTCTCCGCCTCAGTCTCGCCCGCCGCCTGTTGGTCCGTCAATCGCCTCAGCAGTCGGCGCGAGCGATGCCAGCGAGGCCGAGGAACTCGTCCTCCCATTCGAGGACCACGCGAATCACGTCGGCGGTGATGGCGTTCGGGTTGCCCGACACCCCACGGTCGACGAGTTCACGCTCGATGCGGGGTGCGTTTTCGGCCGCCGTGCCGGCCTGGATGCCAAGCTCGCGCTCGACCGCAAGGATAAGGTCCACCACCTCGCCAGCGAGATAGACGCCGTCTTCTTGCATCTGTTCCCAAACCCATTCGGCGCATTCATCCAGCAGTTGGGGGGTGAGCTTGGTCATGTCGCTGTCGTCCTCGGATTCCCAGACTAATGGCACCCCGGGGAAGGGGCCACAGCGTCCGGTCAGGCGCCGGGGGCACCGGCCTCGTCGCGAAGCTGCTTCAGGCGGCGCACGTTTTCCGCGTCGGGACCCTTGCCATCGAGGCCCGGGACCTCGAGCAAGAACGGCACGTCCGCGAACGCGCGATGGGCCATGAGCGTGCGAAAGCCGTCGTACCCGATGGAGCCATCGCCGATGTTCTCGTGGCGGTCCTTCACGCCGCCGAGCGCGCCCTTGCTGTCGTTGGCGTGCACGGCGCGGAGGCGGCCGGGGCCGAGTTCGTTCGCCAGTTCGGTCATCGTGAGTTCACAGCCTTCGGCGTTCGCGATGTCGTACCCCATGGCAAAGGCGTGGCAGGTGTCGAGGCAGACGCCCAGGCGAGGATCTTCCCCCAGGCCGCGGATGAGGCTGCCCAGCTCCGCGAAGCTGCGGCCCATGCAATTCCCCTGCCCGGCGTTGTTTTCGAGGAGCAGGCTCACCCCCGCGGGTGCCTTCTCAAGCACCGTGCCGAGGAGCCGGCATGCCTGGTCACGCACGCCATCGAAGCCGAGGCCCAGGTGGCTGCCAACGTGCACGATCACGCCTTCGATCCCGAGCCGGCCGGCCCAATCGAGGTAGCTCCCGAGGGATGCCACCGACTTCTCCAGGATCGCCTCGTCCTGGCTGCCGAAGTTGATCAGGTAGATGGCATGGGTGAACACGGGAATGGCGGCTTCGACGCGGGCGGTGATGAAGGCTTCCACCTGCTCGTCGGAGAGCGCGGGGAGCCGCCACTGCTGGGGCGCCGAGAGGAACACCTGAAGGGCTTCCGCGCCCATGGCGGCCGCCTTCGGGAATGCGGTGTGCGGGCCGCCCGCGCTGGATACATGTGCCCCGATGCGCATGCCTTCACCCCCGCGGGCGAGTATAGACTTTGGGCGTACGTTAGGCCGCCGGCGCCGCGTCAGTACGAAGAAGGGGCGGGCCTTACCGGCCCGCCCCTTCGCGATTCCATGTACCCCGGTAGCTCAGGCCGCCGCCTGGCGGGTCACCGATTCGCGGCGCTGCGCGCGGCGCTCGAGCATGTAGCCGAAGCCGCGGACGTTGATGATGTAGCTCGGCTCCGCCGGGTCGACTTCGACCTTGCGGCGGATGCGGCGGATATAGACCTTCACGATTTCCTGCGCTTCGCGCTCAGAGTAGGTGTAGTCCTGCACCGCGCGGAGGATCTCGACCGGGCTGACCACCTTCCCCGCGTTACGGGCGAGGTAGGCCAGGATCTTGAACTCCGTGGGCGTGAGCGGAATGGTCTCGTGGTTGCGCACGGCCTGGCAGCGGTCGAAATCCAGCATGAGGTCGCGCACATTGATGACGCTTGGCTCGTCCTCGGTCTCCACGGGGGCGGCCTGGACGCGGCGGCGGCCAAGGGCTACCAGTTGCGCCGTGAGAACATCGACGCCGTCCGTGTCACGCAGGCAGATGTCAGCGCCGGCTTCGAGGGCCGAGCTCATCCCCTGCGGGTTGGGGCCCGGCGCGATCACCAGCAGCGTCGCGCTGCTGGCGCGAGCCACGGCGCGTACAAGTGCGACGTCACCCTCCGCGCGGGGGTCGATGGCCAGGACGACGAGGTCGGGGCCGAACTGCGCGAGGAGCCGTTCCGTTTCGCGGTCGTGGGGACGCTCAGTCGTGGTATAGCCCTGGCGCGCGAGCGCGGGCAGCACATCGGACGAGCGGTAATCGCGCGTGTGCGTGACGAATGCAACCGCGTTCCGGAAGCTCTCATCGTATCGGTCAGGCATCTTCCTTCCCTCATCTCCATACTTGCGGCCGTGAAGGCCGCCCACCTCGCGGCCGCCCGCCGAATCGCTTTCGCGCCCGGCATTCGGCCAATCCTCTCCCCTATCTTCGGCAGCCAGTGCGTGGCTCTGAGGGGGCAACGGTTGAGGCGAAGGGGTGCAATTGTCACCGCGAACACCCCGGCGCCACCTTCTGGCTCGCGCGGCGCAACAACATGCGCCCCGGCGGTTTCGCCGGGGCGCATGCAAGGCGACTGCCGGGATGGTCAGGCGGCGCTGGAGAGCATCGAGCGTCGCAAACGCTTCACCGCCTGCGCGTGGAGCTGGCTGACGCGCGTTTCCGACACGTCGAGCACGGCGGCGATGTCCTTCATCGTGAGATGCTCAACATAATACAGCGATACGACCAGCCGCTCACGGTCCGGAAGCCCCTGGACCGCCCGGGCGAGGTCCTCGTAGAGTTCGCGCTCCTCGAAGCTCCGGGTGAAGTCCAGACCTTCCTCGGTCGTCGGCATTTCCGCCGCCGGGAACGAATCGCCGTCCTCGTCGCGGTCGAGCATGCGGTCCAGGGAAACGGTGACCCAGCGCGCGTTCGACGACGCGTCGCGGAACTGGTCGATGGTCATCCCGAGGTGCGCCGCGGCCTCGCCGTCGTTCGGGGACCGCCCGAGGATGACTTCGAGCTCGCTTTCGGCGCGCTGCACTTCGCGGGCTTTCTGGCGCATGGTGCGGCTGAGGCGGTCCATGCGGCGGAAGGCATCGATCATCGCGCCACGGATGCGGCGGACGGCGTAGGCGTGGAAGTTCGTGCCTTTCTCGGGGTCGTAGCGGCGGACCGCCTCAATGAGGCCGCAGGTGCCGTACCCGACGGCGTCCTCGAACTCCAGCAGCCCGGGGATTTCGAGTGGCAGCGTGCGCGCGATGCGGCGCACGAGCGGTGTGTATTGGAGGACGAGGTCCTGCTGTTCCTCGAGCGTGAGCCGGCTGCCGGGCTTTGTCAGCTCAGCGAGCGGTGCCTCGCCATCGTCTGGTTCGCGGCCATCCTGCCAGGTGTTCATACCCCACCCCCGATGCGCGCCCGCCCCCACATCCCACCACGGGAGTTGTCGTGCATCTCGCTGGATTGTTCAGGGAGCGCCGGTGACAGGACAACGGTGCTGACGGTGGAGTCTCGGTGGACGGGGTCAGGGAGGGGCGGGGCCGCCCGGCCCCCGTGGGCCGTTCTCGGGCCTGGCACACATCATAACTGATATAGTGCGAAGTTCTTCGATTACAGCGACTTCCCGCCTGCGGGCGCCCCGGGGGGGCATTCGCGGGTCAACCATGTGGGCGGTTAGCAGTAAACGGGACGTAAGTGCGGAAATTGTCGGCCCATCCGGACGGCGGGTAGACTCGAAGTCCTTCCTTTACACATTTGCCTCGCGAAAGGCGGTCCTCGCCGCATGGACATCCCCCACAGCACGGCCCGCCCGGGAGGCGCCGAACGAGCCGCTCGCGCCGCAGTTCTCGTCTTTCTCCTGCTCGCGAGCGTGACGCTCGCCTTCGGCCTCGGCTATGGCGTCCGCGACCTGCGCGGTGGCGACGACGGAGGCACCACCTCCAGCAGCGGCTCCACGCGCACCAGCTCGGGCAAGGTCGATGACACCGTCGGGGCGGTGAGCATCAACGAGATCTACGCCTTCCTCAAAGAGAACTACGTCGACAAGAAGAACCTCGACCCCAACCTGCTCAAGGATGCCGCGATCGGCGGCATGATCACGTCGCTCAACGACCGCGAGACGCACTACCTCACGCCGGATGACATCAAGAGCGGCGCGCTGGACATGGGATCGAGCTACCAGGGCATCGGCGCGACCGTTTCCGATTCGAGCGGGCAGGTCACCATTGTCGCGCCATTCCGCGATTCGCCCGCCGAGAAGGCCGGCATCCGCTCGGGCGACATCATCCTCGAAGTCGACGGTAAGTCGACAGATGGCTGGACGGATTCGCAGGCGGTGGAGGTCATTCGCGGGCCGAAGGGCACGACCGTGGTGCTCAAGGTGAAGCACACGGACGGTTCCACGCAGACGATCTCGGTGGTCCGCGGCGAAATCCCGATCCAGAGCGTTTTCACCGAGCCGAACCTCGAGATCATCCCCGGCGAGAGCGGCAAGACCATCGTGGACCGCAGCGGCACGGCCGCGACTGATATCGCCTATGTCAACATCTCGCAGTTCCACGAGCAGACGCTCTCCGAGCTGCGAACGAAGATGAAGGACGTCGAATCCAAGGGGTACAAGGGCCTCATCGTGGACCTGCGGGCGAACCCGGGCGGGTTGCTCACGGCCACGCGCGATGTCGCCGACGAGTTCCTCGCGAAGGGCGTGATCATTTCCCAGATCGACGCCGAGGGGAAGCAGTCGAGTGACTCCGCCAGGGCCGGCGGCATCCTCACGCGCATCCCCATCGTCGTCCTCCAGGACGCGGGCAGCGCCTCAGGCGCCGAGGTGCTCGCGGCGGCCCTGCGCGACAACGGCCGGGCGAAGATCGTGGGCACGACCAGCTTCGGCAAGGGCACCGTCAACCGGCTCTTCCAGCTGAAGGACTGCGGCCAGTCCAACTGCGGCGCCATCTATATGTCCATCGCGCGCTGGCTGACCCCGAAGGGTGAGCAGATCGAGGGCGTGGGCATCGCGCCCGACATCGAAGTGAAGATGACCGCCGAGGAGTACATCGATCAGGGCGACATCCAGATGTTCAAGGCAATCGAAGTGCTGCGCGCCAACCCCTGAGCGCTGGTAGACTGAAGGCCTCACGACGGCCCCGGTCACCCTGGCCGGGGCCGTTTTCGTGCAGTAGCGACAGGAACCCGGCCGCCCGATGAGCGAATCGACCATTGCCCAGAACCGGCGCGCCCGGCACGACTACGAGATCCTCGCCCGGTTCGAGTGCGGCATTGTGCTCACGGGGTCGGAGATCAAGGCCGTGCGGGAGCACAAGGTCCAGCTCCAGGGCTCCTACGCGCGCATCAAGGACGGCGAGGTCTGGCTTGTCGAGGCGCACATCGCGCCGTATTCGAACGCCGGCTACGCCGGGCACGACCCGAAGCGCGACCGCAAGCTCCTCCTGCACCGCAAGGAGATTGTGCGCATCGAGGAGATGGTGGGTGCGCAGGGACTGACGCTCGTGCCGCTGGCGATGTACTTCGTGCGGGGCAAGGCCAAGGTCGAGCTCGGGGTGGCGCGCGGCCTAAAGCGTTATGACAAGCGTGAGCGCATCGCCGAACGCGACGTCCAGCGCGACATCGCCCGCGCGATGCGCCGAAACGCCTGAAGCGACAGGTTCGAATGCGGTGCGCGCTAGCGGGGTTGGTGCTAGCGTGACGAGTGGCGCGTCCCCCGGGCCAGCGCCTTCCTAACCTGTTGGATCTGGGTACCACCATGGCGAAAGTCGGCATCATGGAGACGGCCATCCGCGATGGCCATCAGTCGTTGCTTGCCACGCGCATGCGCACCGAGGACATGATCCCCGTCCTCGAGCAGATAGACGAAATCGGTTACCACGCAATCGAATGCTGGGGCGGCGCCACCTTCGATACCTGCCTCCGTTTCCTCCGCGAGGACCCCTGGCAGCGGCTTCGCGACATCAAGGCGCGCCTCAAGAAGACCCCGACCCAGATGCTCCTGCGGGGCCAGAACGCCGTCGGGTACCGGCATTACGCCGACGATGTGCTCTTCGCGTTTTGCGACCGCGCGGTCCAGAACGGCATGGACGTCTTCCGCGTCTTCGATGCCCTGAATGATGTGCGCAACCTCGAGGCGCCGTTCGCCGCGGTGAAGAAAGCCGGCGGCCACATCCAGGGCGCGCTCTGCTACACGACCAGCCCGGTTCACGATGTGGAGACGTTCGCCAAGCTCGCCGACGACATGGTCTCGCTGGGCGCCGACTCGCTCTGCATCAAGGACATGGCGGGCATCCTCAGCCCGGGCATGGCGCGCGCGCTCGTGACGCGCATCAAGAAGGACCACCCGGACAAGCTGCTCCAGATGCACTGCCACGACACATCGGGCTACTCGGAGATGGCCTATCTCCAGGGCGTCATGGCCGGCGCGGACGTGATCGACACCGCTATCAGCTCGCTCGCGGGGGGCACGTCCCAGCCCGCCACGGAGACGCTCGTGGCGGCCCTCTCGGAGTTCCCAGAGCACGCCACCGGGCTCGACCTGGGCAAGCTGGGCGAGCTTGCCGCCTACTTCAAGGACGTGCGCCGCAAGTACTGGAAGTTCGAGAGCGGCCTGCTCGGCATCGACGCCGGCGTGCTCCAGCACCAGGTACCGGGCGGCATGATCTCGAACCTGGTGGGTCAGCTTCGGGACCAGGGCGCCGAGGCGAAGCTTCCGCTCGTACTCGAGGAGAACGCGCGCGTGCGCGAGGACCTGGGCTTCCCGCCGCTGGTCACCCCGAGCTCCCAGATCGTCGGCACGCAAGCCGTGCTCAACGTCCTCACGGGGAAGCGCTATGCCAGCGTGACGAAGGAAACGCGGAACCTGGCCAAGGGCATGTACGGGCGCACGGGCACGCCGATCGCGGCCGATGTGCTCGCCACCATCCTCGGCGACGAGGCACCCATCTCGCACCGCCCGGCCGACGACCTCGCGCCCGAGATGGAGGCCGCGACCGCCGAGATCGGCGGCCTCGCGCGGGATACCGACGACGTCCTCAGCTACCTCATGTTTCCCGGCCCGGGGAAGGAGTTCCTCGAATGGCGCCAGGGAGGCCTCGGGCCGGAACGCGAACTCGTCGCCGCGGTCGTGGGGGCTCTGGTCATCGGCGAGAAGAAGGCCCAGGCGCCTGAGCCGGTCGCTGTCGCCGCCGCGGGTGAGCCCGCCGGCAGTTCGTGGAGGAGCTACGGCCGCCTCCGCCAGATGCGCTAACGTCCGCGCCGCGGACCCACCGAGGGGAGTACCAGGGAATGGCGAAAGTCACGATTGGCGGCCGAAGCTATGACGTCGAAGTACGCGGCGAGAGCGTGATCGTCGATGGGCAGGAGTTCCCGGTGACCGTTCGCAACGACGGCGCCCACCTGACGGTGAACGCCGGTGGCGTGGGGTACCGGGTGCAGCTCCCGGCCGCGGACGCCCGCGGGAGCGGCATGGCCGTGCAGGTGGACTACCGCCCGTTCACGGTCGACTACGAAGGGCGCCTCGGGGGCGGTGCAGCCCCGGCCCGCCAGGCCCGGACAACGGCGCCGTCCGCGGCTTCGGCCCCTGCGGCGGCCGTGAAAGGCGCGGTCGTCGCGCCCATCGCGGGCAAGGTCCTGCGAGTCCTGGCGAAGGTCGGCGACACCGTCGCGCGTGGCGATGTCCTCCTCATCCTCGAAGCGATGAAGATGGAGAACGAGGTGAAAGCCACCGCGGACGGCACGGTCAAGGAAGTGGCCGCCGTCGAGGGGGCGAAGGTCACCGAAGGCGAGACCCTGGTTGTCGTGGGCTAACCGCAGCGGCTGACACGCGGCTGTAACGTTTCGCGGCGCGGAATCCACGTATCAGCATGGGCTATACCTTGGCTCCCCGTCTTCACTTTCAGCCTATACCGCTCTATTCTCTTCGTGGGCTTTTCGCCTGCAAGAGGACGTATGGCTGTTTCCGAGGCTCCCCATAACCTGAGCGACGTCGTGATCGCGAACGCGAGCGTCGTCCATCGCAACCTTTCGAGCCCCGTGCTCTACGAGCATGCGGTCCGGCGGGGAGAGGGGAAGCTCCTCCAGGGCGGAACATTCGCCGTCGCCAGCGGGGAGCGCACGGGGCGCAGCCCGGACGATAAGTTCGTGGTGCGGACACCGGAGATTTCCGAGCACGTCTGGTGGGGCAAGCACAACCAGCCCATGACCGTGGACACCTTCGAGCGCGTCCGGGGCCGCATCCTGAAGTATTTCAAGGACCGCGAACTCTACCTCCAGGACTGCGTGGTTTCGCAGGACCCTGACCACCGGCGGACCGTGCGGGTCGTCAGCGAGCAGGCCTACCACAGCCTCTTCGCGCGCACGATGTTCATCCCCTCGAAGCCGCTGCCCGAGGGCCAGTCGCCGCAGCTCACGATCCTCCATGCGCCCTTCCTCCGTCTCGAAGGCGAAACCGACGGCATCAACAGCGATGCCGTGGTCGCGCTGAACCTCACCGAAGGCGTGATTCTCATCGCCGGGACCGCGTACGCGGGCGAGATGAAGAAGTCCGTCTTCACAGCCATGAACTACTACCTGCCACTCGATGGCATCCTTTCCCTGCACTCGGCCGCGAACGTCAACCCGAAGACGGGCCAGTCGGCGCTCTTCTTCGGCCTCTCGGGCACGGGCAAGACCACGCTCAGCACCGACCCGGAGCGCCTGCTGATTGGCGACGACGAGCACGCCTGGACCGAGAACGGCATCTTCAACATCGAAGGCGGCTGCTACGCCAAGGTCATCCGGCTCTCCGCGGAAGCCGAACCCGACATCTTCGAGACCACGCACCTCTTCGGCACGATCCTTGAAAACGTCATCTTCGATGAGCACGAACGGCACGTGGACCTCGACGACGACTCGCTCACCGAGAACACGCGCGGCAGCTACCCTCTCGGCTCGCTGGCGAACGTGTACCAGCAGGAGGTCGCGCCGCACCCGTCGCACGTCATCCTGCTGACGGCCGACGCCTTTGGTGTCCTGCCGCCGCTGGCGAAGCTCTCGACGCCGCAGTCGCTCTACCACTTCCTCAGCGGGTACACGTCGAAGCTCGCGGGCACTGAGCTCGGTGTCACGCAGCCGAAGCCGAACTTCAGCCCGTGCTACGGCGCCCCGTTCATGGCGCTCAACCCGACCGTTTACGCCGAGCTCCTCCAGCAACGGCTTGAGCAGACGGGCGCGCAGACCTGGCTCGTGAACACGGGCTGGACGGGCGGTCCGTACGGCGTCGGCAGCCGCATCGCCATCCAGGAGACGCGGAAGATGGTTCGCGCAATCCTGAATGACGCGTTCAATGGCTCCACCTTCCGCCACGACGACACCTTCAACCTCGACGTCCCGGTCGCATGCCCGGGTGTCGATCAGAAGCTGCTCGACCCGCGCGCCATGTGGGCGAACCCGGCGGACTACGACCGGGCGGCCACCGACCTTGCGGCCCAGTTCCGCGCGAACTTTGAGCAGTTCCGAAGCCTGGTCTCGCCCGAGGTGGCCGTCGCCGGCCCCTGAACCGGGCACGGACAGCGACAAACGAAGGGGCCCGGCGCGATATGGCGCGGGCCCCTTCGCATTTGCAGGGTTAGTGTTCGACCGAGGCCCGCGGCAGGTTTACACTCGTACCGCCGCGCATGACGCGCCGCCAAACGTACCCCAGGAGCCGGGTGTGGTTGTCAGGTATCTCCGCGACCAGCGTCATCTCGGAACGATCGCCGAAATCGCGAAGGTGAAGTTCCCGTTCCCCAACGCGGAGTTCCCGGACTTCGAGACGATCGTCAACAACCCGACCCCGTCCATGTCCGTGGGCGAGGAGAACGGGAAGCCGCTCTATCCGGATATCGTCGCGGTGCGGCGCCCGGGGACATGGCTGCAGCTGATGGCCGAAGTCGAAACAGCCGACTCCGTGAATGAGGAGAGCGCACTCACGCGCTGGCTGCCGCTTTCGAAGTGCGGCGACCTCCTGGTGTATGTCCCTCAGGGGTGTGTGCCCGAGGCGAAGCGCCTCTGCAAGAAGTTCGACATCCGCGTGAAGGGCATCCGCACCTGGCGATTCCGTCCAGTCTGGGGCCTCGACGTCTCCGAGGCATGAGCGACGCCGCGGCCGGGGCGCGCACACCCATTAACGTGTTCTTCGACGTCGACCACACGCTGGTGTTCGTTAGTCATGAGGTGAACGCACTCCGCCCGCGCGCCCACGACGCCATGCGCCTGCTCAAGGCCGCAGGCCACGGCGTCTACGTCTGGTCCGCGGGCGGCAAGGATTATGTCGAGCGGATCGTGGACATGCACGGCCTGCGCCAGTTCGTCGACGGCTGTTTCGATAAGGACCCGAAGGTCCAACCCCGCCCGGACTTTATCATCGACGACGACTGGTACCTGGTGGAGAAGTACGGCGGGCACTGCGTGAGCCAGTACAAGGCCGTGAACGACGAGGACGCCGAGCTGCTCGTCGCGCTCGAATCGCTCGCGAAGCTGGGCCACCTCTAGGCCGCCCTCGTGGTCCCTCGCCCCGGCGCCGTGATTTTCGATTGCGATGGCGTGCTCCTCGACAGCGAACGCGCGATGGCCGAGCTCTGGTGCGAAGGGCTTCAAGCTGCCGGCGGCGTCATCACCGTCGAGCAGTGGCTGAACCGGATCACGGGGCTCAGCGGCTTTCGCCAGCGTGTTCTTGACGAGCTGGGCGTGCGCGTGAGCGACGACGAGTGGGCGGCGATCCAGGCGTCCGAGTTCGATGCGCTCGCCGCCGTGATGGCTGTCCCAGGGATGCGCGAGACGGTGGCGGCGGTGACCGTGCCGCGATGCGTCGCCTCCTCGAGCGGGCTTGAGCGGCTCCACCGCACACTGTCGACCGCGGGCCTGCTGGGGCTGTTCTCGCCCCATGTCTACAGCGCCTCCCAGGTGGCTCGAGGCAAACCCGCCCCGGACCTGTTCCTCCATGCGGCGGCATCGCTCGGCGTCGAAGCCGAGGCGTGCGTGGTGGTCGAGGACAGCATCCACGGGGTGGCGGCGGCGCGCGCCGCAGGCATGCGCGTCGTGGCCTTCGCGGGCGGCTCGCACATCGTGCCGGCGGTGCGCGAGCGGCTGGCCACATCGGGCGCCGATGCCCTCGCCGGCGATGCAGCCGAGCTGCGGGCTATGCTGGGATTCTGACCGTCGCGCGTACACTGCGTCCGTGCTGTTCGATGCATTCGACCGGGAACGCATCCGCGACGGCGGCGTGACCGTGACCTACCGGCTCTGGCGGAGGCCGCATGCTCGCGCGGGCGGGCTGTACCGCTTCGAGCCTGGGCGGGTCGTCGTGGAGTCCGTCGAAGCCGTGACCGCCGGGCAAGTCTCGGACGCGGATGCCGCGCCGGCCGGTTTCGCGACCGCCGCAGGCCCGCTGCAGGCGCTCCGCCAGCGTTCGCGGGAGCCGATCGAACCCGCGACGGTGGTCTGGCGGGTGGCCTTCCGCTACGAGGACTCGCCGCCGCCGTCGCCCGCGAAGGTAGTGGGCACGGACACGATCCTGTCGCGGCTCGCCCGGGCCGATGCGGCCGCCGGAACGCCCTGGACGGTGGCAACGCTGGAAGCCATCGCCGCACGGCCGCGCACACCTGCCCGGCTCCTTGCCGCCGATGCTGGGATGGAAACGCTGCTGTTCAAGGCGAATGTGCGCAGGCTCAAGGCGCTCGGCCTTACCGTGAGCCACGAAGTGGGCTACGAGATCACGTCCCTGGGCCGCGACATCCTGGCGATCCTGCGGGCAGGCGGCTGACATTGCGGGTCCTTTTCGTCGAGCCTTTCCATGGCGGGAGCCACGCCGCGTTCGCAGAGGGCCTTCGGGCGCACTCGCGCCACGAGGTCGTGCTCCTCACCCTGCCCGAAGCCGAGTGGCGCCGCCGGATGCGGCTGGGCGCCCAAGAACTCGCGGCGCCCGCGCTGGCCCTTCATGAGGAGTTCGATGCGCTCATCGCGACCGATATGCTCGACCTGGGCACCTTTCTCGCTCTGACACGGCGGCGGTTCGCGAACGTACCGGTCCTCTTCTACTTCCACGAGAACCAGTTCACCTACCCCCGCATCCGTGGCACGAAGTTGAACAGCTGGTTCGGGTCGATGAACTACCTCTCGGCGCTCGCCGCCGACCGCGTGGCGTTCAACTCCGCCTACCACCGCGAGGAGTTCCTCGGCTCCCTGCACTCCTTGGACCACCAGCCGAACAACTGGCTGGACCCGGGCGCCATCAACCTCATCGAAGCGAAAAGCGGCGTTCTCCCCGTTGGCGTCGAACTCGGCTGGCTCGATGAATTGACTGCCAGTCCGGCCAAACCGAACCAAAAAGAGCCAGCCGCGCCTCTCCTGCTCTGGAACGCGCGCTGGGAGTTCGATAAGGCCCCGGACGTGTTCGCGCGCGCGGTTCGCCGGCTTGCCAATCACGGCGTCGCCTTCCGGGTCGCGCTCGCGGGGGACCCTGGCGTGAACCCCCACCCGGCGATGGCGGAACTGCGTGAATCGCTGGGCGCCAGCGTCGTTCAGTTCGGACGGCTCCCGGATCGGATTCGCTATGGCCTGCTGCTCAACGACGCGGACATCGTCGTCAGCACGGCGCGGCACGAGTTCTTTGGCGTCGGCATGGTGGAGGCGCTGTACGCGGGCTGCTTCCCGATCGCGCCCGCGGCTCACAACTACCCGGCGCTCATTCCCGAGTCGCTCCACAGCCTCTGCCTCTGGCACGACGAGGACGACCTCGCAGCGAAGCTGGCGGCTGCGATCGAAGGGCGCCGGCCCGGCCTCGCGGCACTGCGGGAGTCGGCCGCGCGCTACTCCTGGGAGCTCGTTGCGCCACAATGGGACCGCGCGATCGACGGCCTGGTGGCCCACGCCGGGTAACGCGGCCGGCCGTTCGCGCAGCGCCCGGCTTCGGTCTACGCTATGGCGCGCATGGGACCCGGACGGGCCCGAAGCAGGTGGTCCAGATGCTCCTCACGCTCGATATCGGTAACACCTCCATTCACATCGGGCTGTTCGAAGGTGACCAGCTCCGCGACACATGGCGGATCGGCGTCGAAACGGAACGCATGCCCGATGAGTACGGCGTCTTCCTCATGACGCTGCTCTTCACCCGCCGCCTGCAGCCCTCGGATATCGATGCCTGCATCATCGGCTGCGATGTCCCCCCGCTGATCCCGACGTTCCAGCAGGTATGCAAGAAGTACTTCGGCGTCGAACCGCTCATCGTCGGGCACGGCATCCGGACGGGCGTCCGCATTCTTTATGACAACCCGAAGCAGCTCGGCGCCGACCGCATCGTCGATGCCGTGGCCGCGATCAAGACGTACGGCCCGCCGGTGATCGTGGTCGACTTCGGCACGGCCACGGTCTTCGACGCTGTGAACGAGGCCGGGGATTACCTGGGCGGCGCGATTGCGCCCGGCATCGGCATCGCGAGCGAGGCGCTGTTCAGCCGCGCGGCGATGCTCTACCGCGTCCAGCTCGAGCGCCCACCCCAGGCCATCGGCAAGAACACGATCCACGCGATGCAATCCGGGATCCTTTTTGGGTACGTGGGGCTCGTCGAGGGCCTGGTGAACAGGTTCAAGGCGGAGCTGTCGGGCGACATCAAGGTCGTGGCGACGGGCGGCTGGGCGAAGCAGATCGCGAAGGAGACGGACTGTCTCGATATCGTCGACTCGAACCTGACGCTGAACGGCCTGCGCATCATCTATGACCTCAATTGGCCCGCCTGACGGCGAACGCGGAGGGATGACCATGTCCGGCGAGGTGGTCCGCGAACGGCTCCCGCTCGAAGGGCGCCACGTTGTTCTCGGCGTGACGGGTTCGATTTCGGCCTTCAAGGCAGCCGACCTCTCGAGCAAGCTGCGCCAGGCGGGGGCAGCCGTCGAAGTGGTAATGACGCCGGCCGCGACCCAGTTCGTGACGCCCCTCACCTTCCAATCACTCACGGGGCGGCCCGTGGTGGTGGATATGTTCGCGGCGGCCGAGGCCGAAGCCCACGTCGAGGTCGCGCGCCGCGCCGACGCACTGGTGGTCGCGCCGGCCTCAGCCGATTGCCTCGCGAACCTGGCGTCGGGACGGACGCCGGACATGGTGACTCTCACCGCTCTCGCCACCGTGGCCCCCGTCCTTGTCGCCCCGGCGATGGATAGCCAGATGTGGGAGCACCCGGCGACGCGCGCGAACGTGGAGACGCTCCGCACGCGCGGGGTCGCGTTCATTGGGCCCGCGGAGGGCCGCCTCGCGAGCGGGCGTGCCGGCGCCGGGCGTCTCGCCGAACCGCCGGCGATCCTGGGCGCGCTTCGCGCCTTGATCGGCGCAACGCACGGCGACCTCAGAGGGCGGCACGTCGTCGTGAGCGCCGGGCCCACACAGGAGCCAATCGACCCCGTGCGTTATGTCGGAAATCGCTCTAGCGGCAAGATGGGCTTCTCCATCGCCGAAGCGGCCCGCGACCGCGGCGCGCGGGTCACGCTCGTGGCAGGCCCCGTTGCGCTCGATACGCCACCGGGCATTGAGCGCCGGAACGTGAGCACCGTGGACGACATGCTCGCCGCGCTCCTGGAGACCACCGCCGATGCCGACGCACTGGTGATGTCGGCCGCGCCCGCGGATTTCCGCCCGGAGAACCCGGCCACCCAGAAGATGAAGAAGATGCCGGGCCAGGAATCGATGCGGATCGACCTCGCGAAGAACCCGGACATCCTCGCGTCGCTGCCGGGTGGCGGCGTGCGCGTGGGCTTCGCCGCCGAGACCGAGAACCTGGCCGCGAACGCTGTCGCGAAGCTCACATCGAAACGGCTCGCCTTCATCGTCGCGAACGATGTCACCGCCGCGGGCAGCGGCTTCGGCACCGACACAAACCAGGTGACGATGTTCCACGACGACGGCCGCGTCGAGGAGCTGCCGCTGCTGAGCAAGTACGCCGTGGCGCATGCCATCCTCGACCGCGTCGCGCGGCGCTTCCCGGGGTAGCCTGCGGCGGCTTAGCGCTTTATGCGGAGGATGGGGCCCTCGGAAAAGAGCAGGTTGTGCCGGATGCCGAGGCCTTCGTGCACGGCCTTCGGAATGCCCAGGTCGGCGAGGAAGAGCTCGCCCGTGTACTCCTTCGCGTGCAGCTCAAGGAGGCCGCGCTTGGGCAGGTCGATCATCAGCGTGGTCACCGCGCGGATCGCCATGCCGGCCGCGACGCCCGTCGTGGCGTTCACGCCGGTGGGCACGTCGAGCGCGAGGACCGGCCGGCGCGACTGCAGCGCAAGATCCGTGACCGCCGCCGCCATCCCCATCGGAGGTCCTTCGAGCCCGTAGCCGATGAGCGCATCGACGACGAGTTCGGCATTGGCGAGTTGCTCTTCGACGAGGAACTCGCTCGGCTCCTCGTTGTCCTTATCGACGATGCCCGCGGCCTTGAGGATCTGGACCTGGCGGCGGGCGACGTAGGACATCTCGCCCTGGACCTCGGCGAGCACTGGCTCCACGACGAATCCCCAGTTCACCAGCGTCCGCGCCATGCAGAGGCCCGCCGCGCCCTTGTTCCCGCCGCCGGCGAGAATCACGATGCGCTGGCCCCGGCCCTTGCCCCCCAGCATCCCCAGCGTCAGCCGTGCCGCGGCGCGCCCGGCGTTCTCGATGATCTGGAGGATGTCGACTCCGAAGTCCTCCTGCGCGACCCGCTGAATCTCACGCATCTGCGGTGCGGTCACGGAAGGCACGTCGCTGATTCGGCGCTGGGCGAAGCCGCCCGGATGAGGGTTGACGCTCATTGGCGAAAAGAACCGCATTCGCAGGATGTCCCGATACTAGGCTCGCGCGCCGGTTCGGTCACGAGCGAGCGAGCCACTAGCCCTCGGCGTCCGCGATCCACTCGGGGCTCTCGTAATCGGCGCTCACTTTGGCGGAAATGCCACCGCGGGTGTTGAACTCGCCGCTCACGGTCGCGACGCGGGGGGCCACCGCATCGACCACGTCCGTGAGGATCTCGTTGACCACGTCCTCGTAGAAGATACCGCGGTTCCGGAAGCTCTGGAGGTAGAACTTGAACGACCGGAGCTCGATGCAACGCGCATCGGGGATATAGCTGACGGTGATGGTGCCGAAGTCCGGCTGGCCAGTCATGGGACAGACGCTGGTGAACTCGGGGGCGGTGAAGGTGATTTCGAAGTCGCGCTCCTGGTGCGCGTTTTCGAAGGAATCGATCGTGCCGTCGGTTCTGAACGTATTCTCTGCCATGGGACTAGGGTCCATCCGGGGCGGGTGCCGTGCAACGCCGGAGAGCCTTGACCCGCCGCGGGGGACCCCATACCATTAGGCAACTTTAGCAATTCCTCGTTGGCGATGCCCGGGGAAGCTGCGGGGGACTGCGTGCCGATCGGAGACCCCGCGCTCGGTGAACTCGCGGCGCGGCTCAAGCTCACGTCTCCACCGGAGGAACTGCTCCGCCGGGCGTTGACGCACGCCTCCTACCTCAACGAAGCCGACTCCACCGCTGAATCGAACGAGAGACTGGAATTCCTCGGCGATGCGCTGCTGGGGCTCGTGGTCGCCGCGCGCCTGTACGAGCTGTACCCGGCGGCGGGGGAGGGCGAACTGACCCGCATGCGCGCCGACCTGGTGCGCGGCAGCACGCTGGCGTCCATCGCGCGCCGCCTGCGGCTCGGCGATTACCTGGTGCTCGGGCGAGGGGAAGAGGCGGCGGGGGGCCGCACCCGCGACCGCAATCTCGCGGGAAGCCTGGAGGCGGTTATCGGCGCCGTCTACCTCGGGAGGGGCACACGGACGGCGCGTGCGCTCGTGCTGCGGCTGATCGGCCCCGAACTGCGCGAGCTGCAGCATCGCGGCGCCCGCATCGATTCGAAATCCACACTGCAACATCTCGTTCAGGCCCGTTGGCACGAACCCCCTGACTATGTCACGGTAGACGAAGGGCCGGGAGGCTCGGAGCACCGCTTCATCGTGGAGGTCCGGGCCGGCGGCGCAACCCTCGGGCGGGGCGAGGGCGCGAGCAAGCGCGAGGCACAGCAACGTGCCGCGGGCGAAGCCGTCGCGCGCCTGTCCGCCGAGGCCGGGGGTTGAGATGTATCTGAAGAAGCTGCAGATCCAGGGCTTCAAGAGCTTCGCCAACCGCACCTCGTTCGAATACGGTCCGGGGATCACGGCGATCGTCGGGCCGAACGGCTCTGGCAAGAGCAACGTCTCCGACGCCCTCCGCTGGGTCCTGGGCGAACAGAGCGCACGGCTCCTCCGCGCGAAAAAGCAGGAAGACGTCATCTTCGCGGGCACGCGCGAGCGCCCGGCCGTGGGTATGGCCGAAGTCGTGCTGACCCTCGATAACAGCGAACGCTGGCTCCCTGTCGATTTCGCGGAGGTCGAGATCGCCCGCCGGTCGTACCGCAGCGGCGAATCCGAATACCTGTTGAACGGCAGCCGTGTGCGTCTGAGGGACATCGCCGACCTCCTGATGAAGGGCGACGTCGGCCAGAACAGCTACTCGATCATGGGCCAGGGCCTCGTCGACGAGGTCCTTTCGATGTCCCCGGAGGAACGCCGCGCGTTCCTCGATGAAGC
>JAYRRO010000253.1:0-2077 GCA_041910095.1 Dehalococcoidia bacterium
GAGGCAAACGGCGCCATCGGCGGCGATGGAGCGCTGCACGGCCATGAGGGTTTCGAACTCGGTCCCATCGCGGCGGCGCGCGCGGAATTCGATCGTGCAGGAGTCTTCGGACGCCAGCGCGGCATCGAAGCGCCGGGGCACGGCCGGATCGGCGCAGAAAGCGGCGGGCGTCCTGCCCGCGACCTCCGAAAGGGCATCGTACCTCCAGAGGCGGAGGAAGGTGCGGTTGGCGTAGATGATGCGGTTGGCGGCGTCGAGGATGACGAAAGCGGCAAGGGCATTCTCAAGCGCGTCGCTGCGGATACGGGCCTCGCGCTCCATGCGCCGGCGCTCGGTGCCATCGCGGAGAACACCGTGCCAGGTCGTCCCGCGCGCTCCTTCGCTCACCGGCATGCTGCTCGCCTCGACCCAGATCTCGCCCCGCGTGGGGTGGTTCACGCGCCAGGCGTGGCGGAAGGGAGACATGGTCGCGAGCGAGTCCTGGATCGCGCGCTCAAGGCCGGCGAGGTCGTCGGGGTGGGTACGCGCGAATACCGGCGAGGCATCGCGCGCGAGGACCTCGGCGGGTACTGCGTAGAGCTCTTCGATGGCCTTGCTGGCGTAGGGGAAGCTGCTTCTGCCCTCGCGGTCCATATGGAAGGAGTGGATGACATCCGGGGAGGCTTCCATGATCCGCTGGAGGCGGAGGTCCTCGTCGCGACGAGGCCGTGGGGCTTTGCGGCGGTCGTCGAAGCCGGTCCGGCCGCCGGGCGTTCCCGTCTCTTTCGTATCGCCGGGCGGCTCGGTCATCATGTCCGATTAGCTTCCCGCATGGGCGAACAGGCTGCATTCGGGAACACCCTCGATTCTGTTCCGGAAAAGGCGAGTTCCTGCTGTTGTAACTGCCAAGGTCTCGAAAGGCCTTCGCGGACGAAGGCGCGTGGGCAGGCAGGGAAGGCGCTAGACTACGCCCGCCATTCCACACCGGGAGCACCAACCGTGCAGTTCGAGAACGTCCTTTATTCCGTCGAAGGTCCCATCGCGACCATCCAGCTGAACCGGCCCGAATACAAGAACGCCCAGAGTTACGCCCTGCTCCAGGACGTGGATGATGCCTTCGCGCTCGCGGAGAAGGACGACGAGGTGCGGGTGATCATCGTCCGTGGGAGCGGAGGGACGTTTTCGGCGGGACACGACCTGGGGACGCCACAGGCGGCGGGGCAGCGCGCGAACGAGGGCCTCGACCGGTACAACCAGTTCAAGAAGTACAACCTGGATGTGCTGCTCCGGTGGCGGAACCTGCCCAAGCCGACGATCGCGATGGTCGAGGGGTACTGCATCTACGCCGGGTGGATGCTCGCGGGATGCCTGGACATCGTGTTCGCGGCGAAGGACGCCCTCTTCCTCGCGGGGTTCGTGGAGTACATGTCCATCCCCTGGGACATCGGCGTGAAGCGGGCGAAGGAGCTCTGCTTCGAGAGCCGGTTCATCAGCGCCGATGAGGCCGCGCAGTACGGCTTCGTGAACCGCGTGCTCGACCCGGCCGATCTGGAGCGGGAGACGTATGCCTACGCGATGCGGGTGGCGGAAAACAACCCCATGAACGTGCGGATGGCGAAGCTGCAGATGAACAAGGCCCAGGATGTCCAGGGCTATACGAGCGCGCTCGAGGACTCGCTCGGGGACTACCTCACGATGTCGAGCTTCGGGGGGCAGGGGCGCGTCGAAGGCGCGCGCCGGCTCGCGACGGTGGACCTCGCGGTGCGCGGCCGGAAGGGCGACCGGTTCGGGCTCATGCCGCAGGGGTAGGCTGCCCGGGCGGGCGGGAGATCGCGCGCCGCGAAGTCCGTAGGATGCGGCGCACATACCCCATGTGAAGGACGCACGCCATGGAGCGAGAACGCATCGCGCACTACGCGCGGCTGGCCGGGCTAGAGCTCGGGAACGATACCCAGGTCGAGGTCACCGGGGATGACCCGGTGCTGCCGTCGCCGTTCCACCTCGGGGAGGGCGCGGCGACGGCGCTCGCGCTCGTGGGACAGGAGGCGAGCCGCATCTGGCAGCTGCGGGGCGGCGACGCACAGGCGCTGCGCGTCGA
>JAYRRO010000254.1:0-12423 GCA_041910095.1 Dehalococcoidia bacterium
CCCGCCGCCCGCCCGAGCCGTCGTCGGGCAGGGGCGCCGCGGGCGGGGGCGCCCCGGCCGCGGGCGCCCCGGCCGCGGGCGTCCGCGTTGCCGCGCGCGCCGGGGCCGGGGTCCGCGTAGGGGTGCGGGTGGCCGTGGGGGTGCGCGTCGGTGTAACCGTGCGGGTCGCGGTGGCCACGGCAACCGTGGGTGAGCCTTCGATTGCGGTCGTGGGTGTCGGTGTCGCCGTCACGGGGGAAGCCGGTGTCGGGGTACTGGCCGGTGTCGGTGTGAGCTGCGGCGTTTGCGCGGCGAGCGTGGCGTTGTCCAGCGTGATCGCGCCACCCGCGGCGGACACCAGCTCCACGGCGAAGGTCACGTACGCCGTGTTCGCGGGCGCGGTCGCCGTGAGCTCCGCATGCGACCAGCCCTGGCCCTGCGCGACCGCGACCTGCGCCACCTCCACCGCCGCAAGCCCGCCATCCAGGAAGGTCAGCCGCAGCGTCACGCTGCTCGCGGGGTCGCTGTCGCGGCGTACGTCGATGCTCGCGCGATAGGCTGCGAACGGCGCCGCCGCGACGCTCTGCACGAGGCGGCCGGACGTGGTCGAAAGCCGCGCGCCGGGTCCGTTCGCGCCATCCTCCGCGCGCGCGACGGTCGAGCCCGCGGACACGCTCCATCCATCCGGGGTGTGCCCGGACCACGATTCGAAGCCGCCGTTCTGGAGCAGCTCGCTCCCCGCCGCCCCCGGCACGCTCGCGAGCACGGCGAGCAGGCCGAGCGCGCCCGCCGCCAGGAACGTCCGCCCGAGCATCGCGGCATCCTAGCAGCCCGCCCGCACCGGACGCAGGCAGCTCGTCCGAACCTTCACGCAACGAGCCGGGGCGCTCAGGGGTAGGTGAGGGCGAGGGCGATGGAGGGTGAGACGCTGAAGCCGTTCCACCCCCACGACCACACCCAATAGAAAAAGAAGCTCCCCGGGCTCCGGCCGGTGTCCTGGTACGACGACGTCCCGGCGGGCAGCCACTCCACCACCTCCCACGCACCGCCGTCCGAACGGAAGAGGATGAACCCCAGCTCGTTCGACGACGCGTCGTCCCAACTGACGTGGACAGACGCCGGCCCGGTGGCGGTGGCGCCCAGGTTCGCTGGTGCGTTCGGCGGCCCGCCCGGTGTCGTGACCTGCGCCGCGGCGCTCCACGTCCCTCCCAGCGCGTTGCTCGCCACAACCCAGTAGAAGTACAGGGTCGATGGCTCAAGGCCAGTGTCGTCGAAGGCCAGCTGCGAGGCCGCCACCACTCCGGCCACGACCACCGGGTTCCCTTCGCCCCATTTCCAGCGGTACACCGCGAACGCGACGGTCGCACCCGGCGACCCGTCCACCCAGGTGAGGTGCGCGCCCGGACCCGCCGCTGGCGTCGCCATCACGTTCGCGGCAGCCGCGGGCGGACCGGCCGTTACCGCGAAGGGTGCGGATGTCGCTCCCACCAGGGCGGGGTTCGCCGCGGCAGCGAGGGTGTAGCCATCGTTTGCCAGGTCGATACGGCACCCGGTGAAGCTGGCCACGCCCTGCGACACGGTCCGGCTCAGCCCGCCCGTGCAGCTCAGCACCGCACCGCGGGCGTTCCCCAGCGAGAGGGTCACCACGGTGGTGATGTCGCTCGTCACGGTCGCACCGTTGGCGTCGCGCACCGCAACCGCGGGCTGGCTTGCGAAGGCAACGCCGGCTTGCCCATCGCCGGGCGACGACGTGAACGCGAGGCTCGTGGCGGCCGCGCTCAGCACCACGGCCACCGGCGTCCCCGCCTCCGTCGTCGTGCCGTCGCCCAGCTGCCCGGAACCGTTCGGCCCCCAGCACCGGGCGCCGCCATCCGTCGCGAGCGCGCACCCCGAGCCGTTCGCGGCCACCGCCGTGGCGCCTGCGGCGATCGCCGTCACCGGGTACGGGCGAACCGCTGTCGTGCCGTCGCCCAGCTGGTGGTTCGCGTTCGCGCCCCAGCACTTCACGGCACCCGACACCACGGCGCACGACACGTTCTCGCCCGCGGCGATCGCGGTCACGCCGGAGGTGAGCCCGGACACCTGCGCCGGGGCGTTCACGTATGCCCCGACCACCCAGATCCCGATCTCGCCGTGGCTGTTGTCGCCCCAGCACTTCGCGCGCTCGAAGCCGGGTGTCACCTGCGCGTCGGTCACGGCGCAGGTGTGGTCGTGCCCCGCGGCGATCGCCACCACGCCGCTCGACAGCCCCATCGCCGCGACCGGCACGAGCGAGCTCGCGTTCGTGCCGGTGCCCAGTTCGCCCATCTCGCCGGAACCCCAGCACGACACGCCGCCGCCGGCGCTCACCACGCACGTGTGCCTGCCGCCCGCCGCCAGCGCGATCGCGCCACCGGCTACGCCCGCCGCGGGGACGGGGACCGAACGGTCCACGGTCGTGCCGTCGCCCAGTTGCCCGGCATCGTTCCGGCCCCAGCAGACCACGCCGCTCGCGGTCGCCGCGCAGGCGTGCGCACCGTGCACCGCCGACAGCGCCGTCACGCCGGACGACAACCCCGAGACCGCCACGGGGACGTTGCTCGCCGTCGTCGTCCCATCGCCGAGCTGGCCAAAGCCGTTGGCGCCCCAGCACGTCACCGCGCCGCCGGACGTGAGCGCGCAGGTGAAGCGGTCGCCAGCGGCGATGGCTGTCACCCCCGCTCCGAGCCCGGACACGGCCACGGGCGCGAGGCGGCCGGTGTTCGTGCCGTCGCCCAGCTCGCCGTCGCCGTTGCTGCCCCAGCAGCGCACGGCACCGCCCGCCACGATGGCGCAGGTGTGCGTGGCCCC
This sequence comes from Dehalococcoidia bacterium, assembly GCA_041910095.1. Classification (GTDB taxonomy): domain Bacteria; phylum Chloroflexota; class Dehalococcoidia; order Tepidiformales; family Tepidiformaceae; genus Amarobacillus. The sequence goes on from JAYRRO010000254.1 coordinate 2,809, forward strand.
GGTGGCGATGGCGATGAACGCCGGGTTCCCCGGGGTCGCGGCGACCTGCGCGGCACCCTCGGGGACCAGGCACGTGAGCAGCGCACAAGCCAACGCAATCGCCCGCCGAGCCGCTCCCGCGCTCATCCGGCCCACCCCCGAAGGATCGCCGGCATCCTACGCCACCGGCCGAAGACCCGGAAAGCCCCCGCTTCGGGGGCGCGCCGCCATAAGCGTGGACACAACGCAAACGCGACACGGGATGTCGTGGCAGCAGCTAATACTTGCGGCCGCGGGCGAACGAGACGCGGCAGCCCGTCCGCGGCGGAGCGAACAGATGGACTCCACCCCTTGGAGCAAGCTTGCTGGCAAGTTCAGAGACCCCGCGCCCGCGGGAGCCAACTACCACCCTCTTGCCTGCCATATGGTCGATGTTGGCGCCGTCGCGTTGGCTCTCTGGGACCGCTGTCTACCGGAAAACGCGAAGGACCTCTTGGCCAGCCAACTGGGGCTGGGGCACGAGGAATGCCGCCGCTGGGTCGCATTTCTGGCGGCGCTGCACGACCTGGGTAAGGCGAGCCGGCCGTTTCAGGCGAAGGACAAGAACCATGCGACGCGACTCGCCGCCACCGGGCTCACCGCCTACCCGGCTGGTCCGGACACGGCCCACGGCAGAGTCGGCGCCCACTTCATTCCTCGGTACCTGGAAGCCATGGGAGTAGAGAAACGCCTGGCCGCAACGCTGGGCACGATTCTTGGCGGACACCACGGGAGCTTCCCCACCGGTTCGTCAGCGCTCACGGCCAACCACCTGTTGGAGGACGAGGGACATCCTTCCGCCGGTGACTGGGAGGCCGCCCGGCGCGGCTTGTTCGCGGAGATCAGGGATGTCATGGAGCTGCCACGGAACGCTGCGGGTGAGACGATCGTGCCCTCGCAGGCACCGGACGGCACTGCCCAGATGTTCCTCGCGGGATTCGTCTCGATCGCCGACTGGATCGGCTCGATCGATGACCCGGGGTTCTTCGAATACGACCCTCAAGGCGCCGGCGACCTGGCGGCCTACTTCGAACGAGTCCGGGAGCGAGCCACGCGTGTGCTCACGGCCTTGCGCTGGGAGGACTACCCCGAACCGGGCGAGCCGCGCGCGTTCACTTCGCTGTGGGAGTGGGCGCCGAACGCACTCCAGGCAACAGTGGAAAAGTTGCGGCAGGAGATACCGAGTCCCAGCCTCGTCGTGATCGAGGCGCCGATGGGCGAGGGCAAAACGGAAGCCGCACTGTTGCTGGCGGACTCCTTCGCCGCCCGCGGCGCTCGTGGGCTGTACGTGGCGCTGCCGACGCAGGCAACGGCGAACCAGATGTACCAGCGGTTCGCGCAATACCTCGGCACGCGCTACTCGGACCATCTCGCGGGGGGCGAGGACATCAACCTCGTGTTGGCCTACGGAGGCGCGATCCTCAAGCACGACCTGCCGGTATTGCCGTCGAACATCTCGGATGACGCCGATGGCGCCGCCGAGGGTACGGCCGGGGCGGGCGAGTGGTTCCTGCAGCGGAAGCGCGCACTGTTGGCGGCGTACGGCGTCGGGACGGTCGACCAGGCATTGATGGCAGTCCTCCAGGTGAAGCACGTGTTCGTGCGTCTCTTCGGGCTGGCCGGGAAGACCGTCATCCTCGACGAGGTGCACGCTTACGACGCCTACATGACGGGGCTGCTTGGCGGCCTGCTCCAGTGGCTGGGCGCGTTGGGCTCACCCGTGATCCTGCTCTCAGCGACGTTGCCGGCAGCACGGCGAAGGCAACTGATGCAGGCGTACGCGAAAGGCATCGATCCGCGGGCGAAGCTGGTCGAGAGCGAGGCGGTGGAGTACCCCCGCGTGTCCTGGCTTGAGGGGACGACGGTTCGCAGCCGGGAGATCGAGGTGAGCGACCGCATTCGCCGGACACTTCGGGTCGCCTGCTGCCCGGAAGATCCCGTGGAACTTGCTCGCTTCCTGCAGGCGCAGCTTCCGCGCGACGGCTACGCCGTGGTCATCTGCAACACGGTGGCGCGTGCGCAGGCGACGTATCTGGCGCTGCGCCGCCACTTCCCGGACAGCGAGCTTTCGCTGTTTCACGCGCGATTCACGCACGAACGCCGTGAGGCCATCGAGGCGGAGTGCCTTGAGCGGTTCGGCCCGACGGGCGAGCGAAAAGGACGGCACATCCTCGTTGCCACCCAGGTGGTGGAGCAGTCCCTCGACCTGGACTTCGACCTCATGGTCTCGGACTTCGCGCCGATCGACCTGCTGCTGCAGCGCTCTGGCCGGCTGATGCGTCACCGGCGGGGCGACCGGCCGGGCCCGGGCGAGCCTGTCCTGTTCATTCGAACCGTCGCCAACGACGCAGACGGTCCATCCTTCGAGCCGGCGTTCACGAGCGTCTACAACGAGCACGTCCTCCTGCGCACCTGGGCCGCGCTCCAGGGGCGCGAAACGATCAACATCCCGGGCGACATCGAAGCGCTCATCGAGCGCGTCTACCAGACCGCGGAGGGCTCGCCGTCGGCGGAGATCCCAGCTGAGCGGTGGAGCAGCACGTGGCGGGATTGGGAGCGCCTTACCGGCAAACATTCTGACCTTGCGCGACAGCCGATGGTACCCGAGCCCGACTTCATTGCAGAGGAGTTCCTCGGATCGTTCGGTCCGAGCCTCCTTGAGGACAGGCAAGATGCCGAAGCCGGTCGGCAAGCCAAGACGCGTTATGACGAAATACCTTGGCTGGAAGTGGTGTGGTTGCCGCCCGAACTCGCCGCCCTTGAGTCGACCGATCCGCGGCAGCCGACGACGGCGGTTCCGCTCATGCAGAAGTCAATGACGCTGAGAGGAGCGTGGGTCCAAGCGCTCATGGGTGGCATGACACCAAGGACTTCCGTCTGGCGCGGCCGACCAGATGCGTGGCGGCGACATCCCACACTCCGACACGCGGTCCTGGTAGTGGCACACGACGATGAGGTGGTCAGCATCGCGGGTCTGCCTCCCCTGCGGAAGAGCGCAACGCTAGGGATTGTCGTCGGAGACCTGAAGTAAGGAGGTAGACTTGTCTGAGCGTTTCAACCTGATCTTGGATCCGTGGATTCCTTGCCTTCCGAGGGGGAGTTCCGTCCCCGTGCAGGCCAGCCTGCGGGACGCTCTCGTTCGCGCGCATGAGTTCTCAGCGGTTGAACATCCGTCTCCAATAGTGACACTCGTCCTCCATCGCTTGCTGAGCGCATTCGTCACCGCGGCACTTCGCGGTCCCGACCGACTGTCGTCCGTGGAACAGTTGCTCGATGCCGGTGCGCTGCCGGCGGATGTGCTCGCTGAGTACATGGACCGAGTCGGCGGACGGTTCGACCTCTTCGGTTCGACCCCCTTCATGCAGGACCCATCGCTCTCCGAAAAGTTTCGGCGCGACCGTAAGCAACCGATCGACATCGAGGAACTGCGACGCGAGACTGCCGCCCCCACGTGGCCGACGCTCTTTGACCACACTTTAGGCGGAACCGGCCTGAGCCCGGCGGAGGCGGCCCAACATCTCCTCGCGTACCAATGGTTCGGGCTTGATGACGGAAGAGGATACCGGCAGTCTCCCGTCACGGCCGGTCTCTCGGCCCACCTCACAGGCGAGTCACTCCACCAGACCCTGGTGCTCGCTGGGCTGACGTACAACTCCCGGTCGCCCATCGTAGCCGCGCGCTTTAAGGATGACGCGCCATGGTGGGAACTTCCACTCGGCTCGCCGAGCCCAATACCGGCCGGTTGGTTGGAGTACTGCACGCGCCCATGGCGGCGGGTTCTCCTTGTCCGCGGGCCTGACGGTCTGGTAGACCGTGCTTATAGGACATATGGACCAGGCCTTGACCCCGATTGGCGTGCCGGGCTCATGGACCCGTGGGTTGCCTACGTCGTCGCGGGCGAGACCAAGCCGCTTAAGCTGACGGCGGAAAGGGCTGTGTGGAGGGATGGTGCCGCACTGGTGCACCATTTCGTGGAACGCCCGGGCGAGGAGCGCCCGTACGCACGGCTGGCGCAACGGCTGGGTGTTGCTACCGACGTGGCCGTTTACGGCGTTGCGGCGAAGCCCAAGAATCCCATAGACACCTGGCGGGCGGAGCGGCTCCCGATCGGCCTTTCCGTCCTCGCGGATTCTGACCTCGCGTCGCGGCTTCAGCTCGCTCTCACGGTCGCCGACCACGCCGCCGGCGCAGTCGAACAGGCGGTGTATCGCGCAGTGCGTGAGCAGATAGCCCCGACCAACGAGGCAGACCTGGTACGGCCCAGACGGGAGCCTTTGCCGAAGCTTGATCGAGCAACTGAGCAACGGATTTGGCGCATGACAAAGGCCATGGCTGCGACGCGCTCCTACTGGCCCTGCCTGGACCTCCCGTTTCGCCGGTTCGCGCAATCTTTGGGGAAACCCGGTGACTCGTCCCAATTCGCGTTGGAGGCCTGGGGCCTGGGAGTGCGGCGTGCAGCAGAACGAGCTTTCAGCGAAGCGGTGCTCAGACTCGAGCGGCCGACGCGCGGCGGACCAAGGGCCGTCGAACTGGGGGCTGAAGAGCTCATATGGCGGTTGAGGCACGCTCTCCGTCCTTTGCACCCGGAACAACCGGCAACCGCAGGAGGGAAACAACACCGTGGCTGAATCCCCTAGGCAGCAGCGCGACGAGGTGAGAGACGCGCTGGACCGACTCCTTAAGGCGATAGATGCGTGGGCAGGCGACAGAAGAGAGGGCTCAAGCAACCGCGGGAAGCTGGCTATCCTTCGGCGCGGCCTGCGTCCTGCCGACCGATTCGACGCGGAGCGATTCGCCCTCATCGACGAGTACGTCAAGGGCGAGATCGACGAGAGCGATGAGAGGCTCCTTCATGAAGTCACCGCTCTCTGTGCGCTGCATCCGCGCATCGAACGAACGCCGACCGCCGAAAGCAGCCTCACTCGAGCCAACTTCGGCAACACCCTCGCAGCCGTGTACCCTGCCGCGCATCCCCGACGACGGGGAGTCGCGCGCCGGCTCACGTTCGTGCTCTCAGGCACAAGGGCCGAGGTCCTGCAACGCCTGCTTCCACTCTTTCGCCAGCTGCACGGGGACGCACCCGACCATCCTGTCAACTACCTCATCCTCTTCCGAGATGTCAGGAGCTGGGATAGCGACGACCGATGGGTTCAGCGCGCCTGGGCGCGGTCCTTTTGGGGGGGATTAGCCGTGGAACCACGCGAACTCGCCGAAACCAGCGACGCTAGCAACGACGAGACCACCACCAACGACGACCCGGACAACTAGGAGAGAAACCATGCTGCTCGAACTTCACATCCTCCAGAACTTCGCCCCTTCCAACCTCAACCGTGACGACCTCGGAAGCCCCAAGTCCTGCGAATTCGGCGGCGTGCCGCGCGCACGGATCTCGAGCCAGTGCATCAAGCGCGCAATGCGGCAGGAGTTTAAGCAAGCCAACCTAATCGCCGAAGGAGACCGCGCCGAACGGAGCAAGCGCTTCGCGGAGAAGATCGCGGAGCAGCTCCAGCTGCGCGGACGGGCGGATGTCGAAGCCCTGGCCGTGGCGGAGGCCGCACTCGCGCTTCTGGGCGTCGCGCGCGAGGGGAAGACCGAATACCCCCTCTTCCTCGGCGCGCGAGAAGTCGATTCGATCGTCGCCTGCTGTGATTCGCGCTGGGAGGCGCTTGTCGCCGCGAGCGGGGAGAAGCGCCGCAAGAAGGACAAGAAGGACGCGGAAGCCACCACACTCGCCAAGGAGTTGGAGGAGGCTCTCGACGGTGGCAAGGCGGCCGATCTCGCGCTGTTCGGACGGATGATCGCGGACCTGCCGGGCAGGAACCGCGATGCCGCCAGCCAGGTCGCACATCCGATTTCGACACATCGCGTCGTCGCCGAATCCGACTATTTCACTGCGGTCGATGACCTGCCGGAGGACACGCCCGGCGCCGACATGATCGGCAACGTCGAGTTCAACTCGGCGTGCTACTACCGCTACGCGAACATCGACCTGAACCAGCTCATCAAGAACCTGAACGGGGACGCGGACCTCGCGGAGGCGACGGTGCGGGCGTTCATGCTCGCGAGCCGCGATGCCGTCCCGACCGGCAAGCAGAATTCGTTCGCAGCGCACAACCCGCCATCGCTGGTGTTTGCGGTGCTGCGGGAAAGGGGTGCCTGGTCCCTCGCCAACGCCTTCGTGAATCCCGTGCGGCCCGAGCGCGACGCCGGCCTCGTTGACGGCTCGATTAAGGCCCTCGACCGGTACTGGGGCGAACTGATCGCGATGTACGGTCTCCCCACCGGTGCAAGCCTCGCCGTCGTGGCTCCAGCGAACGCTCCCCTTGAGCACCTTGAACCTGCCCGAAAGGCGTCGTTCGCGTCCCTTCTCAACGACACGCTCGCCGCGATTCGGCCTGCGCTGGCGGTGTAACGATGCCAACGCTCCTCTTCCGGCTGTGCGGCCCCATGCAATCGTGGGGCACGCGCAGCCGGTACACCGAACGGGACTCCGAGCTGGAGCCCTCGAAGAGCGGGGTGGCGGGCCTCGTCTGCGCCGCCCTCGGATGGGAGCGGGCACGGGACGTGACACCCATCGCCGCGCTCCGGTTCGGCGTCCGTGTCGACCGTGAGGGCATACTCGAGCGGGACTACCACACAGCCGGCGGCGGCGGCATGGGCATCATGCGTGCATCGGGGGTGCGCTCCACCGACGCTGTGCTTTCGAACCGGTACTACCTTTCGGATGCGGACTTCCTTTGCGGCCTGGAAGGGGTCGATGCGGCCTTCCTTGGCGAAATCGAGGGGGCACTGCGCGACCCGGTGTGGCAGCTGTCGTTAGGTCGAAAGAGCTTCCTGCCTTCGGTCCCCGTCCACCTTCCGTTCGGGGGCGGCCTGCGGTCGTTGGCTCTGGAAGAAGCGCTTCGGGCCGAGCCGTGGCCACTCCTGCCAACGACCTGGCGATGGCAGCCGCCGGCCGAGGCCGACCTCCGGCTGGTCATCGAGACCACTCCGTCCGACCCGGAGGCGGAAACGCGAATGGACCAGCCCGTCGGCGCGGCCTTCCGCGACCGCAGTTTTGGCGCCCGCGCCATCCGCCAAACGACCGTCACGGTCGCCCGCCGCGAGGAGCCCACCCATGTACCTTAGCCGCCTTGTCCTCGACCTTCGCAACCGCTCGGCCCGCCGGGCGCTAGCCGACTGCCACGACTTGCACCGGCTGATCATGACGGGATTCCCCCAGGCCTCGAGAGACGGCCTCGCGCGTGCCGAGTTTGGCGTGCTGTTCCGTGTCGAAGCCGCGACCCCGGCCCACGTGCCGGTGCTCGTGCAGTCCGTAGAGCGCCCGCGGTGGGCCTTTCCGGAGGATGGCACCGTCGTCCGCATTGACGGGCCGAAGCCGCTGGACGCAATCGAGGCCGCGGTCGTGTCCGGCGCACGCTTCCGGTTCCGTCTCCGGGCCAATCCCACGCGGCGGATTCACAGTCGCGCGTTGCAGGACGCGGACCTGTCCGAGCTCGACGCCTCGGGCCGATGGCGGGACCCTGCCACCATTCCATCTCACGAACGTACCGGCGTGGTCCGCCGCCCCGCGAGGGAAGCGCACGCGGCGATGTCCGGCAAGCGCGTCGAGATCCGGCGTGAGGAGGAGCGGCTCGCGTGGCTGGCGCGGCAGGGGCGCGAACGGCTCGGCTTCGAACTCGCGGAGGCACGCGTCGTCCCCGGGCTGGACGCTGGTGAACTCGGGCGGGTACCTGCCGCTGTCGCGAATCCCGCGGGGGTGCTTCGCAGCTGGGACCGAAAACTCACGCTGGCGACGGCGCTGTTTGAAGGCGAACTCCGGGTAACGGACACCGGGGCGTTTCGCGAAGGCCTGGCACGGGGCGTGGGCCCGGGGAAGGCTTTCGGCTGCGGACTCCTTTCGCTCGCGCCGGCCTAGCGATGAAGGACCTGCACGCGCTTCCCAAGGTGCGGGATAGCCTCACGTACCTGTACGTGGAGCATTGCCGGGTGGAGCAGGAAGCAAAGTCGATCACGCTCTTCGACCAGCGGGGGAGCGTCGCAGTCCCATGCGCCGCACTGAACCTGCTCATGCTCGGGCCGGGGACATCGCTCACGCACGCGGCCATGCGGTCGCTCGCGGAGAACGGTTGCATGGTGGCCTGGGTTGGCGAAGGCGGGGTGCGCGTTTATGCCCACTCCACCGGCGAGACTCGTTCGGCGCGAAACCTCATTCGCCAGGCCGTGCTTGCATCGGACCCCACGACCCGGCTGCAAGTCATCGACCGGATGTACAGGCTGCGATTCGCCGAAGAGCTGCCCCCGGGTCTGAGTCTGCAACAGCTGCGTGGCCGAGAGGGGCTGCGCGTAAGGTCGGCCTACGCGAAAGCGGCCGAAGCAAGCGGCGTCCCGTGGGGCGGCCGGTACTATGACCGCGGCGACTGGCGCCGGGCAGACCCGGTTAACCGGGCCCTTTCGACCGCGGCGAGCGCCCTCTACGGCATTAGCCACGCCGCCATCGTGGCGACGGGCTTTTCGCCAGGCCTCGGGTTCATCCACACGGGGCGGATGCTTTCGTTTGTCTACGACATCGCGGACCTCTACAAGGGTGAGCTGACCATTCCGCTCGCGTTCGAAGTCGTTGCGGGAGGGACGGAGAACCTTGAGAGCCGTGTCCGCCGGGCCTGCCGGGACGCGTTCTACCGGGGCCACCTGCTCGAGCGCATCGTCCCGGACATCGCACGAGTGCTGGGGGAGGAGCCAGTGATCGTGTCGCCCTACCTCGACGATGATGGTGCGATCCCGGGACCGGGGTGGCTCTGGGACCCGGCCGGCGACATTGGCGCGGGCACACTGCATGGCGGCGAAGGCGAGCGCGATGTGGGCGACGAGGCCGACTGATGATGGTGCTGATGCTGGAGCGGGTACCGCGAGGCATGCGTGGTGAGCTCTCGCGATGGCTGATCGAGCCGAAAGCGAACGTGTTCATCGGCGAAGTGAGTGCGATGGTGCGGGACAGGCTCTGGGACATGGCCTGCCAGGAGTCGAAAGGAGGCTCGGCGTTCATGGTTCACAGCACGAACAACGAGCAGCGGTTCGCGTGGCGGATCTGGGGTGCGCCGGCGTATATTCCCGAGGACTTCGAAGGCTTGATGCTGGTGCGCCGGGCCTAGGGGAGTCGTGGCTGCAGGCGATGGTCGCCATGACACTTTTAGTGTCGTCCCCACACGCGTGGGGGTGAACCTTCGGGGCGCGGTTTTCGCGTGTGGGGGGTGGGGTCGTCCCCACACGCGTGGGGGTGAACCTGGAGATGGGGGAGTTGGCGCTTCGACCCGTACGTCGTCCCCACACGCGTGGGGGTGAACCGTACTCCGAGCTTTCCGCGGCACGGGCCGCCCTGTCGTCCCCACACGCGTGGGGGTGAACCTCGTCGGCGGCCCCCATGGGATCGCGGGCATCGGTCGTCCCCACACGCGTGGGGGTGAACCGAACTCCCGGGGGTAGCCCGCGTAGATGGTCACGTCGTCCCCACACGCGTGGGGGTGAACCGGAGACCGGCCAGAGCCCGGACACCATCGCCTTGTCGTCCCCACACGCGTGGGGGTGAACCGCCGCCCG
>JAYRRO010000255.1:0-6876 GCA_041910095.1 Dehalococcoidia bacterium
ACGAACAGCTCCGCCTCCTCGCCGAGGTCGTGCCGCCGCTCGCGCTCGTTCTCGGGCGGGCACGGCTGGTGGCCACGCTCCAGGAACAGACGCGCCGCACCGATGCCATCCTCGACCTCGTGACCGCGCTGGCCCCGCAGGAAACGCTCGGCGACCTGGGCGAGCCCGCCGCCGCCGCCCTGCGCGCGATGTTCGAGGCCGACATCTGCGTCGTTTCCGCCGTGGAGCGCGGCGCGCTCCAGGTGGTGGGCTGGGATGGCGCCGAGGACGGCCCCGGCGTGCCCCTGCCGGCGCTCGTCGAGGGCCACGAATGGCCGCTTCTGCACCGCGCCCGCGTCACCGCCGACCTCCGGCTCGAACGGCGGGCGCGTTCGCCCTACAGCGAGGACATGCGCGCGCGCGGCGTGCGTTCGGTGCTGGAGGTGCTCGTCGGGAACCCGAACGCCCGCGCCTGCATGGTCACCCTCGGGTCGTTCGCGACGCGCGCCTATACGCAGGCGGATGGGGAGCAGCTGCTGCGCATCGCCCGGCCGCTGGAGGTCGCGGTCGAGTACCTCTATGGCCAGCGCGAGGTCGCTCGGCGCGCTTCGCAGCTCGAGGCGGCGAACCGCGTGCTCGCGCGGCTGGGGGCCGGCGGTTCGCCGCGGGACCTCGCGCGGGACTTCCTCCTCCAGTGCCAGGCCACTTTCGAATGCGCCCACGCCGTCGTCCTGCGTTGCGAAAGCGGCCAGGCGACCGTGCTGGGACACGTTTCGAGCCCGGGCGAGCCGATGGCATGGGGCGCGCCCCTCGAAGCCGTCATCGCCGCCGCGCGCGAACCTTCCACCCCCGCCATCGAGGCGCTCGCGCACCTCATGCGCGAACAGGGCTACTGCACCGAGCTGCGCGTCCCGCTGCTCGTGCGCGGCGAGGAATGGGGCGCCGTCAGCCTCTGGTGGCCCGGGGCGCACCCCCTCGACGGCGAGGATCGTTACCTGCTGAGCTCCTTCGCCGGCCCGCTCGCGCTCGCGCTCGAACGTGCCATCGCCCTCGACGCCCTCGCCGAAAGCGAACGCCGCTACCGTTCGCTGGTAGCCCAGGCCGAGGAGATGATCTTCGTGCTCGACCCCACGAAGGGCACGATTATCGAGGCCAACGCCTTCACGTCACGCACGCTGGGGTACACACCGGAGGAGCTCATCGGCTTCGCCATGGCCGATATCTGCCTCGAACCCGGACTCGAGAACAAGGTGCGCGCCGTGATGGAGGAGGGCGAAATCCACCTCCACGAACAGCGGTACGGCCGCAAGGATGGCTCCGTCCTCTACGTCGATATCGTCGCGTCGCTCATCCAGTTCGGCGGGCGGCAGTGCATCCTCGCCATGGCGCGCGATGTCTCGGACCGCCGCGCACTCCAGCGCCAGCTCATGCAGGCCCAGAAGATGGAATCGCTGGGGGAGATGGCGGGGGCGGTCGCGCACGACTTCAACAACTTGCTGACGACGATCCTGGGCTTCGCGGGCATCCTGAAGCTCTCGGGGCAGATGAGCGCGGACGACATCGAGCACGTCGCCCTCATAGAGGATGCGGCGCGCCGCGGGGCGGGCCTCACGAGCCGCCTGCTTTCCTTCGCGCGCGGCGGGCTGGTGCGGTTCGGCCCGGTGGACCTCGGCGCGCTCATCGGTGAGACCCTGCGGCTGGCGGCGCCGACGCTCTCGGAGCGCTGCGCAGTCGCCTGGCAGCCACCGGCCCGCCCGGTGATGGTCGAAGGCGATGAAGGGCAGCTGCAGCAGGCCGTGCTCAACATCATCCTCAACGCGCGCGACGCCATGCCCGAAGGCGGCGACATCGGTATCGAGCTGACCATCGCGGGCAGCCGCGCCGTCCTCCACATCCGCGATAGCGGCCCGGGAATGGACGAAGAGACCCGCATGCGCATCTTCGAGCCATTCTTCACGACGAAGCCCGCGGGTTCCGGCACGGGCCTGGGCATGGCCATCACGTACGGCATCGTTCAGGGCCACCACGGCGTCATCAGCGTCGAAACGGAGCCCGGCGCGGGCACCGACTTCCGCCTCGAGTTCCCGTTGCTCGGCCCCGCGCCCGCCTTCGCGGATGAACCGACGGGCACGCTTCTGCTCATCGACGACGACGACCTCTTCCGGCGGACGACGGCGGCGGCGCTGGGGAGACTCGGGTTCGATGTCGAGGAAGCGGCGAACGGCGCGGACGGCATCGCGCTGCTCGCGCGCCGGCCGGGCGCCTACGACGCCATCCTCCTGGACCTGGTGATGCCCGGCCTCAGCGGCATGGAGACGTACCGGGCGCTGCGCCGCATCAGCGCTTCGGTCGATATCGTCGTGTGCACGGGCTACGCCGCGGACACGTACATGGACGGGGAGATGCGCGGCGGCATCAGCGGGATGCTGCGCAAGCCCTTCACCCTCGAACGGCTCGCCGGGGCGCTCCAGGAGGCGGGCGTCACCCTGCCCCGCGCGCTCGCGGGCTAAGTCCGCCTACAGCGCCTCGTCGCACTCCATGCGGACGATGTCGTCGAGCGTCTCGCGCCGGGCGATGAGTGAAGCGCGGCCGTTCTCCCAAAGCACCTGCGCCGCGCGCCCCATCGAGACGTAGTTCGAGCTCATGACCGCGCCATAGGCCCCGGCATCGTGCAGGACCACCAGGTCACCCGGGTCAGGGCGGCCCAGCGGCCGCGGCTGGAGCAGCTCCTGGTCGTCGCGCGTGAAGACGTCGCCGCTTTCGCAGAGCGGGCCCGCCACCACCATCTGCTCGGGCGCGCGGTTCGTGCCGGCGCCGACGACGGAGATTTCGTGATACGAGCCGTACATCGCGGGACGCACCAGGTCGTTGAAGCCGGCGTCGGTCATCACGAAGGTGTTGCCGGGGCCCTTCTCATTGGCGCGCGTCGCTTTCACGTCCGTCACCCGGGCGGCAAGGATGGCCATGCCCGCAACCGGGTAGCGCCCGGGTTCGATCTCGACACGGACGGCGTGCCCCGCGATCCCGGAGAGCATCGCCGCGGCTTCGAGCAGGAAGGTGCGGAAGTGGCCCAGTTCGAAGTGAAGCGCCCCCGGCCGGTAGGCGTGCGGGATGCCGCCGCCGAAGTTCACGGAAACGGCATCGGGGAAGAGCGGGAGGAGGGCGCCGAAGACATCGGCTAGCTTCGCCATGTTCTCGTCGAACTCGCGAATCTGCGGGCCGGTGCCGACGTGCGCGTGCAGCCCGGCGATGCGGAAACCGGCCGCGCGGGCCATGGCGATCGCGGGTTCGAGATCTTCGTGCCAGATGCCGTGCTTGGACGAGGGTCCGCCGGTATCGCAGGCCTGGACATGGCCATGTCCGAAGCCGGGGTTCACGCGCATCTCGATGTCACCGCGGTACCCCGCCTCGGCGAGCGCGCGGATCATCCCCGGCGAGCCGACGTTGGGCACGACGCCATGGCGAAGCACGACGTCGAGAGCGTTGTCGCGGAAGACATCGGAGGTGAGGAGCACGGCCGGGGGCTCGGCGCCAAGGGGGAAGCCCGCCCGCCCCGCGCGCAGCACCTCATTCCCGCTGACGGCGTCGATCCAGAGCCCAGCCTCGCGCGCGGCCTCGAGGACCTTGCGCTGGGAGTTCGCCTTCATGGCGTAGCGCGCCTGCAGCGCCGGTCCCTCGGTGGCGGCGGCGACATCGGCCATCTTCTCGCGCAGGATGGCGGCGTCATACAGGTAGAAAGGCGTGCCAACCTTCGCGGCAATCTCGGAGAGCGGGTACTGGCTGAGGTCCATGGGCGTGCCCCTGCAGTGCTGAGTGCTGAGTCCTGCGTGCTGAGAAGGACGGCCACGGATGGGCGTCCATGAGCGCCGGGGTAGCCCGGCACTCAGCACTCCGCACTCAGCACTCGATTCTAGTGGTGCCCGTGTCCGCCCGCGGGGACATCGCCGTAGGAGCCTTCGGTGGGGAAGTCCTTGCTCGGCATGATGGTGATGGGCGCGACCCACGAGGGGTTCGCGGGGAAGCCGCCAACGCGCCGCTTGAACACATAGAGCGCGCTCAGCACCAACCCGCCGGCGACGACGCCCAGGCTCGACCACACGAGCACCGGCACGACATCGTGCTCGCTGCCGGTATCGCCTTCGCCGCCGGATTCACCGTGCGTGGTGGGCGCGGGACCGTGGTCCTGCGCGGCCGCGGGAACCGCCACGGCAAGCGCGAACAGCGCGGCAAGGACGACGACGGCCAGGAGCGAACGAAAGCGACTCATTCCGGTTCGAAGTGTTAGCCCGCGCCGCGAGAGGGTCAAGGGAGGGGAAGGAGAAAAGAGGCAGGAGGAAAGGGGTCCGAGGCGCGGGGTTCGAGGCTCGGGGCCGGGGCTACCCCCCGGGCGAGACGAGTCTCCCCGGCACGGGGCAGCCCCCTTGGGAACTGGGAACTGGGAACTGGGAACTGGGAACTACGTCGCGCGCGACGACGCCTCGCGCCAGGTGCGGAAGAGGTGCCAGGCCGGCGGCGCCACCGAGATCGCGAGCACGAGACCCACCACGAGGATGAACACCAGGTCGATGTGCGGGACGTTCCCGAGGAAGTACCCGATCAGGCACATCGACGTCACCCACGCGACGCCGCCCGAGATGTTGTAAAACGCGAACTTCCCGTACCCCATCGAGGCAGCGCCCGCGACCGTCGGGGCGAACGTGCGCAGGAACGGTGAGAAGCGCGCGAGCACGATCGTCTTGCCGCCGTGCCGGTCGTAGAAAGCGTGCGCTTTATCCAGGTGCTTGCGATTCAGCCAGACGGAGTCCTCGCTGGTGAACAGCCGCGGGCCTGTCTTTCGCCCGATCTGATACCCCACGGCATCGCCCACCACGGCCGCGACGATGAGCAGCGGGATGAGCAGCCAGATGCCATCGTGCCCGCCAACGTTCAGTGTTCCCTTGTTGCAGAGCAGCCCGGCGGTCAGCAGCAGCGTATCGCCGGGGAGGAAGAAGCCGATGAGCAGGCCGGTTTCGGCGAAGACGATGAGGAACAGCCCGGGCCAACCCACGGTGTTGATGAGGGACTCGATATCAGGCATCAGCGCCAGGAAGGCCACGGTGAGGCTCGTCATGTGTCGAGCGTAAGGGGAGGAAGAGAAAAGAGAAAAGAGGAAGGAGAAAAGGGGCTCGAGGCTCGAGGCTTCGGGGCAACCCCGTGCGGGAATTATCTTGCCCGGGGCCGCCCCACTGGGAACCGGGAACTCGCTTACTCCCCGTAGATGCGCGCGAGCAGCTCGTACAGCTTCGGGTCGTACCGCTTCAGCCAGAGCCGGTCCTTCGAACCCGTCGGCTCGGCATAGAGGAAGTACGACTGCGTGCCATCGGCGAAGTACTCGTTCGAGTTCGTCGCGGCGTACTGGCGGTAATACTTCCCGGCGTCGAGCGCGTCCTGGTAGAGGTACTTCACCTCGAAATAGTCCGGGGGCGAAAGGCTCCACGTCTGCACCAGGTGCCCGAGTTCGTGGTACAGGACGTTCAGGCCGTGGCAGGGCCCCCGGCGGTCGCCCGTGAGGTCCGCTTCGTTGACGGCCACCACCGGGTAATCGGCGTGGTCGGCGATGCCGCAGACGTGCGCGAAAAAGTCGTCGCCCAGCTCGTCCTTAAGGCATGCGAACTCGGGCAGCTGGTCCACTTCCTGCCCCGTATCGGCGATGACGACGTAGGCGCCCTGCTCGACCAGCGGCTGGAGCAGCTCCGGGTTCGAATCGAACATCCGGTGGATGGTCTCGGCGGCCACATCGAAGGCGCGGGAGTCGATGCTTTCGACGCCGACGACGCCGATGCCCAGCACCTCGCGCTGCTGCTTGTAAATGGCCGGCACTTCGCGCGGCTGTCCCCGCTCGGCCTGGTGGAGGATGCCCTGGCAGACGGTCTGGCCCGGCCTGAGCTGCGGCCGCGCCGATGTCTCCGCCGGGGGCTGCCCCTCCGGCGGGTAGTCACGGGCGAGCACGACCTCCACGTCGTCACGCCGGAGGTCCTTCACTTCCCACGCGATGAGCACCCCGGCGCCGGCCATCATGAGGGCGAAAACGGGCAGAAAGAAGGCGATCACGCGCACGCCACAAGCATCCGGTTCGCGCCCCGGCGCCGTAAAGATAGAGCGGCTTTACAACCGTTACAGTCGCATCGCGCGGAGGCCCCGGCCCTCCGGGCGAATCAGCCCTCCGCTTCGCGCGTGATCTTCGCCTCGCCTCCCATTTTCGCGGCCACCCAGCCGAGCCACGTCACCACCGCGATCGCGATGAGCGTGGCGAGGATGGCGTACACGTAGAGCCCGGCGAGGCTGTCGTCGCTCGCGATCTTGCGGATGGTGGCGCGAATGGCCTCGTTCCAGGCCAGCGCGGCGACCAGCCCGAGCGAAGCCGAGGCGAGCGCGATGATGGTTTGAATGAAGATGCGAACGTCCATGGGCGAACCCCTGTGGTGGAATCGCGCGCCATCGTACGGCCGCGCCCGGGGATGGACCCGCCCCCGCGGAAGGGCACGCGAAATCCGTCCCATTCGCATCCGCGCCGTACACTCGCGGCGTGGCTCGAACCTTCCGCATCGTCCCCTACGAGCGTGCCCGCCATGGCGATGGACCCTGGCGCGTGGTGAAGGCCGTCTTCGCGGAGTACGGGTTCCCCTTCGAAGAGCACGGCTACGACGCGGACCTCCTGCGCCCCGAGGAGCACTACGACGGCCGCGGCGGCTGGTTCGCCGTCGCCGAGGACGTTGCAGGCGGCGTCATTGGCACCGTCGGCGTGAGCGATGAGGGCGCCGGCCGCTTCGAACTTCACCGGCTCTACGTTCACGCCGGGGGCCGCCGCGCGGGTGTGGGCGGCGCGCTCGTCTCGTGGGCGGTCGCGACCGCCGCCGC
>JAYRRO010000256.1:0-5091 GCA_041910095.1 Dehalococcoidia bacterium
CGTCGATGAGCGGTTTCTTCAGGAGGTAGGCCGCGTCGTTGACCAGGTAGCGCGTCGCGAAGTTGTCGGCGCCGTTAATGACGTAGTCGTACTGCTCGATGATGCGGAAGGCGTTGTCGCTGGTGATCGGCTCTTCGTGCGTGACCACCTCGACGTTCGGGTTGTGCGCGTTCAGCCGCTGCTTCGCCGATTCCACCTTCGGGATGCCGACGCTGTCCGTCACGTGCAGGATCTGGCGCTGCAGGTTCGAACGGTCCACGACATCGAAATCGACGATGCCGATCTTGCCGATGCCGGCGAGCGCGAGATAGAGCGCCACCGGCGAACCCAGGCCGCCCGCGCCGATGATGAGCGCGCTCGATTCGATGATCTTGCGCTGCCCGGCGCTTCCCACCTGCGGCATGATCAGGTGGCGGCTGTAGCGATCGACCATTTCCGGGGTCATGACCGCACCGGCGCCACCGGCGAGGGCGGGGATCACGGCCACTTCGTCGCCGCTCTTCACCGGCGTGGCTTCGCCCTGGAGGTTTTCGATTTCGACCTGGTTCACGTAGACGTTGATGTGGCGGGCGAGGCGGCCCGTGCCATCGAGCAGCTGGTCGTTGAAGCCGGGGAACTGGGCATCGAGGTTGCCGAGCACTTCGCGGACGGTGCCGCCCTCGGCCTTCACGTTCGCGCGATTGCCGACGAGGTGGCGAAAAGGAGTGGGGATATACACGTTCACGGACATTGGTGCGGGCCTCCTTCGAATTCCGCGGGCGGGCGGCACGATGCTGGCGCCGGGCAGGCAGCGGCGGAATGGGTCCGCGCGCCTTCCCGGACGGGACGTCACAGATTCACGCTAAGATACCGCTCCCCAGTATCGCAGAGCATGGTCACCACCGTTTTCCCGGCGCCGAGCTTCGTGGCGACCCTGCCCGCGGCGATGACGTTGGCGGCGGCCGAGATCCCCAGCAGGAGCCCCTCCTCGCGCGCCAGCCGCCGCGCCATGGCGAGCGCTTCCTTGTCCTCGATGCGGATCACTTCGTCATAGATGTCGCGGTCCAGCACGCCCGGCACGAAGCTCGCCCCGATGCCCTGGATGGCGTGCATCCCCGCTCGCCCGCCGCTCAGCACGGGCGACCGCGCCGGTTCGACGGCGGCGATGTGGACCTGCGGGCCGACCTCCTCGCGGAGCAGGCGGCCGACGCCGGTGATGGTGCCGCCCGTGCCCACCCCCGCGACGAAGGCATCGATGCGCCCGCCCGTGGCCTCGAGGATCTCGCGGCCGGTGGTGCGGTAGTGCACCTCCGGGTTGGCTGCGTTTTCGAACTGCTGGGGCATGAAGGCGCCCGGCGTCTTCTTCACGATCTCCTGGGCGGCGAAGACGGCGCCCGTCATCCCCTCGATGGCCGGCGTGAGCACGAGTTCGGCGCCGTACCGTTCGAACAGTCGGCGGCGCTCCACCGACATGTCCTCGGGCATCGTCAGCACGAGGCGGTAGCCCTTCACGGCCGCCACCAGCGCGAGCCCGATGCCCGTGTTGCCCGAGGTGGGTTCGACGATCGTCGCGCCGGGCGAGAGCGTACCCCGGCGTTCGGCGTCCTCGATCATGCTGAGGGCGATGCGGTCCTTCACGGACCCGCCGGGATTGAGGTTTTCGAGCTTGCCCAGGACGGTGGCGGCGCCCGCGGGCACCACGCGGTGCAGCCGCACGAGCGGCGTCGCGCCGATCAGCTCAATCACCGAATCCGCGACGAGGGGACGCATGCCGGCGCTGGCGGTCATATCGAGTACCTCCCGGTCACGGCGTTCGGTTCGCGTTCGAGCAGGTCGGCGACGGTGTAGGCGTCGAGGATGGAGCAGGTGGCTTCGCGGATCCGCTCCCAGATTTCGCGCTGGCCGCACTGGTGGGGGTGGTCGGTGCTCTCGGCGGGTTCATCGAGCCAGGCCACCGGGGCGAGGCTCCCTTCGAGCGATTCGATCACCTCGCGCACGCGCACGGTCGCGGGGTCGCGAATGAGTTCGTGCCCGCCAGAGGGCCCGCGCAGGGAGCGGATGAACCCCGCCTTGCGCAGCGTCGTCAGCAATTGGTCCAGGTACTGCTCGGGGATGTGCCGCCGCAGCGCGATTTCCGAAGACTGCAGCGGCCCCTGGCCGTAGTGGCCGGCCAGTTCAATCAGGGCGCGAAGGCCGTAGTCGCTGCGGGTGGAGACGCGCACGGAAGCAATCCCGGGGACTTCCGGAGGCTCGCGAGCGGGCCGCCCGCCGTGAGCCGAAGAAAGTCGAGTAAATCTGTCAACAATATAGGCCCGGCCCTGCGGCGGCGCAAGCAGGGCCCACCTCCGGCGACAGGGTCGCGAGGGCAGAAGTGCGCGCCTCCCGTATCCTGCGGGCATGCACTACCTGCTCTTCTACGACTACGTCGATGACATGCTCACGAAGCGCGACCCCTTCCGGGCGGCGCATCTCGAACTCGTGAACGCCTACCACGAACGCGGCCTGCTGAAGATGGCCGGCGCGATGACGGACCCACTCGATGGCGCCGTCTTCGTGTTCCACTGCGATTCCACGGACGCCATCAGCGCCTTCATCGCCGCCGACCCGTACATGGAGAACGGCCTGGTGCCCCGCTTCCGCATTCGCCCCTGGAACGTAGTCGTCGGCGGGTAAGAGACAAGAGAAAAGAGAAACGGGGTGGCCAGCCACCTTCTGCCGCGGCGGGTGGCGTGGGGCCACCCTTTTCTCCTTCCTCTTTTCTCTTTTCTCTCTCGTTGCTTCCGTCAGTCGCGCGCGACTGACGGAAGCACGGAGCCGAACGGCAGTTCGCGGGCGGCGGTGGCATCCATCCGCGCGCTGCCGCTGAACCAGGGGCCGAAGGAATCGGCCATGCGCCGGGCGGTGGGGAACCAGAGTGTGATGGGGTCGCCGGGGACGCCGCAGCCGGGATCGATGGCGTCGGATTCGGCCTGAACGGTGTAGACGGTGTGGCCCGTGTCCTCACCCGAACCCGGTGGCGCCGCCAGCGTGATGCCTTCGCCGCAACCCCGCCCACGCACGAAGGCGACGACGTGGCCGGTGGCCGGCTGCAGGTCCACCCCGGGGGCCGCGGCGACGCGTCCGTAGCGATAGGCGAAGCCCGGGAGCGGCGGGTCCTGCGCGCGAGCCGCGGAGAGGCCGATCGCGAAGGCAACGAAAAGGGACGCCGCGAGCGCGGCGGGCGCACCCTTGCGCACGCTGCGGCTCGACACGCGTCCCTCCTGCCGGGCTTTGCCCGTGGTGCGGATCAGCCCGTGCCGTCGGATGCGACGAACGGGATCGGCTTGACGATGCTCAGCGCGGCGCCGAGCGTCAGCGCCTGCTGCTTCGGGCCCGCGCCCGTCCAGGTGGCGGACTCGTTCGCCAGGCGGCCGCCCGTCGTCGGGCTCGTGGGCGTGACGTAGAAGCGGATGGTGCGGCCGTTGGCGCCGCAGCCCGCGCGCTGCGAATCGGACACGACATCGACCACGAAGACCGTCGATCCACTATCGCTGACGACGCTGCCAGCGCCGCAGACGGTGGAGGTATTGCCGTTGATGACGATGGCGATGACGCCCTGCCCGGCCGAGGCGCCGGAAATCGATCCATAGATCGTGGCCGGGGGCCCGGGGGGCACGCCCTGCGCCAGCGCGGCGGAGGGAAGGGCCAGCATGGCGGCGGCGGCGATGGCCGCGCCGGCCAGTTGTCGCTTCATGGATGCCTCACTCTCGGGGGGAATGGGCTCCCCTTTTCAGGCAAGATAGGAGCGCCCGTTGGTGCGGGCAAGGCACCATCCCTCTACTTCGGCTCAACGCGAAGACAGTTTACAAGCGTTTTACGGGTTCGCGCGGATTCCTGGCCGCCCCGAAAGTGGCCGCAACGGCGCCGTTACCCCTCGAAATCCACCACGTGCCGGTGCGGCTCCAGCCCCTTCATCAGGATCAGACGGCGCGGCTCGACCAGGTACAGGTGCCCTTCGCGGATGAAGTACGACGACGACGCGTCCTTCGCGGTGAGTTCCTCCGCCAGCGGCACGAACTCCGCCCCCTCCTGCGGCACGTGCCGCGCGCGCCCCTCGATCACCACGCGGTCGAAGGACTGCCAGTCGTGCGCCATGATGTCGCGGTTATCGATGAGGAAGGAAACCTCGGGCGTCGATGCGATGTTCCGCTGGTGCTGCGGCTGCCCCGAGCTCGCGAAGATCACCTCCCCGTTCGCCCGCAGGTGGAACAGCACATACGTCTGGTAGGGGGTCGCGAACTCCGCGTGGATGGTCGCGAGCGTGCCTCCCGGCTGCGTCCGCGCGAGCGCGGCGGCGTACTGGAGGATGTCGTCATCGGTGGCGAGGGGGTCGGGCATGGCCCGGGATTGTACGCGCGCGCGGCGAGCCCCGTAACGGTGCCATCCGGCCGTGAATTCGCCCCCCGCACGGCGGTGCCGCGCCCGCGGGCCGTCCTGGTGTGCCCCTGCTGGCCGTAGACTGGGCGCATGCCCGAACCCTTCGCGAACGTCGCCGCGCTCGTCGGCAACACACCCCTGGTTGAGCTCAAGAGCCTCTCCCCCGAGCCCGGCGTGCGCCTCTTCGCCAAGCTCGAGGGCCAGAACCCGACCGGCAGCATCAAGGACCGCATCGTCCTTCGCATCCTGCGCGCGGCGAAGTCGAGCGGCGCGCTCGCACCAGGCCAGCGCATCGTCGAAGCCTCGACCGGGAACACGGGCGTCTCCCTCGCGATGTTCGGGCGGCTGCTCGGCCACCCCGTCGATCTCTGCGTGCCCGAGAGCGTGTACCCGGAGATCGAGGCGTTGCTCAGCGTGCACGGCGCGCGCATCCGGCGCGTGCCCCGGCAGGCGGGCATCAAGACCGCGATCGAAGTCGCCCAGGCCGTCGCCGACCAGGAGGGCGCGTTCCTACTCAACCAGTTCTTCAGCGACGAGAACGTGGCCGCCCACTACGAAGGCACCGGCGCTGAGATACTCGCCGACGTGGGCAGCGTCGATGTGTTCATCGCCGGCATGGGCACGGGCGGGACGATCACGGGCGTGGGGCGCCGCCTGAAGGAGCAGAACCCCGCGTGCCACGTCTTCGGGGTCGAG
>JAYRRO010000257.1:0-13677 GCA_041910095.1 Dehalococcoidia bacterium
CTGACCTGACTATGGCGGGAGCGTGCGAGAAAGTGCCGGGCCAGCGGCGGCAGGTTACGCCGATTTCACCGCGAGTTCACCTCCCGGGCGGAAACGCTATTCCAGGATGCCGTCATGGCCGGCGATTGGCAGGCGGAAGCGGAAGATTGCGCCGCCGCCGGGGCGCGGCCCGGCATCGATGGTGCCGCCCATGAGCTCGACGAGCCTCCGGCAGACGGCGAGCCCAAGGCCGGAACCGGGGCCGCGGTAGCGGTCGCGGGGGAGGCGGGTGAAGGGCTCGAAAATGCGGCGCCCCTCGTCCTCGGTGAGGCCGGGCCCGTGGTCGAGCACGCGAATCTCGACATCGGTCTCGCGCTGGACGGCTTCGACGCGCACCGGGGCATCGGCCGGGGTGTACTTCTGGGCATTCGAGAGAAGGTTCGTGAGCACCTGGTCGACCCATGTCCGCTGCGCGAGGACGACGGGGAGGTCCGCGGGAAAGTCCTCGAGCACCTGGCGCGCGGGGAAGCGGCGGCGGTGGGCAGCGATGACGGGCGGCGCGACGCGCTGCACGAGGAGCGGCTCGGCTTCGAAGGTGGTGTGGTCGAGCCGGGCGAGGATGAGCATGTTCTCGATGATCTGCTGGAGGCGGGCGGCATCGAGGGCAAGCTGATCGATAGCCTCGCGGCGGGATTCGCGATCCACGAGCTCGCCGCGTTCGTGCAGCATGTGGACGAGGCCGACGAGCGATGTCAGCGGGGTACGCAGCTCGTGGGAGACGCTGCCAAGGAACTCGTCCTTGACGGCCATGGCCTTCTCGAGGTCGGTGAGGCGCAGCTCGAGCTCGCGGTTGAGGGCGGCGATCTGTTCGCGCTGGCGCCGCTGCTCGCCGACTTCGCGGGCGATGCTGGCGACGGCGGTGATGGCGCCGGCGGCATCGCGGACGGGGCTGAGGGTGACGGAGACATCGATGGGGGTGCCGTCGCGGTGGATGCGGCGGGATTCGAAGAAGGAGAGCTGGTCGCCGGCGAGGATGCTCGCGAGCACATCGGGCGAGAGGTCGGGCGCGCCGGGCGGGACGAAGGCGGCCATGGGGCGGCCGACCGTCTCCTCGGCGCTCCAGCCGTAGAGCCGTTCGGCGGCGGCGTTCCAGCTGAGGATCTCGCCTTCAAGCGAGCGGACGATGATGGCGTCGTGCGCGGACTGGACGATGGCGGCGAGGAGGGCGCGGTCGGACTCCTGGCGGCGAAGCTCGGTGACATCGCGGACGATGGCGGAGATCCCGGACACGACGCCGCCGGAGCGCAGCGGAGAGAGGTTCACTTCGACCGAGAGGGGCGCGCCGTCCTTGCGGTGGTCGATGGTGCGAACTTGGAGGGAGTCGCCCTGGCGGAGGCGGGCGAAGCCGGCGGCCGTGCCGCCTTCGGTGCTGACAAGGTGGGTGAAGGGCTGGCCGATGGCCTCGGCGGCGGTGAAACCGTAGATGCGCTCGGCGGCGGGGTTCCAGCTCTCGATGAGGCCGTCGAGGTTCATGCCGATGACGGCGTCGCTGGTGGATTCGACAAGGGCGGCGAAGCGGCCGGCGGTGCGGGCGGCCTCGCGCTGAACGTGGATATCGGAGGCGCCGCCGAACCAGCCGAGGACGTTGCCTTCGGCATCGTGCCAGGGGGTGGCGCGGCCGAGGTGCCAGCAGTACTCGCCGTCGTGGCGGCGGAAGCGGTATTCGAACTCGAAGGGGGCGCCCTTTACGACGCACTCTCGCCAGCGTTCGAGGCAAGGGCCGAGGTCGGCGGGATGGAGTGCGCGGGACCAATCGAGGGCGGCATCGCCTTCGGCGCCCGTGAATTCGCGCCAGTGCCGGTTCGTGTAGACGCACTGGCCGGCGGCATCGGTGGCCCAGACAACCATGGGGAGGGCGTCGGCAAGGGCGAGGGCTCGCTCCTCGGCGCGAGAGAGCGCCTCCTGGGCGAGGACGCGATCGTGGATGTCGATGGCGAAGCCCAGGCGGCGGCTGGCGCTGACGGGGCCGGCGTGCCAGAGATGCCAGCGGAAATCGCCGTCGCGCTCGCGGAGGCGGATTTCGAGGGCGTAGGGCTCGGCGCCCGCCGCGCGAACCGTGGCGCGCAGGAGGGCGGCATCGTCCGGGTGCACGACATCGGGGACGGTGCCATCGGCGCGGGGTTCGATATCGACCCCGGCGAGCCTGCGTGCGGCGCGGTTGGCGAAGGCGAGCCGGCCGTCGTCGACGAGGAGTATGCGAGCGGGGAGGGCGTTGAGGGCTTCGACCGCGGCGCGGGTGGCTCGCTGGGAGGCGTCCTCCGCGGCCTTGGGGTCGTGGATATCGATGGCGGTCGCGAGGCGGCGAGGGCCCCCCGGGGTGAGGATGGTGCGCGATTGCCAGCTGTGCCAGCGGTACTCGCCATCGTGGCGGCGAAGGCGGACATCGATGGTGATGGGCCGGCCGGTCTCGCGCGCTGCATCGACGGCCTCGGACATGGCGGGCCAGTCGTCGGGGTGGAGGGAGGCGCCGCGGCCGAGGTGTGCTTCGCCGAAGTAGGCGCGGGCGGCGCGGTTGCGGAAGACGACACGGGCCTCGGGATCGAGCAGGACGACGGGCTGGGGAAGTTCGAACAGGGCCGCGAGCTGCTGGTCGCCGGCGGACGGTGCGCCGAGGACGAGGCAAACGCCGCCTCCTGGGAGCGGGCCGAGGGTAATGGAGACGGTGCGGCCGTCGGCGACGGTGGTTTCGTGGGATTCGAGCGCT
Organism: Dehalococcoidia bacterium; assembly: GCA_041910095.1. Taxonomy (GTDB): domain Bacteria; phylum Chloroflexota; class Dehalococcoidia; order Tepidiformales; family Tepidiformaceae; genus Amarobacillus. The sequence goes on from JAYRRO010000257.1 coordinate 2,744, forward strand.
TCGCCGCTGGCGAGAGCGGCGCCGGTGGCCGCGAGGATGCCGGGGAGGTGCTTTTCGAGGGGTGCGCCCACGAGGTCGGGCACGGAGACGGCGGCGAAGGCGGCCATGGCCCCGTTCGCGCGGAGGACCAGCCCTTCGGGATTGAGGAAGGCGGCGGGCTGCTGGGACGTGGCGAAAAACGCCTCAAGGAAGGGGAGTGGCGTTACAGCGACGGGGCCGCTCGGGGGTCGATTCACGTGCGTCTCCCGGGTGGAGTGGATCGCAAGATGGCGTAATGGCGCTTCGCGCGAGGGTACGCCGGGCACAATCGCGAAGGCATAACATTGCGCGCCGGTGGCAGCGAGATGCTTTTGACACACCTCTTGCAATGAACAGGATGCTTCGTCCGATTCGCCCCGGGCTTTCAGCGCCGTACCTTTTAACCACCAACTGATGACCTTCGGGTCACTCGCGGAGGAAGTACTGAGATGAATGCGCACCCATTGGTTCTGGCCGTCGATGACGAGCCGGGCATTCTGCGCTTGCTGAAGAGCGAACTCACGGCCCAGGGGTTCGGGGTGATCACCGCCGGCAACGGCGAGGAAGCACTCAGACTCATAGAGGAGCGGCGGCCGGACGTGATCCTGCTCGACATCGCGATGCCGGGCATGGACGGGCTGCAGGTGATGCGGTCGACGCGGGAGCGGATGAGCGTGCCGATCCTGCTAGTGACGGCGAAGGACCGCACGGCGGACCGCGTGCGAGGGCTCGAGCTGGGGGCGGACGACTACATCGTGAAGCCGTTCAGCATGGAGGAGCTCGGGGCGCGCATCCGCGCGGTGCTGCGCCGGCGCGGCGGCGAGGAACCGGAGAACGTGGTGCGCTCGCACGGCGTGGAGGTGGACCTCACGCGGCGGCTGGTGAAGCGCGACGGGGAGCCGGTTTCGCTGAGCCGGACGGAGTGGATGCTGCTGCAGCATCTCGCGGCCAATGCGGGGAAGGTGATTCTGAACGCGGAGCTGCTGAGCAAGGTCTGGGGTCCGGAGTACCGGGATGACCTGCAGTACCTGCGGGTGTGGGTCTCGCGGCTGCGCCAGAAGCTGGAGCCGGACCGCTCGAACCCGGCGATCATCCGCACGCTGAACGGCATCGGCTACATTTTCGAGCCCGACCCGGTGGTGCTCGACGAGGAAGAAGGAGCGGAGGCGGTCGCGGCGGTGTGACGCCCGGCGGCGGCTGTGTGTTTGCGCGGAACCCCGGCTCCATGGAGCCGGGGTTTTGTTTGCGCTCACGGTGAGGGCGTCGCGGATGGCTGGTAGGGATGGGGTGGATTAGGATTGCTGCGTTCCGCGCCGCGCGGAATCCAAACCCATTCGAACCCCCGAGGACCCCATGCCCAAAGCGCCCGTCAGCGACATCGTCACGTACTACGAGGAAGCCGGGAGCGGCGATCCCCTGGTCCTGGTCACGGGCCTGGGCGCCGATATCCAGTCGTGGGCGCTCACGGCGCCGGCGCTGGCGAAGCAGTACCGCGTGGTGATGCCGGACAACCGCGGGGCGGGGCGGACGAGCGCGCCGGACCGGCCGTACGCGATCGGGCAGTTGGCTGGCGATGTGGTGGCGCTGCTCGACCGGCTGGGAATCGAGAAGGCGCACGTGCTCGGGTTCAGCATGGGCGGCTTCGTGGCCCAGGAGATTGCCATCAACCACCCCGGGCGGGTGGAGAAGCTCGTGCTGATGAACACGGCTGGCAGCATCGATGGCTACGCGCGCGCGGTGGTCCGCAGCCTGATCGATATCCGGCGTTCGAACATGAGCCGCGAACAGCAGGTCCGGCACATGGCGCACCTGCTCTACAGCCCGGCACTGCTCGACGACGAGGCGCGCTACGAGCGGAGCATTCTCAATTCGCTGGCGAACCCGTATCCGCAGCAGGACCACGCGTTCATCCGGCAGGCGCAGGCGTGCCTGGCGTTCGATGGGACGGGCCGCCACGGGCGGATAAAAGCGCACACGATGGTGGTCGCGGGGACGGAGGATGTGTTCGTGCCGGTGCGCAACAGCCAGAAGCTCGCGAAAGCGATCAGCGGGGCGACGCTGAAGGAGATGCCGGGCGGGCACGTCGGGTTCATCGAATACCCGAACGAGTACAACGCGCTGATCGCCGAGTTCCTGGGCTAAACGGCCGGGCCGCGCGAACCACCAAAAAAGGGGCCGCGATGGCCCCTTTTCCCGTGTTCGCGGCGAGCAGTCAGCCGCCGCCGCCGAGGTCGCGCTGGCCGGCTTCGTAGGAGATTTCGAGCAGGCGGTTGTGGTGGCGTTCGACGGCGATGGAGAGGCGCATGGCCTGCTCGCCGAGTTCGACCATGTTCCAGATATCGGGGCGATGGGCCGCGGCGGCCTCGTGGGCGAGGTCGAAGCTGGCGCGCGCGAGGTCCTGGGCTTCCTCGGCCTGGCGGCGGAGGGCGGGCAGGAGGCGAGGCGGCGTCTCGGCACCGGGTTCAGCGGGTTGCCCGCGCTGAAGGTGGAGCACGTGCCGGGTGATTGCGGCCGTGGCGTCGGCGGTGAGGCGGCGGAAGCGCCGGGCCCAGGCATCGGCGCGAGCGGCATGGTAGGGCAGGCGCGCGGCGCGGCGCAGCAGTTCGCGGGCCTCGGCGAGGGGATCCGGGGGGGCGACGGGAACGGGCCGGGGCGAAGGCGCCGCCGGCAGGCTGAGGGTCGATGGCATCGAGACTGCGTTCCTCCTGGCAGTTCTGCGCGCCGCTTCGCGCGGGTGCCGGGGAGAGGGCTCTCCCCCGAACGCCTGCGGGGTTAGCTGACGGGTTCGGTGTCGGAAGTCACCGGCGCCACCTGGCGCTGCACCCCGGAAGAGCGGCGAGAGGGGCTCAAAGCGCGTGCCTCGCGTGCCGCCTCGGCTGGGTCCCCCGCTCCCGGGGGCGTCCCGGGATTCGGCACCTTTAACGGTACCAGCGATCGGTGAACAGCGAATAAACGCCGCGTAACGAGTCTCGCTGAACTGGAAGATCGCCAGTGGCAAAGGGCGGCCGGCCGTCGCGTACAGCGATGCCGTAGCATCGGAGGTGTGGAAACGCCGCGTGTGCGGATGATGACGGCGGATGACCTCGAGGCCGTGGCGGCGGTGGAGCGCGCGTCCTACGCGTCCGGGTGGCCGGCGACGGCGTTCGCGCACGAGATCGCGCACAACCGGCTGGCGCGCTACGCCGTGCTGGAGGCTGGTGGCGCGGTCGTGGGGTTCGCGGGGGCCTGGCTGATGGTGGACGAGGCCCATGTGGTGACTATCGCGGTGCGGCCGGACCTGCGGCGGGCCGGCTATGGGCGGCTCCTGCTGCACGCGCTCATCCTTATCGCGCGGGGGGAGGGGATGCAGGCTGCGACGCTGGAAGTGCGGGTATCGAACGACGCGGCGCGGGCGCTCTATCGCCGGTACGGTTTCCATGAGGTGGGGGAGCGCAAGAAGTACTACCAGGACAACGGCGAGGACGCGGTGATCATGACCACGGAGGAGTTCGCGAGCGCGGCATACGAGCGGCGGCTGGACGGGCTGGCGGGGGAGCTGGAGGCGCGCTGGCCGGGGGTCATCGCGGCCACGGCGGAGGCGCTGGGGAGCGAACGCTAGGCGAGCTTCTGGCTGATGGCGGTGAGAGCGGCCTCGGCACGTTCGAGGCGGGCGCGAATGCCCCAGGGGCCGTGGATATTCAGGGTCATGTTCTCGGCCTGGCCGCGCACGCCGGGGAGGCGGCCGCGGATGCCGGCGGCGGCATGGTAGGCCTCGAGCTCGGGTGAGGCGGGCCCAAAGAGGGCGATGAGCACCTCGACCGTGCGGTCGCTCCACTGGTTGTACTCGAACGGGTTCGGGCCGGTGCCGCGAAGCCACGCGATCCTGGAGATCTGCCCTTCGAGGCGCTCACGGGCCCGCGCCGAGTCTTTCACAGCCATGCGCGAATCATAGGAGAGAACGGGGAACGGAGAAAGGCGGCACGGCCATTCAGGCGGCGGCTTTGCGGGCGGAGAGCTCGAAGGCGATATCGCCGAGGCGCAGGAGAGCACCGACGACTTCGTGGGCGCCGGTGCCACCGGCCTCCCGGACATCGTCGAGGAAGGCGGCGACGCGGTCTTCGCCCTCGGGGCCCCAGAAGATGGCAGGGCGGGTGACGCCGAAAGAGTTGCTCAGAAGGACACGGCCTTCGTCGTCGCGGCAGGCGAGGGCAAGGGCGACATGGTCGATTCCGTAGGGGCGGCGCATGTCAGTCATGGATTCGCGGACCCAGGCCACGACGGGGGCGAGGAGCGCGCGCGAGTCCCCATCGGCGGCGGCGGCGGGCAGCTCCCAGGACTGCTCGCGAACGCCGATGCCTTCGCGAATGAGCGCTTCGACCCGCTTCCGGGTCCCGTCCTTGCGAAACAGGTGCATCACGTGGAGATGGTCGGCGCGAGTGAAGGTGGACTTGGTGGCAAGGCGGGGGCCACGGCGGTAGAGAAGGCGTGGGGGAACGGGTGGACGGGTTGTGCTGCCCGTGTGAGACGGTTGTTATACGAGTGGAATCGTCACCGGGGCGCTTGTACACTCCGCTGCAATGGACAACGACTTCAGCATCGACCTTTCGGAGATCGCGGCGACCCTGCGAACGAGCGAGGTGGTGACGCTGCGCTTCGTGGCGGTCGGGCACCGGCTGCTGCTGGATTTTCGCTGCAGCGAACTGGACGGGCCGCTGGTGAAGGTGGTCGAGCCGGTGAAGTCGGTGGAGGAGCGGTATCGCTCGCTGCGGCGGCTGCGGCCGCGGTTCGCGCCGCCGGAGAAGATCGTGGCGGTCTGGTGGCCGCGGTTCACGGCCTCGCTGCGGAGCACGGGTGTGTGGGCCGAAGTGATGGCGCGGGTGAGCGAAACGGGCCACGTGGATGCCGTGCGCCGCGCGGAAGAAGCGCTCGACGAGTTGGTGTCGCTGGAGCGGCAGGAGCAGATCCGGGCGATCCAGGGTGAAGGCTTCCGCACGATCTGGGTGGCGGGGCGCCTGGCCCGCTGAGCAGCCGGCGCGGAGCGGCGATGGCCCGCGGCGGGCGCTTCGGGCACAGTGAAACCGATGGAACGAGCGCATTTCCGGCAGCTGGTGCGCGAGGCCGTGGCCGAACTGCCGCGCGACCTGCTGGAACGCGTGCACAACGTCGCCATCGTGATCGAGTGGCGGCCGACCGCGCGCGACCGCAAGGCGGCGGGGGTGGGGCCGGGGCGGACGCTCCTGGGGCTGTACCACGGCATCCCGCTGACGAAGCGCGGGGAGTACTACAACCTCGTGCCACCGGACAAGATCAGCATCTACCAGGAGCCGATCGAGGCCTTCTGCCGGGACGATGAGGAGGTCCGTGAGCAGGTCCGCAAGACGGTGCTGCACGAGCTCGGGCACTACTTCGGCATCGACGACGACCGGCTGCACGAGCTCGGGATGGGGTGAGAAGAGAGAAAGGAGGAAGGAGGAAAGAGAAACGGAAAGAACGGTGGAAGAGGCGGAAGGTGGGGGTTGACGGCGCGGCGGGGATTCGTTGACCGGTGTCGCGGTGATGGGTAGGTTGAAATCGCATGGCGAGCCGGGCAGAAGAAGCAACGCTCCGGGGCCGTTCGCGCGCCGGACGCGCAGCCGCATCGCCGGCTAGCACGAACACTCTCACGGCCGGGCAGCGGTGGCTCTTCGTGTTCGCGCTGCTGACGTTCGGGGTGGCGACGTCGTACACGGCGGTGGCGCTGTTGACGCGCATCACGCCGGCTCTCTTCCCGGGGAAGAACCTGCAGCTCGGGGTGGTGACATCGGCGTTGGGGCAGCTCCCCGGGCCGGCGAGGGTCGAAGCGCCGGGCGAAAACAGCCCGTTCAATGAGCGCATCAACCTCCTGATCATGGGTGCGGATGCCCGGCCGCTGAGCCAGGACGCGACGGGCTATGTCGCGCCGGCGCAGGCGTTCCCGACGCACACGGACACGATCGTGGTGGCGACGGTGGACCCCATTTCGAAGAAGGCGAGCCTGCTGAGCTTCCCGCGAGACATGTTCATCGAGATCCACGACCCGCGGTACAAGACGCCGTACAAGTCACGCATCAACAACAGCTACCAGATTGGCGTGGACTACGGAAAGAGCTTCGATGCCGGGGCGAAGCAGCTCGAGACGGACATCGAGAAGAACTTCGGGATCAAGATCGACCATTACGTCTGGGTGGAGTTCAAGGGCGTGGAGCGGCTGGTGGAGTCGATCGGCGGGGTGGACGTGATCATCCCGGAGGAGCTCCAGGTGCCGCACTATGGCGGCCAGTGGTACTACAGCGACGACGACGTCCACGCGAAATACGTCTCGTTCCCGCCGGGTCCCACGCACCTCAACGGCTACAACGCGGTCGCCTACGGGCGGTATCGCGACGACAGCGACCTGAACCGGGTGAAGCGCCAGCAGGTGGTGCTCGAAGGCGCGGTGGAGAAGGTGTTCGAACGCGGGCTGCTTTCGAACCTGGCGGACGCGACGGCGCTGTGGGACGCCTATAAGGCGACGGTCCACACGGACATCGCGAAATCGGAGATCCTGGGGCTGGCAAACCTGCTGCGGGAGACGCAGGGGAACATGGTCGGCTATTCGCTGGGCGACCCCGTGAACGGGCGGCCGACGCTCTGGGGCATGACCACCGACGACGGCGCGAGCGTGCTCGACTGGGACCCGGTGAACGTGCAGGCGATCATCGCGCAGGCGTTTTCGGGCGGGAAGTACGGCGATTCGCTGGTCGAGATCCAGAACGGGACGGGTTCGGCGGCGCAGGGCGAGCAGCTGGCGCGGGGCCTCGGGCGGTACCTCCAGATCAACAAGGCGCTGCCGGCGGTGGAGCTCGGGCTGGACGTGGTGCAGCAGCCGACGACGACGATCGTGCTTTATACGGAGAACCGGCGGCCGATGGCGAACGACATCGCGCGGTGGCTGAACCTGCCGGAGACGGCGGTGAAGACGCAGCCGAAGCCATCGGACTCGACCCCGGATATCGTGATCATCATCGGCAAGGACTTCAAGATCCCGGGGACGTAGCGAGCGGAGCGAGCTACCGCCAGCGCGGGGCGCGGCGGCTCACACGGCGCCGAAGCAGGAGCGCCGCCAGCATCCCGAAGAGGAAACCCCCGATGTGCGCGAACCAGGCGACGCCCTGGTCCGGGGCGGCGGCGGCGCCGAGGGTGGCGAAGCCGGCGAGCAGGTTCTGCAGGAACCAGATGCCGATCATCACCACCGCCGGCACGGGGATGGGGATGAAGATGAGCACGAAGAACGGGATGACGACGCTCACGGTGGCCTTCGGGAACCAGACGATATAGGCGCCGAGCACGCCCGCGACCGCGCCGCTCGCGCCGAGGACGGGCACCACGCTCGTGGTATCGAGCAGCCCCTGGACGAGCGAGGCCGCAACCCCCGCGGCGAGGTAGAAGAGCAGATACGGGAGGTGGCCGAGGCGGTCCTCGATGTTGTCGCCGAAGACCCAGAGGAAGAGCATGTTGCCGCCGATGTGCAGCCAGCCGCCGTGCAGGAACATCGCGGTGATGATGGTGATGATGATCTCCCAACGCGGCTGCGGGTGGGAGACGGGCGGGGCATCGCCTCGAACCGCATCGAAGAACTCGGAGGGCTGGAGCGACCAGCGGCAATAGAAGCGGTCGACCTCGGTGGGGGAGGTCTCGAGCCCGTAGCAGGGCCCGTCGGCGAGGGCGGTGACGGCCTGGTCAGCCTGGCGGCGGGTGCCCGTGTAGGAGGCGCTGAGCGTGAGCATCCAGATGAAGACGGCGACATTCGCGAGGATGATCGCGTAGTTGACGACCGGGAAGCGGCGGGTACGGGGGCTGTCGCCGACGGGGATCAGGGCGGGCCTCCTGGTTCAGTCCGCGCGGGTTTGCAGGCCGGACAGGTGGCGAGTCTCGTTCAGGGTGACGAGCACCGGGCGGCCTGCCACGACCTGGACCTCGGAGAGTCCGCAGTTTGCCACGTGGAAGCGAAAGACGTGCGTGGGCGCGATACCGAGGACTTCGGCGACGAGGCAGTGGATGGCGGTGCCGTGGCTGACAACAAGGACTGTCTCATGAGGGTGGCGCTTGATGATGCGGGCGAGCATGGCGGCCATCCGTTCGCGGACCATGGGGAGGCTTTCGCCGCCGGGGGGGTGCCAGGCGGGGTCTTCGGCGCGCAGGAGGCGGTACTGTTCGGAGCCTTCGCGGGCGACGGCGCGCTCCTTGCGCAGCTCCCAGTCGCCGTAATGGATTTCGCGCAGCGCGGCATCGGCGGCGTGGCGCACATCGCGGCCGGCGAGGGCGATGGCGGCGGTTTCGATGGCACGGGTGTAGTCGCTGGTGTAGCAGGCGGTGACGGGTTCGGATTCGAGGCGGCGGGCGAGGGCGCGGGCCTGTTCGCGGCCGCGGTCGGTGAGGGCGGTCTCGGAGTGGCCACAGAAGAGGCCATCGCGGTTGCTTTCAGTCTGGCCGTGGCGAGTGAGGATGACGCGGGTGGGGGGCTTGCGCTGGCTTCCCGGCATTTGCCGCGAGGATAGCATGGCCCAAGATGGGCGGAGCCAACCGGGCCGCTGGAGCACCTGCCGCAGATGACCGTTCACCCCACCACCTTCCAGGACCGCGTTCGCGGCGTGCTCGGGGGTTCGCTCGGCGCGATCGGGCGCGCGCTGCACCGGATGCATGTGCACCCGGACGCCATCACCGGGCTGGGCCTCCTGGTCGTCGTCGGGGCGGCGGTGCTCATCGGGCGGGGGGAGTCCCAGTGGGGGGCGGTCGTGCTCATCCTCGGGCTGCCGCTGGACGCGCTCGATGGCGCGGTGGCGCGTGCGGGCAATCGTACCGGGAAGTTCGGCGGAGTCCTCGATTCGACGTTCGACCGTGCGGCCGACGCGCTGATCTACGGGGGCCTTGCCTACCAATTCGCGGCCGAAGGTGAGCGCCTGGAGCTGGTGCTGGCGCTGGCGGCGCTCACGGGCGCGTTCCTCGTGAGTTATGTACGGGCGCGGGCGGGAGAGGCCGGGCTGGCGGTGCGCGTGGGGCTGATGGACCGGCTCGTGCGGCTGGTGGTGATCGTGGCGGCGCTGCTGGTGCCGCCGCTGCTGGTGCCCGGGCTGTGGGTGCTGGCGGTGGGGAGCTGGTTCACCGTCGCGCAGCGCATGTGGTACGTGCGCCGGCACATCGACGGCTGAGCACCCCGGCGGGGATATCCCCGCGGGGTGCGCGGCCGGCGGGGCTCAGGCGGCGTGCTGGGCGCGCGCGCGCGCCAGGGCACTGACCAGGTTGGCGGATGTCTTGCCGAACGCCGAGCCGAGCGCGATGGCGGCCTCGGCGGCCTCCTTCTTCCCGGTGAGCGCGAGCAGAAGAACGCTCGCGGCTTCGCGATGGAATTCGGCGTGGAGGTCGCGGATGGCGGTGAAGGTGGCTTCGTTGGCGAAGTCGCGGCGGCCATCGCCGTAAAGCCATGCCCCGAAGGCACAGGCGTTGTCTTTGGCGGCGGTTTCGGCCGAGAACTCGCTCTTGCCACTGGCGATGGCGGTGCGCAGGCGGCTCTTCCACTGGCCGTGGGCGGCGATGGCGGCGGCGACCTGGTCTTCGAATGACGACATGTACGGTAATCCCTTATTGATTGCTCGCTCGTGTACAGGTTCGACCAGAAGGCTCGTAACTGAATGACCGTTCACGTGCCACCTTGCCATGGCCGCGAGCGCGCGGGCGAATAGCGGCGCGCGGGACAGTTCGCGGAGTGCGAGGGCGGAGCGTAGGCTACCGGGATTCGCAGGACAGGGGGGCAAACATGAGCCGGCTGAATGGCAGGGTGGCCATGGTCACGGGCGCGGCATCGGGAATCGGGCGGGCTTCGGCGCTGCGGCTCGCGGGCGATGGCGCGGCGGTGATGTGCGCGGACGTCGACGCATCGGGCGCGGAGGAGACGGCGGCGGCGATCGCCGAGCTGGGCGGGAAGTCGAGCGCGCTGCGGCTCGATGTCTCTTCGAGCGCGGAGGTGGAAGACGCGCTCAATCGCACGGTGAGCGAACTGGGCGGGCTGAACATCCTCTTCAACAACGCGGGGGTGAGCGGCCGCGGGATGACGTGGGAACGGGTGCTGCAGATCAATCTCGATGGGGTGTACTTCGGCACGTTCTTCGGCGCGCGGCTGATGGCCGAACGCGGCGGCGGCTCGATCGTGAACACGGCGTCGATCGCGGGGCTGGTGGGGCTCGTCGGGGCGATGCAGGCGGCCGCGGGCGGACCGCCGCCGGAGCTCGGCGCGGGCGCGTACGTGGCCGCGAAGCACGGGGTGGTGGGCGTGACCAAGCAGTTCGCGATCACGTACGCGCCGCGCGGGGTGCGCGTGAACTGCGTGAACCCGGGCTACATCTACACGCCGATGACGGCGATGGCGACGGACGACCCGATGGGCCGGGGCTTCCTGGAGTCGCTGCACCCGATGGGGCGGCTCGGCCAGCCCGAGGAGGTGGCCGCCGCGGTGGCGTTCCTCGCGAGCGACGAGGCGTCGTTCATCACGGGAGTTTCGCTGCCGGTGGATGGCGGCTATACGGCGCGATAACGGCCGCGGGGCACCCCATGCACTGATGGCGTAAGGCGTTCAGCCGGCCTGGTGCCCGGACCGCGCGCGCCTCGGCCGAAGGTCGGAGGCATGGGTCCGGCGAAGCGCGGTCCCGGGCGGCGATGCGCGGGGGGAGGATGCGAGGAACGCCGGCCGGCTGGAAAAGAGGTGCTTACCGGCGTGGCATCGCGGCGGGAGGGCGGCGACGTATGGTTTGTGGGAGGGGACGGCACATGATGCGCATCTTGCTATTTGCAGCGGCAATGGTTGCGGCCGCACTGGCCATGGGCGGCTGCGGCGGCGGCGACCAGGAGCGCGCGGGCGCGGCCCCGGCGACGGCGATCGCGACGCC
>JAYRRO010000258.1:0-4085 GCA_041910095.1 Dehalococcoidia bacterium
CTGCAGCTCACCCAGGCGCAGGAGGGAGTGAAGGCGGCCCAAGCGTCCTTGACCAATGCCCGCGATGACGGCACCACCGCCGACGTTGCCGCCGCGGCGGCCGGCGAAGCTCGATTCGCCATCGCCCCAGCCGCCGCCACCGCCGGCCCCGCCTTCATCGCCGCCACGCCCGCCCAGGAGCTGGAGTGTGCCGACGATGACTTCGGTGCGGTAGTGGCGCGCACCCTGGTCGTCGTCCCAGGAGCGCGTCTGGAGGCGGCCTTCGACGTAGACCGGCTTGCCCTTCGTGACGTACTGGCTCACGCGCTCGGCGGTATCGCCAAACATCACGATGTTGAACCACTCGGTCTGTTCTTCCCAGTCGCCGGATTGACCACGGCGGCGTCCATTGACGGCCAGGCTGAACTCAGCCTTCGCCATGCCGCTGGCGAGGTAGCGCAGTTCCGCGTCCTTGCCGGCGTTGCCGATGAGCATGACCTTGTTCAGGCTCGCCAATGGAATGCCTCCTCGGTTCAGGCAGAGGGAGCGTCGCCCTCGGCCGAAGGTGCTGCCGGGGCTTCCGTCTCAACCGCTTCCGGGGTTTCCGGGGTTTCGGCTGTTTCGACGGCGGCCGGCGCGGGAGCAGTTTCGGGCGCGGCCGCGACAGGAGCTGTCGCGGGGGCGGCCTCGCCCTGCGGGCGGCGCGGTTCGCGCGGCTGCGGCGGAGGCGGCAGCTCATCGGCGCGAACGATCAGGTGGCGGTACACCTTCTCATCGATCTTCAGGTGCGCCTCCAGCGGCTCGACGGCCGCCGGGTCCAGGTTCACCCGCGAAACGACGTAGTCCGCATCGATGGCGCGGCCAATCGGGTACGCCATGCGCCGGCGGCCCCAGTGGTCCACGCGGATGACATTCCCGCCGCGCGCTTCGACGGCGGTGGTGAGGTGCGCGACGGAGGCGTCGGCGCCCCCGCTCTCGGCGACGGCGAGGTCATAGACCACCGTCAGTTCGTATTCCCGCATGGGTCTCCATTCACCGGGCGATGGGATTCCCCGCGAAACGCGGGGCGCACTCCGGCGCGAACCGCGAGGGTACCATTTCGCCGCCCACCGCGCGAATGGCCCGCGCGCCCGACCCCATACGCGCCCGCAACGAACACCCGCCGCGCTGTTGCCCGCCCGCCCCTTCTTCCCTTCGTACGGTGGATGCACAGCTCCCCTCCGGGGGACGGGAGACAGCAATGATTGCACTCATGGGCACGGCATTCCGGGCGGGCATGCTGGCCGCTTTCCTGGTCCTGATGACGGTCGCGCTCGCGGCCTGCGCCGATGGCGACACACCCACCGGCAGCGAAAGCAACGAAGGCAACCCGGCCACCGTCGAGGTGCGCACGGCCGTCGCTTCGAGCGGCGGGGTCAACGGCGGCGGCGTACCGCGCGGCACCATCTGCGACGATGCCCCTTCGCCCACGCCGGCGGCGAACACGACCGCGACCGCGAAAGCCTCGGCGACGCCATCGGCCACGGCCACGCTCTGCCCCTCGCCTTCGGCCGCGGCCGGCGGCGGCACGACACCCATGCCGCGCGTCCCCTAACCGCCGGTGAGTTCGACCACCTGGGCGGCGTGCGCGGCGGCGTGCTCGATGCCCCGCTCGACCAGCGTCGCGACGGTGATGGGGCCGAGCTCCGGGTGCGGGGCCGATCGCGAACCGGCGGCCTCGCCCAGGCGGCGCAGCAGGTCCACCGTCGATGCCGTCACCGCCTCGTAGAGCGCGAGCGCGATGCCGGGGTCGCCTTCGCCGTAGGCCAGGGCCACGCGCCAGGCGTCTTCGTCGAAAGCCTCGATGCGGGCCTCGCCCGCGCACATGATGCGGATGCGGTAGGCGCGCACAAGCTCGGCATCGGCGATGTGGATGACGGCGTCGCGCGCGCTCCAGCCCTCGAGGCCCGGCCGTTCCCGGGCGGCGGCGGGCGATGCCGCCCAGGCGGTTCGCACCAGTGCCGGCCCGGCAGCGAAGCGGTCGACCAGCGCCTCCCAACCGCTCACGGACGGGGTTACCACCAGATCTTGCTCTGAACGTCCTCGGGTTCGTCGTCCCAGTCCGTGGTCCAGAGGTTCGAGCTGAGGTACTTCCAGCCGCCATCGGCAAGGAGGCAGACGATGTGCTGCTCGCCGGGGAGCCGCTCGGCGACCTTGATCGCGGCCTTCACCACGGACCCGCAGCTCACGCCCACGAAGAGACCCTCGCGCTGCGTGAGCTCCTTCGACATCGCGAAGCTCGACGCGCTATCGACCACGATCTTGCCATCGAGGACGGATTCATCGAGCACGGGCGGGATGAAGCCGTCCTCCAGCGCGCGCAGCCCCTGGACGGCGTCGCCGGGGTGGGGCGCCGCCGCGATCACCTTGATCGCGGGCTTCTGGTCCTTCAGGTATCGGCCGGTGCCCGTGAGTGTGCCGCCCGTGCCCAGCCCCGCGACGAACACCGTCGTCTGCGGGAGGTCGCGGAGGATCTCCGGGCCGGTCGTCTCGTAGTGGGCGCGCGGGTTGGCTTCGTTGCCGTACTGATAGGGGAAGTAGTACTTGCCGGGATTCGCGGCGACGACTTCCTTGGCATGCGCGATGGCGCCGTTCGAACCGAGGTCCCCGGGCGTGTAGATGATCTCCGCGCCGAACGCCTTGAGCAGTTGCGTGCGCTCGGCGCTGACGTTTTCGGGCATGACACAGATGACGCGGTAGCCCTTCACCCGGCCGATCATGGCGAGGCCGATGCCGGTGTTGCCGGACGTCGGTTCGAGGATGGTGGCGCCGGGGGTGAGTTCGCCGCGCTTCTCGGCGGCCTCGATCATGTACTTCGCGATGCGGTCCTTCACCGATCCCGTCGGGTTTTGCCCTTCGAGCTTGGCGTACAGGTGAACATCCGGCCGCGGCGCGAACGACCGCATCTCCACGAGCGGCGTGTTGCCGATGAGGTCGATGACCGAGGAGTAGAGCGCCATTGGCGGCCTCCTGCCGGGCTAGCGGGCGCCGCCGGCGAGCGCGGGGAGGATATCGAGCACGTCGCCGGCCTTGAGCGCCGCATCGACGCCGCCCATGTAGCGGATGTCCTCGTCGTTCAGGTAGACGTTCACAAAGCGGTGGAGCTTGCCATCCTCCCCGTAGAGGCGGCCCTTGAAGCCGGGATGGTGGCTATCGATGTCGTCCAGCACGGCGCCGACGGTCGCGCCGGTGGCCTGGACGGCCTTCTTGCCGCCCGTCACCTGCTGGAGCACGGCCGTCACGCGGACGGTGATGGTTGGTGCGTCACTCACGAAATGGTCCCCCCGATGTGTCGTGCCGGCGGTGGTGCGCCGGGTGAGCGGGCCGGCTCAATGGACCGGCCCGGGCGTGGATTGGTGATGTCAGCCGCCGAACGGCGCTTCCCGGTGCGGGATGGGCGCGCCGCAGAACTGCTCGTAGTCGATCAGCTCGTGGATCGTCGGGTTGTCGCCGCAAAGGGGGCAGTTCGGGTCGCGCCGAACCTTCACGATGCGGAACTCCAGCGAGAGGGCGTCGTACAGCAGCAGGCGGTTCACCAGCGGCTCACCGACTTCGAGGATGAGCTTGAGGACCTCGGTCGCCTGGATGCTGCCGATGGTGGCGCACATCGCCCCCAGCACGCCCGCCTCGGCGCAGCTCGGCACCATGCCCGGCGGAGGCGGCGCCGGATAGAGGCAACGGTAGCAGCCCTTGCCGGGGATGTACGTCGTCGCCTGCCCATCGAACATCAGGATCGAGCCGTCGATCAGCGGCTTCTTCAGCAGGTAGGCCGCGTCGTTCACCAGGTAGCGCGTGGCGAAGTTGTCGGCGCCGTTAATGACGTAGTCGTACTGCTCGATGATGCGAAAGGCGTTGTCGCTGGTGATCGGCTCTTCGTGCGTGACCACCTCGACGTTGGGGTTGTGCGCGTTCAGCCGCTGCTTCGCCGATTCCACCTTCGGGATGCCGACGCTGTCCGTGACGTGCAGGATCTGGCGCTGCAGGTTCGAACGGTCCACGACATCGAAATCGACGATGCCGATCTTGCCGATGCCGGCGAGCGCGAGATAGAGCGCCACCGGCGAACC
>JAYRRO010000259.1:0-54030 GCA_041910095.1 Dehalococcoidia bacterium
ATCGCCGGCCCGCGCTCGATCGCCCGCAGCATCGCCGTCAGCTGCCGCGACGCCTGTTCGGCGAGGTCGAACTCGTTTGCGAACACAGCCTCCTGCTCGTTCGTCACCGAAGCGAGCACGTGCAGCCACGACCGGCTCTGCGCCAGCGCCCCGCGCGCGTCACGGTAGAGCCCGACCTGCGCCCCGCCCTCCCGGCCTGCCCCCTCCGCGATCAGCGCGCACGCAAGTCCCGCCTGCTCGAACGCCTTCGCCTGCGCATCCGCCGACGCCTTCAGGTTCGACCCGATCTTCAGCCGGCCGACGGCCACGGTGAGCCGCACCGCCGTCTGCCAGGCCTCAACGTTCTGGTACTCGAATTCAGCCATCCGCACACTCCAGGTCGCCGTAACACCCATCGAGGAACGCGAGCAGCCGGTCCGCAGCCACCGAAACCGCCGTTCGAACCGATTCGCCATCCGCCGCCAGCGCCGCGATCGCCTCCAGCTCCGCCCCCGAATGCGCCACGTCGGCCGTCTCGTGCACCGTGAAGAACTCGTACTCCTCCGGCGTCAACCCGTAGAACGCCTTCAGACCCGCGATCTTCTGCCGGGCCACCGCCGGGACCTGCCCCTCATAGGCATAGAGCGTCGCGAGGGCGTCCCCGGGCGCGCCCTCGCGGCACATCGTGTCGAAGTGAGCCACCAACGCGGCCGTCTGCTCGTTTGGAGCCGATGCCTCGACCTCGGCGCGGGGAACGCCCAGTGCTTCCGCGAACTCGAGCCACAGCGCGCGGTGGTTCCGGGCGCCGTACTCCTCGTCCCACAGGTTCGCGAGGATCAGCTGCCGCACGCCCGTGTCCTCCACCCGTGAATGCAGCGCGCTCAGAAAGCGCGGGAACGCCGCCTCAAAGTGGAAGTACTGCCGCGCATAGTCCCGCAGGCGCTCCTTCGGGAGCGTGCCCTGCGTCCACGCACGGTAGAACGGGTGCTTCAGGAGAGACTTCTCCTCAAGCACCCCGGCGAGCACGGTCTCGAGGTCGGTCGCGTTGGTGGTCATTCCATCCCTTTCATGGCTGTTTGGGGTGAGTGGCCCGCCCGGTCTAGATGACCGGCAGTTCCTTCATCGCCTCGGCGACCTTCTCCTCCGGGTAGTGGTCGTCGATGAGCCGCCCGGCGAGGTAGTCGTCGTACGCGGACAGGTCCAGGAAGCCGTGGCCGCTCAGGTTGAAGAGGATCACCCGCGAGCGGCCCTCCTCCTTCGCTTCCAGTGCCTCGTCGATCGCGCCCCGGATCGCGTGCGAGCTCTCCGGCGCGGGCACAATCCCTTCGGTCCGCGCGAATAGCGTCGCCGCCTCGAAGCACGGGTTCTGCGGGTACGCGCGCGCCTCGATATCCCCCTCCGCGTAGAGGTGGCACAGCATCGGCGCCATCGCGTGGTAGCGAAGCCCGCCCGCATGGATCCCCGGCGGCATGAAGGTGTGCCCCAGCGTGTACATCTTCATCAGCGGCGTCAGTCCCGCCACATCCCCGAAGTCGTACCGGTACTGCCCCTTCGTCAGGCTCGGGCACGAAGCCGGCTCCACCGCCAGGAAGCGCGTCGCCGTCTTCCCCGCGAGCTTGTCCTTCAGGAACGGGAACATCAGCCCCGCCGCGTTCGACCCGCCGCCGGCGCAGCCGACCACCACGTCCGGGTAGTCGCCCGCCATCTCCATCTGCTTGATCGCTTCCTGCCCGATCACCGTCTGGTGCAGCAGGACATGGTTCAGGACCGACCCGAGCGAGTACTTCGTGTCCTCCCGCATCGCCGCGTCCTCGACCGCTTCGCTAATCGCGATCCCCAGCGATCCCGAGCTCCGCGGGTCCTGCTCCAGGATGTCCCGTCCCGCCTTCGTCTCCGAACTCGGGCTCGCCACCACCGACCCGCCCCACAGCTGCATGAGCGAACGGCGGTACGGCTTCTGCTCGTACGACACGCGCACCATGTAGACCTTGGACTCGATCCCGAACTGCTGGCACGCATACGCCAGCGACGAGCCCCACTGGCCCGCCCCGGTCTCCGTTGCGATGCGCTTCACGCCCTCGAGCTTGTTGAAGTAAGCCTGCGGCACCGCCGTGTTCGGCTTGTGCGAACCGGACGGGCTCACCCCTTCGTACTTGTAGTAGATCTTGGCCGGCGTTCCCAGCGCCCTCTCCAGCGCTGTCGCGCGGATCAGCGGCGAAGGCCGCCACACCTTGTAGATCTCCCGGACCTCCTCCGGGATCGGGATATACCGCTCCGCGCTCACCTCTTGCTTGATGAGCTCCATCGGGAACAGCGGCGCGAGCGCCTCCGGGCCGATCGGCTCATGCGTCGCCGGGTGCAACGGCGGCGGCGGGGGATTCCGGAGGTCCGCCGCGATGTTGTACCAGTGCGTCGGCATCTCCGATTCGGGCAGGAAGATCTTCTTGTCGGCCATGTGCGTGCTCTCCTTGCGGCCTCCGTGGGCCGGTTTCGGTGGCTGACCCTTGCGGGCGGTTCGGCCCCGCGAACTGCCCCTGTTCGCGGGGAACAAAAAGCCCCTCGCCTGTTCAAAGGACGAGGGGTACTCGTGGTGCCACCTTTGTTCCCCGGCACAGGCCGAGGCACTCGATAGACGACGGCCGCGCTCACGCGCCGCGATCGCCTGGGCTCTGATAACGGTGCCCTCTCCGCCGCCAGCTACCAGGCCGAAGCCGTTCGCCGCCGGGGCTCCCGGGTCCATTCACCAGCCGCGCCGCCGCCGGGCTCTCACCTGCCCCGGCTCTCTGGAGGCTCGCCTGACCGGCTACTCTTCCCGATCGTCGCCAATCTTGAATTGTCGCCCAAACCGTAGGCCCCATGCGCCGGGGATGTCAAGAATCCCCGGCTCGCCGCCCACCGCCTCGGGCAACGTCCAACCGCCCGCTCCCATCGGGCCGGTTGGCCTTCGCCCATCGCCGCGCGATCCCTGATACTGGCCCGGATGAGCACCGTCACCAATGGGCCCGCGCCCGCGGCCGTGAGCACCTATCTCCGCACCCTCGTCGCCCTTGGCGCGAAGTTCGATGCCGAGTCCGCCGCCGCCGTCACCGTCCACCGCGATGACATGCTCCGCACCGTCGCGCGGGCTGTCCGCGCGCACGCCGACGGCCTGGCCGCCGTTGTCCCTCCCGACGAGATCCGCCTCGCGCACGGCCGCCTCACCGCCGCCACCAGCGCCGAGGCCAGCCACTTCGAGGCCCTCCTCGCCGCCGGCCGCACCCTCGAGGATGTCGAGTACAACGTCCTCGGCGAAATCTCCGACCAGCGCTCCGGTGCCTGGAACGAGATCGAGCACTTCGCCCTCCGCTCCGGCTTCCCGCCGTCGTGGCGCGCCCGCATGCGCCCCTGATCGCGCCCTCACGTGGCCATTCCCGGCCCGGTGGTACCCTCTTTCGCGGTGGACGCCGAACACCCCATCCCCGATGAACGCCCCCAGCGCCGGCGCGAATACTCCGGCGCCGGCTCGACCCTCGGGCTCGCGGCGCTGCTCATCGCCGTCGTTGGAGTCGGCGTCTGGTGGTTCGAACTCCGCGGCGATGGCGGCGGCCTCGCCGACGACGGCTTCGGCGTCATCACCCTCGCAGCCTCCCTGAACCCCACCGGCAAGCCGCCCGCCGCCGATGTCGGCCGCGCCGCCCCGGACTTCACCCTCGCCAACGTCGCCGGCGAGGGCGCCACCACACTGAGCGCCCATCGCGGCCGCTGGGTTCTTCTCAACTTCTGGGCCAGCTGGTGCGGCCCCTGCCGCGGTGAAGCCCCCGACCTCCAGGCCTTCTCCGAACGAACCTCAGGCCGCGCTGTCGTCCTCGGCGTGAATCAGCAGGAACCCGCGCACACCGCCCGCGCCTTCGCCGAGGACTTTGGCCTCGACTACCCTCTCGTCCTCGACCGCCGCGGCGAAGTCTCCAATGCCTACCGCGTGGGCGGCGGCCTCCCCGTTTCGATGCTGATCGACCCCGCCGGCGTCATTCGCGCCATCTACCCGGGCCGCATCACCGCCGATCAGCTTTCCGCGATCGAACGCGAGTACCTGCCGTGACCGCCCGCAGCGAATCCATCAGCCCCGCCATCCGCGGCGTTGGCCTCGACCCCCTGCGCTTCACCTGGCAGCTCCTCTGCAACGTGAAGTTTGCGCTCTTCCTGGTCGGCCTCGCGGGCGCCGCCGGCATGCTCGGCGTCGTTATCCCCCAGATGCCAATCCCCATGCGCGGCAATCCCGCCGCCCAGCAGGCCTGGCTCGAACTTCGCCGCGATGACTTCGGCGCCCTGACCGGACCCATGGAGCGCCTCGGCCTCTTCGAGGTCTTCTATACGCCCTGGTTCAACGGCCTCTGGTTCCTCATCATCATCGCCGTCACCGTCTGCACCGTGAGCCGCCTGCGGCCAACCATCCGGAGCGTCCGGCGCCCCGCGAAAGACGTCGGCGACCGCTACTTCGAAACCGCCCACCATCGCGCCACGTTCACCCACCCGGGCGGCGCCGAGGCCGTCGCCTCCGCGCTGCGCCAGCGCCGGTATCGCGTCGAGCGCACCCGCTCCAGCGGCGATGCCGTCTACCTCTTCGCCGAACGATTCTCCTGGAGCCAGTACGGAACCTTCGCCAGCCACCTGGCCCTGCTGCTGCTCCTCGTCGGCGGCCTGCTCACGCGCCTTGCCGGGTTCGATAAGACCCTCGTCATCGCCGAAAACACCCCCGCCGCGCGCGTCTTCGATAACCCCGGTCCCGGCCAGATGTTCATCAGCGTCCTCGATAGCCATCGCGGCATCGATGCGGGCGGCAACATCGTGGACTACCGGAGCGTCATCGAAGTCCGCCGAGGCGACGAGACGAAGACCTGCACCACCACCGTCAACGACCCCTGCAGCGCCTTCGGCTATCGCGTGCACCAGGCCGCCTTCTTCAACGACCTCGCCCGCCTCCGCATCACCGACGCCACCGGCCGCACCGTCTTCGACGACGTCCTCGACTTCGAGAACCGCACCACGGCGGTGCCCCTCCTGAAGGTCACCGACGCCGCGGGAACGGTGCTCTTCGAACAGGATCTGCCCCAGATGGGCACGAACACCGGCACCGCCGCCGGTCCCGAGGACGACGTCGCCATCGCCGCCCTCGCCTTCCCGCGTGCGGCCGGCGCCGTGAACGACATCGCCATCGTCGGCGTCTCCTGGCGGGCCGCCGGCGACGACCTGCGCGTCGTCGTCTCCGGCGACGATGGCTCCCCCCGGACCCTGCAGCGCGGCTCGCCGACCGCCGTCGGCGCCTATACGATCACCTACGAGGGCCCGCGCTCCATCCCCGCCGTCCGCATCGACGACATGCCCGGCGCCATCGATGGCTCCGCCACCGTCCAGATGCTCTCCACGCGCTCCGGCGAACCGTACCTCTTCGTCACCGGCCTGGGCGACGATTCCGCCGTTCTCACGCGCCGCACGCCCGTCGAGCCGGGCACCGGCTACACCTACACCTTCGAGGAACGCGTCGAAGCCTCGGGCGTGTCCGTTCGCCGCGACCCCGGCGACCTCTTCATCTGGGTCGCCGTGGCCCTTGCGACCGTTGGCCTCGGCATCACCTTCTACGTCCCCCGGCGGCGGCTCTGGGTGAAGGTGACCCCTTCCCGCACGCAGATGGCGGGAGTCGCCGAGCGCACGACCCGCTTCGGCCGCGAGCTTCGCCAGTTCGGCGTCTCCCTCGGCTCCCGCGACGCCCTCCTCGCCGAAGACCTGGACCCCTGACCGCGAATTTCGCGAACGCAGAACGACCCGGGCGGCGCACCCGGGTCGTTCTGCCTGGAGAAGGTCCTGTTTGATGCGTCAGCGGACCGTGAATGCGCCCCCGGTCTCGTTGTCCCACGTCACCAGCTGGCTCCAGCCGGGCGTGAACACCCCGATCTTCACCACCCAGTCGCCTTTCGCGGCGTTCGCCGGCGGCGTCCAATTCACCGCGTAGGTCCGCGCCTGCCCGGCGGTAAATGCCTGGCTGTCATACCACTTCTGGTACACCTTCTCGCCCGCGGGGTTGTAGAACTCCACGTCGATGAGGTAGTTCCCGGCCTTTGGCGCCGTCACCGAGACGTTCGCCGTCACCTGCTGCCGGGCGGCCAGGGCCGAGGGCGAAGCGCTCGCCACCGTCACCCAGTTCGTCGTCGATGCCGGAGGCTGCGCGGGCGGATTGGTCGGCTGCGCGGGCGGGTTCGTCGGCTGGGCCGCGGGCGTGTTCACCGCCGGCGGGAGGGTCGGCGCCCGGGTCGGCAGCGTCTCGGTCGGCGTCGCCGTCGGCGGCAGCTGCGGCAGGCTTCCGCCACCGCCATTGCGCGGGCCAACCACGCTCGCGTGCCGCTGCGTGAACGTCGATGCCGCGGCGAAGTCGATCGCCATCTTGTCCGCTGTCTTCTCCGGGAAGAGCGACCAGGCCCACGACCCCGCGTAGCCGCGCGTGTAGAAGGTCTCCCAGCGGTCCACCGCCGCCTGTCCCGTCCCGGAGAAGAACTCCCCGACGACCAACGGCCCGTCGATACCGTACTGGGCCTTCACCGACGAGTAGTCGCGCGCCGGCATATTCCAGTCGCCCGGCTGCATGTAGTCGTACCAGTGCGCCTGGTAGTAATCGAGGCCCATGCCCGTCCAGAACGTCAGGCCGTCCAGCATCGCCGATCCGACCGTCACGTACTTGCTCGAATTCGCGTGCACTGCGTTCACGATCCCGCGGACCGTCGCCTGCGTGTTCGCCGAATTCACCTTTCCGTTCCACATGTCCCATTCGGGCTCGTTGAAGACTTCCCACGAGAAGATGCGCGGCTCGTTCGCGTACCGCGCGAACAGCGGCGCCAGCACCTCCGCCAGCTTCTGGCGCTGGACCGGGTCGTTCACCCAACTCTGCGGGATGTCGCCCGGGAAGTTGAACAGCACCAGCGTGTAGTACAGGTCGTACTGGCGAGCGAGCGCCAGCGCGGCGTCCAGGTCGGTGTACACCGCCGGGTTGATCCCCGTCGGCATGCCCGAGGCGTCGCGCGTCACCTGCCAGGCGTTGCCCTCGAACATCCACCAGCGCACGTTGCGGAGGCCCGCCTGCTGCGCCTGCGCGAGCCGCTGCCCCATTGCACCGCCGGTGCTCGAGACGCCGCCGTTCGGCCCGCAACCGAAGTCACACGCCCAGTTGTACCAGGCCATGTTGGCCCCGTGCAGGTTCCACGCGCCGCCCTGGTAGGGCACCGTCGACCCGGCCGGAACCGCCGCTTCCGCGCCTTTCGGCCCCTGCCCCGGCAGCATGAACAGGGTCGCCGCGAAGGCGGCAAGGATGGTTGCGGCAACGAACAGACCAATGCGTTTCACAGCGAACTCCCCACATCCCCGGCCCCACACAGGACCGCTACCTCTCCCTTCGACGGTCTCGAAGGGCAGGCGAAGTGGGGGGAGTCCCTATCCCCGGCGGGTGCTCCCCGGTTGTCACGGCCGCATCGAAAAGAGGAGAACCGGTGGCGGACGGACCACCTCACTACATGCGCTCAACCGCGCGGCGTCCGCCATTCCCTACGGTGGTGGAGAGTGCCGAACCGGGGCCGCTCGATCCCCTTGAAACGGTAAGGCGAACGTAAAACATCAATGACTAGACGTAATCAACGGCCGCGTGTGCTCTTCCTCGGCTCCACCTACGCCGGCTGGAAGACCCGTCAGCTCAATATCGAGGCGCACACCCGCCTCGATGGCCGCATCGACCCCATCTACCGCCAGGTCAGCGGCTGGCACGACGGCGGCCTCATCGAGCGCCTGCCCGCACCGCGGGGTTTTCGCGGCCGCGCCCGCGCCGTCATCGAGGCACGCTCCTTCGCCTCCATCCCCCGTCCCGATGTCATCTGGACCAGCTGCGGCGAGCTCGTCGTGCCCTACCTCTGGGCCCAGGCCGGGCCCCTCAAGCGCCCCGTCGTGCTCGAAACCGACTGGAGCCTGGAGCAGCAGGAATCCATGGCTCCGCTCTACTTCAACCGCGCGCCCCGCCGCGGCCCCCGCCGCAAGCTCTCGGAACTCTCCGAGCGCGCGCTCTTCGCACAGGTCTCCCTCTTCACCCCGATATCGAACTGGGCCGCCGATGGCCTTCGCCGCGCCGGTGTCGAAGACCGCCGCATTCGCGTCCTCCACCCCGGCGTCGACCTCTCCCTCTGGAAGCCCCGGCCCCGCCGCGTCCACGAAGGGCCGCTCAAGCTCCTCTTCGTCGGCGGCGATTTCGCCCGCAAGGGCGGCCACATCCTGCTCCAGGTCATGCGCGAACGCTTCGCCCGCGATTGCGTCCTCGATGTCGTCACGCGCGAAGACGTGCCCGAGACCCCCGGCGTCACGGTCCATCGCTGCGAACCGAATTCCCCGGACCTCGTGCGCCTCTACCAGGAAGCCGATCTCTTCGTCATGCCCACCCGCGCCGAGTGTTTCGGCCACGTCAGCGTCGAGGCCATGGCGAGCGGTCTGCCCGTCATCGTGGGTGACGTCGGTGGCGCCCGCGATATCGTCGATCACGGCGAGACCGGCTGGCTTGTGCGCCCCGAGGCCGGGGCCCTCGCGGACGCGCTCGCCGCGGCCATCGCCAACCGCTACATCCTCCCCGAAATGGGCGCCCGCGCCCGCCGCGTCGCCGAGGAGCGCTTCGACGGCGTTCGCAACGACCAGGTGCTTGTCGAACTGATCCTTGAGCAGGCGGCCCGCTACCGCCTCCCACGCAGCCTCCGCGAGGTGCCCGCATGAGCCAGCAGAAGCCCATCCGCCGCGTCGTTCTCGCCCTCCAATCGACCGCCGTCGGCGGGATGGAGACCCACGTCATCGACCTCGCCGCCGAATACGTCCGGCGCGGCATCACCACGTCCGTCTTCGTGCCCGAAGCACCGCTGTTCGATGCCGTCGCCGCCCGCGTGACCGCTGCCGGCGCCGCCGCCCTCCGCCTCGATACCGACGCCCGCGGCGGCCGCCGCCAGCAGCTCCCACGCCTGGCGCGCCTCGGCCGGACCCTCCGCGCCCTCCATCCGGATGCCGTGCACCTGCACACCGGCGGCGCCACCGGCGGGCTCGGCTTCGTCGCTCTCGCCCGCGCGGCCACCGGCGCCACCGTCGTCGTCACCGAGCACGACGTCCCCGTCGAAGCACCCACGCGCCCCGCGCAGGCGACCCGTTTCGCGATGGATCATCTCGGGCACACGCTCGTCGCGGTCTCGCGCCGCAACGCCCGTCTCCGCCGGGAGCGCCTGGGCGTCCGCTGCGCGAGCTTCGCCGCCATCCTCAACGGGGTCCCCATTGACGACACCGCGGAGGCCGGCCGCGCCGCCGGCCGCGAACGCGTTCGCACCAGCCTCGGCATCGAGCCCGGCGCGACCGTCATCGGCAGCCTCGTCCGCCTCGCCGAGGGCAAGGGCCTGCTCGACCTCCTCCGCGCCTTCGCCATCGTCCGCGCGCAAACGCCTTGCGACCTGCTTCTCGTCGGCGATGGGCCCCTGCGTCCGGACCTGGAAGCGCTCGCGGCCGAACTCGGCATCGCCGCCCACGTCCACTTCGCCGGAAACCAGGCGGCGCCCGCGCCCTACCTGGATGCCATGGACGTGTTCGCGCTCGCCGTGCCCGCGGGCTCGATGTCCATCGCGCTCCTAGAGGCGATGGGCCGTGGCCTGCCCCCCGTCATCACCTTCTGCGGCCCCGAAGAGGCCGTCATACCCGGCGAGACCGGCCTCGGGGCGGAGCCCCGCAACCCGGAGTCACTGGCAGCCTCACTGGCGATGCTCGCCACGAACCCGGGCCTGCGCACGCGCCTCGGCGCGGCGGCCGCCGCCCACGTTCGCCGTCACTTCTCCGTCGCCCGCGTCGCCGACGACCTGCTGGAGCTCTACGCGCTGCATGGCGCCCCCACTCCGCCGCGGTTGCGCGCCGACGGACCAGCCAATCCCCGCCCCGGGCACGCCCTGGTGGCGCGGCCGGAGGGAACAGGATGACCACCCGCGAATCCGCCGGAACCAGCTACGCACGCTGGCTCGATGGCCGCGCACGCCTCGTCGCGGGCGCCCTCAAAGACATCCCCAAAACGCCCGGCGGCCTCACCCTCGATGTCGCCGCCGGCGATGGCGGCTACTCCGCCATGGTCGCCGCCGCCCTGGGCACCCGCCTCGTCACCCACGACATGAGCCTCGGCGAGTGCCGTGCCGCCCACGCCGCCGGCCGCCAGGCCATCCGCGGCGATGCCCTCCGCCTCCCCTTCGCCGATGCCTGCGCCGATGTCACCGTCGCCTTCGAGATCATCGAGCATTTCGACCCGTGGAACGCCGGGGCGCTCCTCCGCGAAGTCTCCCGCGTTACGAAGCCCGGCGGGCACGTCCTGCTTTCCACCCCGAACCGCTACTCTCTCGAGTCCTGGAAGGGCATCGCCCGCTACGTGCGTGATGGCACCGTCTGGAACGCCCGCGACGATACGCACGTCCGCCTCCTCAGCCGGCGTGCGCTGCTCAAGACCGTGGGCTCCGTGTTCGAAGTCGAACGCTGCCTCGGCTACTACCTCGTGCCCGAGGTGCGCGGCCGCGCCACCGGCTGGACGCACGTCATTGCCGCGAACCCCGTCGCCGCGGGCCTCTGCCACAAGCTCCTGGTCGTCGCCCGCAAACGCTGACCCGCCGGCCCCGGCGCACCGCCCGCTGGCCGCGCCCCGCGCCGCGTGCCACCATGCGCGCGGAGGCAACTATGGCGCGAACCTACGGCATCGTCCTCTTCGAAGGGTTCGAATTGCTCGACGTTTTCGGCCCGGCCGAAGCCTTCGGCATGCTCAAGCACTTCGATCCCGCCAACCAGCTCCTGATGATTTCCCACGACGGCGGGCCCGCCGCCAGCGCGCAGGGCCCCCGGGTCCTCGCCGATCATTCATTCGCCAGCTGTCCGCCGCTCGATCTCTTGCTGCTCCCCGGTGGCATGGGCACCCGCCAGGGCGTTCACGACGAGGCCCAGAAGGCCTTCGTCCGCGAACGCGCCGCCTCGACCGCGCTCATGACCTCCGTCTGTACGGGCTCCGCGGTCTTCGCCGCCGCCGGCCTCCTCGATGGCCGCCGCGCGACCAGCAACAAACGCTCCTGGAAGTGGGTCATCGAGCATGGCCCCGCCGTGAACTGGGTGCCAGAGGCCCGCTGGGTCGTCGATGGCGACATCATGACGTCGGCCGGCGTCTCTGCGGGGATCGACATGGCGCTCGCCGCGATCGAGCGCCTGGAAGGTGCATCCGTCGCCGGGACTGTCGCCGCCGCTATGGAGTACGACTGGCATCGCGACCCCGCCTGGGACCCGTTCGCGAAGCTCAACGGCCTCGCCTGACCGGTTCCGCTGCCGCCCAGTGCCCTCGCTAGGAGCGCACGAACGGCGTCGCGGGCGGCGTTGTGCCCGCCGGCGCCTGGACCGGGTCGAGCTGGCCGGTCGCCTCCATCCGCCGGAAGACCGCGCCCGTCACCTGTCCCACGTCAGCAGGGAGCCGCAGCCCATCCAGGAATCCCTTGAGGTGCCGCCACGCCGGCTTCACCCCGCGCGGCTTCTGCCCGCGCACGATGTGCCCCAGGGGCCGCCGCAGCAGGCCCGCTTCGGCCACAACGAAATGGACCGCCGCCCGCGCATCGCCCTGGCGCAGCCTTCGCCCCCAAAACACCCCGGAGCCGTGCATCGAGGACGCGTGGATGGCGTCCATCCCCGCGTGCGGCCGGAACCCGTGCGTGTGGATCACTTCCACGTCCGCCGCCGCCAGCCACTTCGCGCCGCTGCGGTGCACCTTGTACGCCATCGAAACGTCGTTCGCCCGCACTCCCGGATTCGCCGGCCCAAGCAGCTCATCGAACCCACCGATGCGCCGCAGCAGCGTCTTCCGTGCCGCCATGCAGCCGCCCGAGCAGTGCCGCATGAGTGTCCGCACCCCGTCGCCCGGGCGCACAAGGTCGCCCGCCAGGCACTCCGGGATTTCGCCCAGCGCCGGGTCGAACGACGGCGCCCGCAGGTTCCCGAACACGAACCCGAGATCCTCATCGCGCCTGAAGTGGCCCACGATCGCCGCCAGCCAGTCCGGCGCCGGCTCGCTGTCATCGTCCAGGAAGGCCACCAGTTCCGCGCTTGCGAGCGCCGCCCCATAGTTCCGCGCTGGACAGCCGCCCGGCCGCGGCATCCGCCGGTAGTGGAACCGCGGGTCGCCGAACCCTTCCGTGATCTCCCGGCTGGCGTCGCCGTCGCTCTGGTCCATCACAAAGACTTCGAAGTCCGCCATCGTCTGGCGGCGTAGAGCCGCCAGCGCATCCCGCAGGAACTCCGCCCGGTTCCGCGTCGGAATCACAACCGCGATGGTTGGTGCGGCCATCAGAACCACTCCTCCCAGCGGTCGAAAGCTCCGCCCAGAGCGGCCCGGAACACCCGGTCGCCGTCGAAGCGCGTCACGAAGGTGCGCGGCACCGTCCCCTGGAAGCGCGTCTCCTCCGCCTGAGCGTAGACCGTCGTATACCCCGCCAGGCGAGCCGCCCGCTGCGCCGCCTCGGTCCAGTTTCCCGATTGTCCGAACGGGATCGCGAACGTCCGCGCATCGATGCCCGTGCGCGCCGCGATCACCTCCCGCGACCGCGCCAGCTGCTCCAACGCCGCATCCCCGTCGAGGTCGCGGAAATTCGGATGGTCCAACGAATGGCTCCCGATCTCCGCCCCCATCGCGGCGAGTGTCTCGATGTCGCGCCAGCCCAGGATCGTCCCATCGCCGAAGTCGTGGCGGCCGTCCGACCACTCGCTCACCACGAACACCGAGAACGGGATGCAGTGCTCCCGCAGGATCGGGGCGGCCTTCGTGAGGACCGTCGACACGCCGTCATCGAAGGTGATCGCGAGCGTTCCCGGCCCGGCCGTTCCCTCGGCGATCGCCGCCGCCGGCACGAACCGCCAACCTTCATCCAGCGCCAGCCGCAGCTGCCGTTCGAACCGCCGCGGCGCCACGTCGTTTATCCCCCATGCGGGCGTCCCGACAGAGTGATAGCAAAGGATGCGCGCACGCACGCGGTGCTTCGCCCGGAGTGCCAGGGCGTTCCGTTCGCAGCACATTCGCGCCGCGGCCACCCGCGCCCGGGTCACGCCCGCGCGGCGCGCCATGCGCTTCGCCGTGCTAAGCAAGGGCCGCGCGAAGGGCATCGATCACCTCGTCCTGCTCCGCCTCGGTCATGCCCGCGTACAACGGCAGGAGGAGCGTGTTCGCCGTCGCCGCCTCGGTCTCGGGAAGCGACACGTCCCGCCAGCGTTCGCGGTACCAGGGCTCCAGGTGAATCGCCATCACACCGCGCCGGCTCGCGATACCCTTCGCCGCCAGCGCCGCCATGATCGCGGCCCTGTCCTGCCCGACCAGGCGCACACAGTACGACTGGTACGTGTGCCGGTACCCTTCCGGCACGAACGGCGTCTCCACCCGCGGGTCACCCGCCAGCAGCGCGTCATACCGTCGCGCCAGTGCCCCCCGTGCGATGAGAATCCCCTCGAGGCGGCCCATCTGCACGGCGCCCACCGCGCCCTGGATGTCCGTCATCCGGTAGTTGTAACCGAGCTCCCGGTACTCCTCGATATCCGTCGTCCCCGAGGTGTGCCGCGCGAGGTCGCTCGACGACGCCCCGTGCGACCGAATGCAGCGCAGATACTCCGCCGCGCGGTCGTCGTTCGTCGTGATCATCCCGCCTTCGCCGCTCGTAATGCTCTTGCGCGGGTGAAAGCTGAAGCAGGTGAAGTCGCTCATCGCGCCCACCCGCACTTCGCCCGCCGTCGCTCCGAGCGAAGGCGCGGCATCCTCCACCACGCGCAGACCATGCCGGCGAGCTATGGCCGTCACCGACGGGATGTCCGCCGCCAGACCGATCTGGTCCACCGGGATGATCGCCTTCGTCCGCCGCGTGATGGCCGCTTCGATCAGCTCCTTATCGATGTTGTACGTCCGCCGGTCGATGTCCACGAACACCGGCGTCGCCCCCGCATGGACCACCGCGTTCGCCGTCGCGATGAAGCTGAACGACGGACAGATGACCTCGTCTCCTGGGCCCACACCTGCCGCCAGCAATGCCAGGTGCAGCGCAGTCGTGCAGTTGCTCGTCGCGATCGCATGCTTCGCGCCCACGTACTCCGCGACTGCTGTCTCGAACGCTTGGACGCGCTGACCCTGCGAGAGCCACCCCGAGAGCACGGCCTCTGCCGCGGCGCGCGCCTCTTCCTCGCCCACGCACGGTTTCGTGATCGGGATCATCGCGCGCCCACCAGTTCGCGGCCAAGGCTCCGGTGCCAGGCCGCAAGCTCCCCCAGCCCATCCTCCAGCGTCGTCTCCGCCACGAAGCCGATACCCTCGCGCGCGTGCTCCGTCGCCGCGAGCCGCCGCGTCACCGGGTTCACCTTCCGCACGGGCTCGAACAGCGGCTCCATCTCCGTATGCCCGGCCGCGTCGCACAGCAACCGGCAGAGGTGCCGCAGACTCGTCTCCACACCCGTCGCGACGTTGAACACGTCGTCCGAGCTGTCCGACTTCATCGCCCGCACGTTCGCTTCCGCCACGTCCCCCACGTAGACGAAGTCCATCGTCTGCATGCCGTCGCCGAAGATGATCGGCGCCTGGTGATTCTCCAGCCGCTGCAGCCAGCGGATCATCACTTCCGTGTACACCCCGTAGGCGTCCATTCGCGGCCCGTAGATGTTGAAGTACCGCAGCGCCACGTACGGCAGCCCGTACATGTCGTTGAACGCCCGAAGGATCTGCTCGTCCGCCACCTTCGCCGCCCCATACAGCGTGCGATTGTTGAACGGGTGTGCCTCGTCCATTGGTACGTACGAAGGCTCCCCATACACGCTCGCGCTCGAGGCCGCGACGACCTTCCGCACGCCCGCGTTGACCGCCGCCTCCAGCACATTGAAGGTCCCACCGATGAGGCTATCGACGGCGAGCCGCGGCATTTCGGCGCACTGCGTGATGCGGAGTGCCGCCTGGTGCCACACGTAGTCGATGCCCGCCATCGCGCGTGCCACCGTCGCGGGGTCCGTGATGTCCCCCTCGACGACCGTCAGCTTGCGCAGGCCCGCCCTCGCAGCGTCCAGGTTCTCGTGCCGCCCGCGCACGAAGTTGTCGAGCACGACGACCTCGGCGACATCCTCAGGCACGAGGCGATCGGCGATATGCGAACCGACGAGGCCCGCGCCCCCGGTAATCAGAACCCGGCTGCCCTGGAGCGTATTCATGCCGCAACCGTCCTTCCTGCCGCCCCGCGGCCTTCCACAAACGCACGGATCGCGCCGCACACCGCATCGACCTCGTCCTTCGTGATCGAGGGGTGCATGGGCAACGAAAGAATCTCGCGTACGGCCGCCTCCGTGCGCGGCAGCGAACCGGCTCCCGCCCCGTGCGCCGCATACGCCGGCTGGAGGTGGATGGGCGTGGGGTAGTGCACCGCCGTCGCGATTCCGCACTCGCCCAGGTACCGCGCCAGCGCGTCCCGCTCGGGGTGACGCACCACGTAGAGGTGGAACACGTGCCGTTCGCCCAGCGGCTCGGGCGCCTGGAGTCCGAGCCCCGCGAGCCCCGTCGCGTACCAGCCCGCCGCCGCGATGCGTGCCGCGTTCCATTCGCTCAGGTGAGGCGCCAGCACGCGAAGCGCAGCTGCCTGCAGTTCGGACATCCGGTAGTTGTAGCCCGGCTCCGTGTGCAGGTGCCGCGCCGCCTGGCCGTGATTCCGAAGGCTTGCCACCCGCTCGGCCACGGCCCCGTCGCCTGTCAGCACCATGCCGCCTTCGCCCACCGTGCCCACGTTCTTGGTTGGATAGAAGCTCAGGCACCCCGCATCCGAAAGCGTCCCCGCGAACCCGCCGCCGAGCATCGCGCCGTGCGCCTGGCAGGCATCCTCGATCAGCTTCAGCCCGTGACGCGTCGCGATAGCGCGCAGCGCCGGCATGTCCGCTACTTCCCCGTACAGGTGCACCGCGATGATCGCCCTCGTCCGCGGCGTAATGCGCCGTTCCACGTCCTCCGGGTCGATGACATGGCCGCCCTCGACGATCTCCGCGAACACGGGCGTCGCGCCCGCCAATGAAATCGCCTCCGCCGTTGCGATGAACGTGTTCGCGACCGTGATTACCTCGTCGCCGGGGCCCACACCGCACGCCTGCAGCGCCAGGTGCAGCGCCGCCGTGCCGCTGTTGACGGCGAGGGCATGGGGCACGCCATACGCCGCCGCGAATTCCCGCTCGAACGACTCCACCTCGTGCCCCTGTACGAACGCGCCCGAATCCACCACCCGCGCGAACGCCTCGATGAGCGCATCGCGTGTCGGCGCGTGAAGCCGGCTCATATCGACAAACGGGACCTTCATGCCGCCACCTCCACCGGGTAGCCGCCGCGCCGGAGCGACTCCTGCGCGGCTTCGATGATGCGCACCACCCGCAGGCCGAGCTCACCGCTCGAGACCGGCAGTTCCTCGCCCCGGACCACCCGCGCGAAGTGCGCTGTCTCCGCCGCGAGGGCCTCCATCTTGTCCAGCCGCGGCGCCACCACATCGCCCGTGCGGTACTCGACCAGGCTCCGGTAGATGTCCTCCTGGGAGGCGCACAACCGCGCACCCGAGTCGTATACCTTCAGCTTCTCGTCGATCTCCGCGTCGTCGTACACCAGCATCTTCTTGCTGCCGCCGATGATCGTCCGTCGCACCTTCGTCGGCGCCAGCCAGTTCACATGGAAGTGCGCCAGCAGTGGCGGCTCGAACTGGATCGTGATGTACGCGATGTTCTCCACATTCGTGTCCACGTGCCGGGCGCCGAACGCCGAAACGCTCCGGATCGGGATGTCAATCAGGTGCAGCATGATCGAGATATCATGCGGAGCCAGGTCCCAGATCACGTTCGTCTCGTGCTGAAAGAGTCCCAGGTTGATGCGTGTCGAGTCGTAGTAATAGACATCGCCGATCTCACCCGACTCGAAGTAGCGCTTCATCCGCTTCACCGCCCCCGTGAACAGGAACGTGTGGTCGACCGCGAGCGTCCGGCCGCAGCGGCGCGCCAGCTCCACCATCTCCTCCGCATCGGCGACGCTCGTCGCCAGCGGCTTCTCCACCAGCACATGCTTCCCGGATTCAAGGGCGCGAACCACCAGGTCGTGGTGCGTCTCCGGCGGCGTCGCCACCACCACCGCATCGATCGCCGGGTCCCTGAGGACCTCGTCCGCGTCGGTGGTCAGGTACGTTGCGGGGTGGTTCGCCCTCGCGGCCATGAGCCGCTTCGTGCTCAGGTCCGCGATTGTCGCCAGCGTCGTCTCACTATGCTGGGCGATGTTGCGCGCGAGGTTCGGGCCCCAATAGCCGTAGCCAAGGACCCCCACGCGCACCGGGTCGGGGCCCACTGCGGTGGAGGGCAGGCTCGACGGGCGGGGCAGCAGCGTTGTCATAGGTTGATAGTCGGCCGCGATCGTGGAGGGCGGATTGAGGCATGGTTGCAGCTCCGTCCACCATCCGGTGACCGCCAGGAAACGAAAGGATCAACCCGGTAACTGCACCCACCGCAGAACCGCCACCTCCGCGTCGAATGCGACAGGACCTGTCGCGATTGTGATCTCAAAATCCCCCGCGTAGGATCCCGGCGCCATGGAGGGCGGACTGTGGGCGGTGCAAAGGAACTGGACCAGGCACTCGCGGAGCGCATCAAACACGTTCAGCTCATCGGTGAGATCCAGCTCACAGACGGCGAGTTCCAGCAGGCGGTCCAGGCGATCCGCGACCTCGTTCGCCGGGGCCAAAACCCGGGCCAATACCCCAGCATGCTCGCGGCCGCCATCACCGAAATCGCCGCGCGCGAATCGGACGGAATCACCCTCTGGCCCCATGTGTTGAACGCCTTCGCCATGGAGAGCGAATGGCAGCAAAACATCGGCCCCTGGTACCTGAAGTACCTCGGGAACAAGCGACTTCCGGACTTTGAACACCTGGTCCGAAACGAGAAAGCGATGCGATACCGGACGCGGGTCCTCGCCCACGCACTCGTACCACGCCTCCTGGTTCCCGCTCTGATGGAGAATGTCATCTGGCCAGCGGTCACCGCTCCTGAACGCAGCGGGTCAACCGGAGACGAAATCCAGCAGACCCTGGCCCGCCGTCCCCCGGACGAGAAGCATCTGCCGCGTTCGTTGCGGCGGTTCATCGTCTACGGAGGTCCCGCCGCCCGCGACGTCCTCGACCGCTCCCTTGGGTTCGCGCGCCACATCGCCGAGCAGCGCGCTGACAGCGGCTACGGCCTCCCCCCGTGGCTGCGCGACGCAATCGGGGATTGGGTCCGTGCCCGGCCTGCCGCCGAACGCGCGCCGGCCGCGCTGCGTGAAGCCGCCCGCCGCCGCTACAAGGTCCCGGCTCTCACCTTCGACCCCGGCCTCTGGCGCGTGGTCTTGGAACTCCCTCACCAGGACCCGGCGATAGGTCCGCTTCGCTGGCGCGTGACCGCCCCCGGCTTTGGTCCGGCCGACTACCCGGCGACGCTGCCGCTCTGGCAGCGCCTCGGCACGAAGACCGAGCACGAACTCACTGGCAGCTTCACCGCCCTCCAGGTCGCCCTCGTCACACCCGATGGCCGGACCGCCGCGTCCTGGAGCCTCCCGTCCCTCAGCGTTTCGCGCCCCGCGCTGTTCTTCTCGACGACCACGCTGCGCGCGCGCTCAAGCGGCGAATATCTCGAAGGTGATGCCTGGTACCTGTTGCACGACGCAGCCGCTCCCATCAGTACCGACGGCGAGCTGGTGTCAATCCAGGCTCCACGGCCGCTCCACGGTGCCTGGGGCCGCGTTGTTGCTGAATGCCTGGGCGTCGATGGCGGCAGCTGGTTGCGGGTTGGCGAGAGCCAGTTCGAACTCGTCCGCGAACCCCGCCGGGCTCACCTCTCCCGCCCGGAAGTCCCCGGCTACCTGGCACCAGTCGAGGAGGCCGTGCTCGCCTTCGAAGACCACCTCCCCGAGGTCCTCATCCCCGCAACCGGCCCCGATGGTGCCGCCCTCCGCTACTGGCAGATCGCCGTCCGCAATGCCGCGGGTGAGGAAGCAGCACGGTCCCCGCGCGAACTTGGTGCCGTATTCGATCCTGAGCAGAAGCACTGGAGAGTCCCGCTCCAGGAGCTCATCCCGCGCGAAGATGTCGGCCGCTGGGAACTCGAAGCGACCGGCCCCCTCGGGCAGGGCTTCCAGGCCACGCTGCACCTTCTCCCCCGGATGACCTTCGAGGTTCCCCGGACACTTGCCATCGCGGGCAACTCGGCCGCCCCGCGCGCGGTGCTCGTCAGCGCGGATGCCAGGCTTGAGGTGCTCGAGCAGCAGGACCGCGCGGAGCAAGACGGCACCTGCTGGCTGCTCGAAGACCGCAATCGGAACGGGCGGATCCCCTTCAACGTTCGGGATCCGCGCAGCGGCCGCGAAGTCTCGGCCGTCGTCGTCCTGCCCACTGTGCGGTGGCGCTGGCGCCGGGACGTGCCTCGCCCCTATCAGAGGGTCCTCACCCGTTCGGTCGACGACCTGCTCTCCAGCGACTGGAATCTGGAAGTCGAAGGTCCGGGAGCTGCGTCACTCTCACTGACGCTGCGGGAGTCCGGAGCGTCAGCCCCTTCGCAGCGCGAAGAGTTCGCCCGTCCTTTCCCGGCCAGGCTCAGTCCGGCCCGCTTCGCCGACACGCTCGCCGCCAGCACGGCCGCGCTCTTTCAATTCCGGCTCGAGCTCGCGCAGCCCGGTGCCGAAGCGATCCGCAGTCTCGTTGCTGGCGCATTCAAGCCGCCCAAAGTATCGGACCTCGCCTCGCACTTCGAAGGTGACGAACTGGTCTTCAACTGGAGGCAGAGCCACGCTGGCGCCGGCCTGAGCGTTCACCTCGAAAGCCAGTGGGCCCCGTGGGAGCCGATCGAACCCGAGTCCGCCTCCCGGGTGGGCGACGCATGGGAGGCGCGCTTCCCCGGCATGGACGGGTGGCTCGGCCGCTTCCAGTTCGCCATTTGGTCCGAGGACGACTGGCTGGGGAGTGCGCGGTTGCACAACCGCGGCCTCACGGTGGGCGGCGCGGACCTCGACCGGCACCTCCGGTCGCTGCCAACCTCCGTGGAGGGCCTCCTGGAGCGTGCACTGGCCCAGCCCGCCAATGCGAAAGCCATGGAGGAAGTCGCCAGGCTGGCGAGCGACCCCGCGCACGCGCGCAGCCTGCTCGATATCCTCTGCAAGGTCCTGAGCATGCAACTGCCCGAGAAGTGGACCGACTGCTCCTGGCACGCCGTCGGCGAAGCCCTCGGGAGGGCCGAAGTGGACGTGTCTCCCCTGTTCGCCGCCATGGTCGATGCCCCCCGGAGCGAACGCCTCCTCAGGTTCGTGAAGATGCTCGGCATCCCGCGATGGCGAAGCGCCTGGCGCGCGCGCTCTTTCCCTTCCGATGCCGTCCGAACCGGGCTATGGTCGCTCTGGCCGCCGCTCGGCGCCGCCTTCGACTTCTCGCTCGACGACGACCGGGCGCGCGACCGTTGCCGTGATTACCTCGGTGTGGCCGCCGGCGACCTCCCGGAGAGCCGCCACGCCTCGATCGCAGGTCACCTGAGCGGGCTGGTCGTTCCTGCCGGCGCTGCCGCCCGCACCTACGGTCAGTCCGACGCCCTGTTCCTCACCGACGATGGCTGGGATGCGTGCCAGGCCCTGACGTTCGGCGCCCTCCAGGGCCACAGTGGCCCCGCCCGCGCCCTCGCGAGCGACCTCCAATCCATCGTCGACACACTCCGGCTCCCGTACGGAGACGCCAACGAGATCATCAGGCAGAAGCTCCGGTACGATTTTTGCGGCGTGCGATCCTTCCCGGGGGTGCGCAGCGGCTATCGCCTCTTCCCCGCAATGTCGCTCGCCTGGGCCCTCGAGGACCGGCTCGTCGCCCGCGGCATTCTTGGCGCCACCCGCGTCCCCGCCGCGCTCCTGCAACTGCGCGAAGCCTTCCCGGAGCTCCACGCCCACGACCTCTGCCTGGCCGAACTCATCGTATCCGCGAGGTTTCCTGCATGACCCGTCTGGACCCCATCGCCACCCGGGACGCCATCGAGGAGTCCTACGGCCGTTATCTCCGCTCGGTGATGCGCACGAACGATCCCGCCATCAACGAGGCCATCCGCAACGAGTGGACCCGTCTCGGCGAGGATGTGCCGCTCGTGGCCGGGCCGATCCTCGAGTCATCGCCTCCCTTTCGCCCCGGTTCCTCCATTCGAGAGCTGGTCGGGCAGGGCATCCTCTCGCAGCGTTGGCTCCAGCGGCGCATGGAACACGGCCTGCCCATCGATCGCCCGCTCTACGCCCACCAGTCGAAGGCAGCCGAGCACGTCACCGGGCGGGGCCGCAACCTCGTCGTCGCCACCGGCACGGGCAGCGGCAAGACCGAGGCGTTCCTCATCCCGGTGATCGATGCGCTGCTCCGCGAACACGAAGCCGGGACCCTCGGGCCCGGCGTCCGCGCGCTTCTCCTCTACCCCATGAACGCGCTCGCGAACGACCAGCTCAAGCGCCTGCGCGAACTCCTCGCCGATTGTCCCGAGATTACCTTCGGCCGCTACACCGGCGAGACCGAAGAGACACGCGGCCGGGCCGAGGCAGCCCGCCGGAATCTCCAGCTGGCACCCGCCCGGCCCAACGAGCTCATCTCACGCGACGAGATGCAGCGCACCCCGCCCCACATCCTTCTCACCAACTACGCCATGCTTGAGTACCTCCTCATGCGTCCCGGCGACCGGCCGCTCTTCGAAAACGACGGCAACGGCTGGCAATTCGTCGTGCTCGACGAGGTGCATTCTTACGACGGAGCCCTCGCCCTTGAGCTTGGGATGCTCATGCGCCGGCTGCTCGACCGTGTTGGCCGGGCGCCGTCAGACGTCCGGTTCATCGGCACCTCCGCCACCCTTGGCAGCGGTGAGCGGAGCTTCCCGCAGGTCGCGGCATTCGCGTCTAACCTGTTTGGCGGGACCTTCGAATACGTCCCCGGCGATCCCTCAAGGCAGGATGTCCTCGGCGCCGAACGCCTTCCCTTGGTGCTGCCTCCCGCCGATGCCTCGATGACCCTGGCCGATGCGCTCGCCGAACGCGACGCGACCGCACGCTCCCGGAAGCTCCTCGCGATCCCCGGGGCGCAGGCCCTCCTGCAAGGGATAGCGGACCGCCCCCGCCGCGCCGAAGTGCTCGCCCGCGAAATCTTCCCCGGTCAGCCAGACGCAGTCCTTCGCACGACCTCGCTCGTCGATGCCCTCGCGACCAACCACCGGCCCGGCGAGGATCACCCGATCCTGACGGCCCGCTACCACACCTTCGTGAGGGCGATCGAGGGCCCGGCCATCTGCTTGCGCCCCCACGGGCCCCGGGGTCTGCCCCGCGTCTCGCTGGTCTCCGATCGGCACTGCCCGGAGTGCGGCGGGGACGCACCCATGGCCGAGCTGGCGACCTGCCGCCGCTGCAACCAGTGGTACGTACGCGGCCGGACCTCTGCGGCGCGCCTCGACCGAGCAGACGGGCTGGACGATACCCCACCCGACGGCAGCCCGTCCGCGGTCCGGTACTTCGCCCCCGTCCCGGATGAATCCGGCACCGACGACGACGATGACGCGACCGGCGAAGCCGGATGGACCGCGGCCCCCTCCGGTGGCGGCCAACCCTTTGAACTCGTCGCTTGCACACACTGCTGGCAACTCGGTGACTCCAGCCCTGGCTGCGTGTGCCCGTCCCAGGCCTGGAGACGGTTCCGCATGGCACCGGGGACCGCGAACGGCCAATCCATCAGGTGCGTCAACTGCGGCGTGCCGTCCTCAACGAGTGGCCCGCGCCGCCTGCGCCTTGGCTCCGACGCGCCGCCCGCCGTACTCGCATCGACGCTCTACGACAACCTGCCAGCCACGGACGCCAGGGCCGGCCAGTTCATCTCCTTCGCCGACAGCCGCCAGGATGCCGCCTTCTTCGCCGCCTACCTGGAGCGAACCTACGGAGCCATCAACCGGCGGCGGCTGATCCTTCGTGCGCTCCGACGCACCTGGACTGCGGCCGGCGCCCCCGTCCGTCTTGAGGACCTTGCGTCCCCCCTTCATCGCCTCGCGGACCGGGAAGGGCAATTCGACGGCCGTGAGTCGGCGTATGCGCAGCTTGCCCGGGCCCGGAGTTGGCTCCTCTGGGAGTTCACCAGCGTGGATCGCAGGCAGTCGCTCGATGGCGTCGCACTTGCCGTGCGGCAGCTCGCGCGGCCTCGCGACTGGAAGGCCCCCGAGGAGATGCGCGCGCAACCCTGGAGCCTGGACGATGACGAGGCCTGGCAGGTCATCCAGACCCTGCTCGGGACGCTCGTGGATTCCCAGGTCGTGTCGCTCCCGGACGGTGTCGAAGCGGCCTGGCCGCTCTTCGCCCCCCGCAACCGCCAGCTGTTCGTCTGCGAGGACCACTCCTCGACAAAGCATGGCATCGCCTCCTGGGTCCCGGCGCGCGAGGCCAGCGAGAACCGCCGCTCCGACTACCTGGCGCGCGTCCTCGAACGGAATGGTTTCGCCGACCGCAAAGGTCAGCGGGCGTACGCGAATGCCCTGCTGCGTTTCATCTGGAAGGGGCTGGTCACTCCCGGAGCCAGGCTGGACGACTACCTGGTCGCCACGCATCAGGGCGCGGCCGGCGTGCGATACCAGGCCAATTACGCCTATTGGGAGTGGGCGGATCCCACGGGCCTCCTGCGCTGCACCCACTGTGGGCTCTGGGCGGGCGGCGCCGTTCGTGGCGTTTGTCCCACCATGCGCTGCAAAGGCACCCTGAAACCCGCACAGCCCGACCCCGATGACCACTCCCGCGCGCTCTATGAGTCGCCCGGCGCTGGACGCATGGTTGTCGAAGAGCACACCGCCCAGTGGAACGCCACCGAGGCGGCGAAGATCCAGCAGCAGTTCCTCGATGGCGACGTAAACGTCCTCAGCTGTTCAACGACGTTCGAACTTGGCGTCGATGTGGGGGACTTGCAGACCGTCTTCCTCCGGAACATCCCGCCGTCCGCCGCGAACTATGTGCAGCGCGCCGGCCGCGCCGGCCGCCGGCGCGAATCGGTCGCGTTCGTCCTCTCCTACGCCCAGCTGCGCCCCCACGACCAGCACATGTACCGGATCGCCGAAGACCTGGTCTCGGGGAACGTGCCCGTGCCCCGTGTCCCGGGCGCCAACGCCCCCATCGTCCGCCGCCACATGCACTCCGTCGCCCTTTCCCGGTTCTTCCGCGAGGTCTTGCCGCCCGGCGATGACGCATGGAAGACGACTGGCAACTTCTTCGTGGATGGCGATGGGGACGGTGTCGCGCGGTTCCGCCAATGGCTCGGCTCCGAGGACAGCGCGCTCCTGGCGGAACTCCTCCGCGTGGTGCCCTCGGACCTGCACGACGCCCTCGGAGTGGCTGATTGGTCGTGGGCGAAGGCCCTGGTCGCTGATGACTCACCACTCGCCCGCGCCGAAGCCGACATAGCCCAGGACCACCGAGTCTATCAGGACCTGGAAGCCGAGGCGTCTGCGGCACGAAACCACACGAAAGCCGGATACTTCAAACGGGTGCTCAACACCGTCACCGAGCAATACCTGTTGGGCTTCCTCGCGAGCCGCAATGTGATGCCTAAATACGGCTTCCCTGTCGATGTGGTGCCACTCAAGACCAACCATCTGAACGCGGCGGCAGCCACCCGGCTCGAACTCGACCGGGACCTTCGCGTCGCCCTCTCCGAGTACGCCCCAGGAGCCGGCGTCGTCGCCGCCAAGCGGCTTTGGATGTCGGCCGGTCTCCGCCTCCTCCCCAACAAGGCGCTTCCGAAGCGCGAGTATGGGCGCTGCGACAGCTGCCATCGGATCGACTTTAACGCCGCGGACAGCCGCTGCTCCCTCTGCGGCGGCGCGATCCGCCATGACTTCCCCATGGTCGATCCGGTGTTCGGCTTCGTGTCCGGCGAGCCGGACAAGCGAGCGCTTGGCGAAGAGCGGCCGCCCCGGCTCCACAGTTCCGAAGTGCTGTTCGCCGGGCTCTCCGCAGGCGCGCAGGGCGCGCGGGGGACACTC
Organism: Dehalococcoidia bacterium; assembly: GCA_041910095.1. Taxonomy (GTDB): domain Bacteria; phylum Chloroflexota; class Dehalococcoidia; order Tepidiformales; family Tepidiformaceae; genus Amarobacillus. The sequence continues at coordinate 25,096 of JAYRRO010000259.1, forward strand.
GCGGCCGCAAACGGCGGGACCGTTCTCACCGGGAGGGTCTCGCGAAACGGCAGCCTGGCCGTCGTCAACGACGCCCGCCGCAGCGGCTTCGCGCTCTGCGAACGGTGCGGCTTCGCCATGGTGGCGCCCGCGCGGGGTGGGCAGTGGCCGCGATCGCATTCGCATCCCGAACTCAGCCGCACCTGCAATGGCCGCCTGGAGCAGGTCACGCTCGGTCACACGTTCCAGACGGACATCGTCGAGTTCGGCATGCCCGGCTTCGTTGCGCCCGGGGACGACGCCGGGGAGCGTGCGGCGTCACGCGTTGCGGTGGTTACGGCCCTGGCAGAAGGAGCCGCGCGGGCCCTACAGCTCCGCCGCGAGGACCTCGAAACGACCTACTACATCGACGGCGCGGAAACCGTGTTCGTCTTGTACGACAACGTCCCCGGCGGCGCCGGCCTCGCCCGGGAGGTGTTCGCCTCCTTCGCCGATGTCTTCGTCGAGGCACTCGATGTCGTGGGCCGCTGTACCTGCGGGCCCGATTCTTCCTGCTACGGCTGCATCCGCACCTACCGTAACCAGCCGCACCACGACCACCTCGACCGGGGCTTCGTTGCCTCCACGCTCCAGCCGATCGTCGATATCCTGCGGCCCGGGTGAACGGGCCCGCCCTCAGGGCACCCGCACCGCCGCCGCGTAGTACGCCGCCGCGCGCGCGCGGAAGTAGCCGCCGTCATCGTCCGCGCTGTACGAGGGTACGGCCGAGGCGTCCGCTGTCCGTGTATTGGTGATGCCGTCGCGCTGCGCGTCCCGTGCGTCGGTCGCGCCGTCCGCTCCTCGCCCAAAGAGCAGCGCGATGACGCCCGCGTTCGTGTACGAACGGAGATGAGCCTCGCTGCCCGCACCCAGGAGCCACTCCACCCGGTTGTCCTGGTAGTGCCCCCGCGTGTTGTCCATCGCCGCCATCAGCGTGTTGCCGAACGGGATCTGCCACAGCATCGCGCGCAGGCCCGTCGCACGGCCGAATGTCCCGATGAAGGCCGCGTGCTGCCGGAAGTCCGTGCCGTCCCACCAGGAGGCCCCATGGTCGCCATCGACGGCCTGCTTGTACCCCGCGTCCCGGTCCGAGAACTCCCCGAAGAAGAGGTCGAACCGCGCCCCCATCGACCGGTAGAACGCGGCCTCGCTCTCCCCGAACACTCGGACCTCGGCGTCAGTGAAGTGCCCATAGGTGAAGTCGTGCCCGGTGCCCCAGTTGCTTAGGCTGTACGCGAGGAGCACGTTCGGCGCCGTCCGGTCGCGCATCGCCACGATCTCGCGGGCCAGCCCCGCCAGCGTGCCGGGCTGGCCCGTCGCCCCGGGCATCGCCACCGGCACATGGCCGGCATCGTCGCTGTTCGCCGCCTGGTGCGCGAACCCCCAGAGGTCCGGCTCCAGGTGCAGGATCACCGGCCCCCCCGCTGCCGCCGCCCGTTCGAAGAACAGCCCCAGGCCCTCGAGGTAGCGCGCCACGATCACGGAATCCTTCAGTCCCCGTTCGACTTTCGCCTGCTCGCTGCCATCCCCGGTCACCGATTGCTGCAGCACGTAGTAGCTGAAGACCGGCGTCATTTCCGCCGCTCGCGACTCCCGGATATACGAGCTCACGAACTCGCCGTTCGGCTCCCAGGTCATCCAGCCGTCGTTCACGCTCCCCGCGAGGTACTGGTACCGGTAGGCGAACGGCGCCGTCTGGCGCATCGCCGCCGCATTCCCTGGTGCCGAGGCCATGCCAAGCTCCAACGTCGCGGGGAGACCCGGCGGCACCGGCGCCAGCCCTGGCCCACTGCCGGGACGCAGCAGCCACGCCAGCACCGCTGCCGCGAACAGCGTCACAGTCGCCGCCAGGGCGCCGCCTCTCAGTCTCCGGCTTGCCACGGCATGCACACCCCATTGGTACCGCCCGGCAGTTCACCAGCGATTGACCGCCCGTTGGCCCGGTGTCGGGATGGTAGCCGCGGCGTGACAACCGTCGCCGGCCGGCGTTGCCATGCGGGTCCCCGTGGATTCGGACCTGCGTCAACCTTTCCTTTCGCCCGTTACTCCCGGTATGGCCCGTGCGACTCCCCTCCGTGGCGCCCGCGTGGCGCCACCGCCACGTACGACCCTTGAGCGCCATTCGCTGCGCCAGAACGCCATCGCCATGTTCGCCGGGCAGACCATCACCTGGACGCTGACCGCCCTCACGCTCGCCCTTCTGCCCCGCTACCTCGGCCCCGGCCATATGGGCGCCCTCGGCATTTCCCTGTCGTTTTCGAACCTGGCTTCGACCGTAGCCGGCCTGGGCATCGCCACGCTCGTCACCAAAGACGTCGCCCGTGACCACGACGCCGCCAGCCGCATGCTCGGCATCGCCATCTGGCTGAATGTCATGCTCGGGCTGGCTGCCGCCGCAATCTCCATCGCCGCCGGCCAGGCTCTCGGCTACGCCCCGATGACCCAGTGGGCCATCCTGGTGAACTGCGGGATCGTCCCGCTCAACCTCCTCACCCTCCTCGGCTTCGCCGCACTCCAGGGAGCCGAGGTGATGCGCCACCAGGCTATCTGGGATGCCACCAATAAGCTCCTCTTCCTCGCGGGCACCGCCGCCATCATCGTGCTGGACCTGGGCTTCGGCGCCTACCTGCTGCTCTCCATCGCCTCCGCCGTCCTCGTCACGGTCCCCGCCATTCGTCTCATGCACCGGGTGCTGCCGTTCCGGCCGTGGAGCTTTTCCATCGCGCAGGCCCGTTACCTGGTCGTCGCGAGCCTGCCCTTCTCCACCACGAGCGTCTGCGTCGTGGTGTACCTGGCCGTCGATACCCTCCTGCTCTCCCTGCTTTCGGGCGAAACGGCCGTCGGCATCTACACGGCGCCAAGCCGAATCTTCGGCACGCTCCTCTTCGCCCCGACGATCGTCACCACCGTCGTCTTTCCGCGCATGGCAGCCACCTATCGCGATGGCGCGGCCGATACGGCCCGCCTCGCCCGCGCGACGCTCGCGCTCGTCATCGGCATCACGCTCCCCGTCGCCGTCATGACCGTGGGCGTGGGCGACGAAGGGCTCGTCTGGCTCATCGGCCGCGGCTTCGCGGATAGCGGCCCTGTCGTCGTTCTGCTCGCCCTCGGCCTCGTGCCCACGAGCGTGAACATGGTCGCCCACCGCATTCTCATCGCCGTCGACCGCCAGCGTGTGTGGACCGTCGTCGTGCTCGTCGCGCTCGTGGCGAAGGTCGTGGTAGGGCTCGTGCTCATCCCCGTGTTCGACCGCGCCTTCGGGAGCGCCGCCCTGGGCGCCGCCGCGAGCCTCCTCGCCGTCGAGGGCGGCATGATGCTGGTGGCCTTCTACTACATGCCCCGCGGAATCATGGACCGCGCCGCCTACGCCCTCTACGCGCGGCTCTCCGCGGGTGCGCTCTTCGCCACCGCCGCGATGCTGCTCACCCGGCCGCTGGGGTTCTTCCTCACCGGCGTGGCCGGCACACTCGGGTACGCGGCGATCGTCTTCCTGCTGCACGCCTACACGCCGTCCCAGGTCATCGCCGGGGCGCGCTGGCTCGCCGGGCGCGGCGCGCCGCCGCCCGCGGGCATGCCCGCCGCCGAGCTGGGCATGCCCGTCCCCAAAGCCTACGAACCGCTGCTCTACTCCCCGGCGCGCCTCAAGGGCATCCGGACCGCGCGTCGCCCCGCATCCCGAGCAGGTTGAACTGCTCCAGCGCCGCGTACACCTCGTTCCACTTCCACACCCGTTCCTCGACCGTCGTCTTGGGATAGCGCACCGCCATCTCAACCAGGATCTCCCCGAGCGTGCGCCGCCCGTCGATAGCCTTCAGCAACACCCGCCGGAACGGGTCCAGCGTGAGCCGCAGCTCGAACCCTTCGTACACCAGGTGCAGTTCCGGGCGCTCCGCCAGCTGTCGGCGAATGAGCCCGTCGTGGTCGAAGCGCAGCCATGTGGGGACCGCCGCGAGGTCGTGCCACGGCGGCGAATCCGTCACCGGCGCATCCGCCTGCGCCGCGAAGAACGAATGCTTCTGCATCCGCCCGTGGAGTAACTCGGCCGCCGCTTGCCGCGCCGCGGCGTCCATCCCGTTCGTGTCCAGCGAGGCCGAATACAACGACGGCTCGTACAGCGCGGGCATGATGAACCGCGCCAGCCGCATGCCGCCGCTCGCCAGCCACTCGTGGATCTGGGGCACGGTGTAGGCGCGGTCCGTCGAGTGCAGCAACACGTCGTAGAGCCCCGCGTCACCGTGCAGTTCGATTTCGCCCGCGAACGTGTCCCGGCCGAATGCCGCCCAGTGCTCGCTCCGAAGCTCCGCCACCGTTCGCCGCGCGATCGAGATCCGCTCCTCCGCCGGCAGGGCGGGTGGCGCGATAATCCGCAAGAGCTCCTGCAGCTGATAGATGGCCGTCCGGCCGTACTGCCCATACACCATCAGCCCCATTCCGCCGCCGGGCGTCAGCAGTGACCGCAGCGCGGAGAGTCCTTCCGCCTGGTCCGGGAGGTGGTGCAGCACCCCGGCCGACACGATGTAGTCAAACCGGCCGATCCCCATGGCCGGCGTCTCCTCGATGCGCGCGTGACGGAAGTCGATGTCGAGGCCGCGCGCCCGCGCCCGCGCCGCCGCGATCGCGAGCGACTGCCCGGAAAGGTCCACGCCCGTGACCGTCGCGCCCGTCCCCCGCAGCTGCTCCGCGAGGAAGATGGCGTTGTCGCCGGTGCCGCAGCCCGCGTCCAGCACGCGGAAGCCTCTGCCGATGGCCCAGCGGCCGCCGGCCAGGACCTGGTTCGCCAGGGCAAGCTGCCCGATCAGCGTCGTGTGGAGCTGCTCAAGTTCCCGGGCAGGGTCACGCGGCGGGTAGGGGAAGGCCTCGTACTGGTCACGGACAGGAGACGCAATGGCGGTCATGCAACGAAGCGTGCTTCCCCCGCCCGGCGCAGCGAATCGGGAAACACGCGTACGATCGCGTCCCGGAACCCCGCCTTAGGCCGCGTGAGCCTGCGTCCCGGCCAGTTCGGCCAGCCCCGCGAGCGGATCGCCGGGCGGCTCCAGCCCCAGGACCGCACGCATCCGGCCGATGTCCGCGATGAAGCGCACGACCTCCGCCGAACGCGCCGGCCGCATCTCAACCGAGGGGCACCCCGGGTACAGCGCGCGTACCCGGTCCGCCAGCGAAAGCAACGTCGTCCCCTTCCCGCTCCCGACGTTCACCGGCCCGGCAAGGTCGCGTTCGCCGGCCCCCAGGAGCGCCGCCACCGCCGTTCGCACCGGCACGAAGTCGATCACCTGCTGGCCGCCGAACACCTCAAGCGGCCGCCCGGCGGCGGCGCGTTCGAACCAGAGCGGGATGACTCGCCCCGTGTCGCCCGGGCCGTATACGTTCGCAAAACGCAGGACGTTCACTCCCGTCCCGCCCGCGTGATGCCACGTCCGGCAGTAGGCCTCGCCCGCGAGCTTGCTCGCGCCATACGGGTTCTTCGCAAGCAGCGGCGCGTCCTCCCGCACCGGGATGGCCTCCGCCTCTCCGTATACCTCGCGCGATGACGAGAACACGACGCGTTCGACCCCGGCGGCCGTCGCCGCTTCGAGCACGTTGAAGGTCCCAACGACGTTCGTCGTAAACGAATACCGGGCGTCGCTGAGCGCGCCCATCACGTTCGACTGGGCTGCGAGGTGGAACACGCGCGCCGCGCCTTCGAATGCCCGCGCCACCGTCTCCGGGTCACGAATGTCGCCCTCGATGAACGTCGCGCCGGGGTGAACGGCCTCGCGCTCGGCGCGCCGCAGGTTGTCCAACACGGTGACACTGTCGCCGCGGGCGACGAGCGCCGCCACAAGGTGCTTTCCGATGAAGCCGGCGCCCCCGGTGACTACGACGCGCATGCCATGCCCTCCGCGCCCAGCTCCTCCCGGAACGCCGCAATCGTGCGCTCCAACCCGTCACGGAGCGCCACCTGCGGCTCCCATCCCAGCAGCGCGCGCGCCTTCGAGATGTCCGGCCGCCGCCGCTGCGGGTCATCCCCGACGGCGGGCGCGGTATACGTGATGGGCGCTGTCGAGCCCGCGAGGTCGCGAATGACCCGGGCGAATTCCAGCACGGTGTGCTCGTCCGGGTTGCCGAGATTCGTCACTTCACCCCTCGCTCCAGGGCACTCCATCGCCCGCATGAGTCCGTCCACGAGGTCCGAGACGTAGCACAGCGACCGTGTCTGCTGCCCGTCGCCATACACCGTCATCGCCTCGTTACGAAGCGCCTGCACGATGAAGTTGGGCACCAGGCGTCCGTCGTGGGGGTCCGACCGCGGGCCGTAGGTGTTGAAGATGCGAACGATGCGTGCGTCCGTCCCGTGCGCGCGCACGTAGGCCATCGCGAGCGCCTCCCCGTACCGCTTGGCCTCGTCGTACATCGAGCGCGGGCCGGTCGTGCTGACGTTGCCGCGGTAGCTTTCGCGCTGCGGGTGCTCGAGAGGGTCGCCATAGGCTTCCGAAGTGCTCGCGTACAGGTAGCTCGCGCTGTCCCGCGTCGCGAGCTCCAGCAGGTGCCGCGAACCCTCGCTGTTCACGCGCATCGTCGCCACCGGGTGGCGCTGGTACCCGGGCGGGCTCGCCGGGCTCGCGAGGTGGTACACGCGCTCCACCCGCGCCATCGCCGGCGTGCCTTCGATGATGTCGTGCTCGACCAGCCCGAACGACGGCCAATCCAGGAGGTGTTCGACGTTCACGCGCCGCCCCGTCACGAAGTTGTCGAGGCACACCACTTCGTGCCCTTCGCGCAACAGCCGTTCGCAGAGGTGGGATCCGATGAAGCCGGCGCCGCCGGCGACGAGCACACGCATACGGGGATCATCGGCACGCCGCAGTGCTCGCTGAGGGCTTGCCGCAGGCGATTCAACGCGCGTAGAATTCAACGCGTGATGACTTCGTCGGCCCCGCGCGGCGGCCGCCGCCCCGGCGCCACCTCGACCCGCGCCGCCATCCTCGCCGCGGCCCGCGCCGCCTTCTTCGAACGCTCCTACGATGGCGCCACCATCCGCGGCATCGCCGCCGCCGCCGCCGTCGACCCGGCCCACGTCCTGCACTACTTCGGCAACAAGCGCGGCCTCTTCGCCGCGGCCTTAGACCTCCCGTTCGACCCCGGAGACGTCGTCGCGGCCGCGCTCGCCGCCGCACCCGGCGAACGCGGCCTCGCACTCGCCCGCGCGGCGCTCGCCGCCTGGGAGGCGCCCGGGTCGGGCGAGGTCCTCATCGGTCTCATGCGCTCCGCGGTTTCCGACGAAGCGTCAGCGGCCCGCCTGCGCGAATTCCTGACCGAGGCCGTCCTCGCGCCGGTCGCAGCATCGCTCGAGGGGCCGCAGGCCATGCTCGCCGCCTCCCTCGCCATGTCGCACCTCATGGGCGTCCTCTTCGCGCGCCACATCGCCCGCGTCGGCCCCCTCGCCGATGCACCGCTCGCGGCCCTCGTCCCGCTCCTTGGCGCCGCCCTTCAGCAGTACTTCGATGCAGCCCCGGAGGCTCCCGCATGAACGAAGCCGTCATCTCCATCGGCGACCTCCACGTCGCCCGCGGCGGTCGCCCGGTCCTCCATGGCATCACCCTCGATGTTCCCCCCGGGATGATCACCGGCCTGCTCGGTCCCAGCGGCTGCGGCAAGACCACCCTGATGCGTGCCATTGTGGGAGTGCAACGCATCGCCTCCGGCGACGTTCGCGTGCTCGGCCAGCGGGCCGGCTCCCCCGCGCTGCGCTCGCGCGTCGGCTACGTGACGCAGGCCCCGGCGGTCTACGAAGACCTCTCCGTCATCGAGAACCTCCGCTACTTCGCCCGCGTACTCGGCGCACCCCCCGGCGCCGCCGAAGCCGCCATCGCGACCGTGGGGCTCGAAGGCGCCGAGCGCCAGCTCGCCCGCAACCTCTCCGGCGGTCAGCGCGCGCGCGTGTCGCTCGCGACCGCGCTCCTCAATCGCCCCGAAGTCCTCGTCCTGGATGAGCCCACCGTCGGCCTCGATCCCGTGCTCCGGGAGTCGCTCTGGGGCACCTTTCACGCCCTGGCGGCCGCCGGCGCCACCCTCCTCGTCTCGAGCCACGTAATGGATGAGGCCGCCCGCTGCGACCGCCTCGTCCTGATGCGTGAAGGGCGCATCCTCGCCGAGGACACGCCCCCGGGCATCCTCGCCAGCACCGGCGCCCCGGATGTCGAACGCGCCTTCCTCGCCCTTGTCCGTTCGCATGCCACGGAGGCCGCATCGTGAATGCTCGCGTAACCTTCGCCACTGCCGCCCGCGTCCTTCACCAGCTTCGCAACGACCGCCGCACGCTCGCGCTCCTGTGGGGCGTCCCCATCCTCCTCCAGGCCCTCGTCAAGTTCGTCTTCTGGGACCAGGACCCGGTCTTCCAGCGCCTGGGCCCGCCGCTGCTTGGCGTCTTCCCCATGACCTCCATGTTCCTCGTGACCTCGGTGGCGATGCTGCGCGAACGCACCAGCGGCACCCTCGAACGCCTGCTGACGATGCCGATGGCGAAAATGGACCTGCTCGCCGGATACGCCATCGCCTTCGGACTGCTTGCCGCCATCCAGGCCACGCTGGCGGCCGCCGTCGCCTTCGGCCTCCTCGGCCTCGAAACCGGCGGCCCCGCGTGGGGCGTTGTCCTGCTCGCGGTCCTGAATGCCGTCCTCGGCATGGCCATGGGCCTGCTCCTCAGCGCCTTCGCCTCGACCGAGTTCCAGGCCGTCCAGTTCCTCCCGGCCTTCCTGCTCCCGCAGTTCTTGCTCTGCGGCCTGCTCGGGCCGCGCGAGCGCATGCTCCCCGCACTCGAAGCGATCTCGAACGCGATGCCCATGACCTATGCCTACGACGCCCTCACCCGCGTCGCCCGTGGCGATTCCCTCAACAGTGGCCTCGGGTTCGATGTCGCCGTCCTGGCCGCCGTCACGCTGCTCGCGCTCTCGCTTGGCGCCGCCACCCTGCGCCGCACCTCCGGCTAGGGCCGGGCGCTAGCCTTCAAGCACAACCCAGGAATCCCTCGCGTTCCGCGCGGAGCGCCGCCGCCGTTCGCGACGGTGCGTGCATCTTCGCGAGGATGTTCGCGACGTGCTTGTGTGCCGTGTGCACGCTCAACCCCATCCGCTCCGCGATTTCCTTGTCCGCCAGGCCCGCCGCGATATGCCGCAGAACCGCCATTTCTCGCACCGTCAGCCCGTACGGGCGCGCACTTGCGCCCCCTCGGCCGTTCGCCTCGCGCTCAGGCCCGGCGGAAATCCCGTGCTTGTCTCGCGGCAGATCCCGCACGATGCACACGGTCTCATCGGCGGAGAGCGGCACCACCCGCACTTCCACCGTCCATCGGCGGGCATCGTCCCCGCCGGACACCTCGACGGTTCGCGCCCGCCCCGTGTCCAGTGCCTCCGCCACGCAACGCAGCACCAGCAGGTTCGAACCCGGGTCCGCCAGCCGCGTGCCGGGCGCATCGGAGCTCCAGCGTCGTGACATCGGCCACCAGTGCGTCCCATCTCGCCGCACGCAGACCACCAGGTCCCCTATCGCCTCGAGGATGGCGGTATGCACGCCCTGCGGAGCACAGTGTTCCTGCCCCGGTTCGCCGGCAGCATCGGTGGGTCGCACATGCGGTTCCTCGCGCGGCTCCAACATCGCGGCATTCTGCACCACGGGCGGGTTTTTGGGGCAACGAACTGGAAAGGTCCCGTGCGCCGCGGGTCGCTATAGCCCGCGCGCGTGCAACTGCTCGACGATGGCCGGCAGCGCATCCCCCGCCTTTGCCCGGATGACCACATCCGCGATGTCCGTGAGCGCGGTGTCGTCGGGGTTGATCTCGATGAGCGCCGCCCCGTGCCGCTTCGCCATGATCGGGAAGTCCGCCGCCGGGTACACCACCGCCGACGTCCCTATCACCAGGAAGAGGTCCGCGATCGCCGCCTGCCGGTAGCACTCCCTCAGCGCGTCCTCCGGGATCGGCTCGCCAAACATCACCGTGTCGTTCTTCAGGTACCCACCGCATTCGTGGCAGAGCGGCGGGATGCGCGCGAGCGAGATCGTGCTCAGCCGGTCGCGTCCGCCGCAGGTCATGCATCGCACCAGGTACCGGTTGCCGTGGATCTCCGTGATGTGCCGGCTCCCGGCCCGCCGGTGCAGATCGTCGATGTTCTGCGTGATCACGTGCGCGAGATGCCCGTGCTGCTCCAGCTCCGCCAGCGCGTAGTGCCCCGCGTTCGGCCGCGCCGCGTCCAGCGAACGCGCGAAGTCGCTGTACCGCGCCGCGTTCTCAAGCGACGCCTCCCACCACGCCTTCGGGTCGTGGTTGAACAGCTCCCAGCCGTCGAAGGTGGGCTCCCCGAACTTCGTCCACACGCCGTCTTCGCCGCGAAATGTCGGAATACCGCTCTCCGCCGAGAGCCCCGCGCCCACCAGCGCCGCCACATGCCGGCTCCGCGCGATAATCTCCGCCGCCGTCCTGACTGCCTCTTCAACCACCAGCCGCGCCGTCATCGCCACCCCCCGCCCACAAGCTTTCCACAGTGGGGAGATGTCGCGCTACGTCGGCCTCGAATGCACCGATTTCCGCGTACCGGCGCGCGTCGCTCCAGCCGAGCACCGAGGCCGCCAGCTCCGCCGCGCGATGGTGACAGCACAGCCCCCGGCAACGCGCCCACGCGATCCCCGTGCGCCGCATGAGGATGTCCGAAAGCGTCGTCCCCATCTCCAGCTCCGCCGCGTGCAGCACCTCGCCCTCCACCGCCGGCGCGTGCGGGCACAGCTCCTCGCGCCCGCGTCGCAGCACGTCCTCCACGGCATCCCCGTAGATACGCAGGTGCTGGCGCGAATCGTGCGGCAGCCCGCTCTCCCGCAGCGCGATCCGCCAGTGATGGGCACGCGGCAGGAAGGGGCCCTCCGCCGCCCGTTCCTTGCCCACGCGCTTCGCCACCTCGCCCGCGAGCGGCCGGAACGTACTCAACTTCCCCCCGATGACACTGAGCAGCCCCTCCGGCCCCCCGCGCGCAGCGTGATCGACGACATCGTGCCGCCGGCTGATCGCCGACTCCGGCCCGCCCACGACGCGCAACAGGGGCCGAAGCCCCGCGAAGGCATATCGCACGTGCTCCCGCCGAATGCCCGCACCCGGCAGCAGGATGTTCATCTCTTCGACCAGGTAGGTCACATCCTCTGCTGTCGGCTGTACGGCCCCAGGTGGGCCGTCGAACCGGTCATCCGTCGTGCCTACCAGCAACAACCGCCCCTGCGGCACCGCGAAGAACACCCGCCCGTCGGACTTCGCGAACGAGAACACCGCGTCGTGCGGAAACGGTTCCGGGGTCTCCACCACGATGTGCGAACCCCTCGTCACGCCCAGCAGTTCCGGCGCCGGTTGGTTCGTGAGCCGGTTCACCGCGTCGACCCACGGCCCCCCCGCATTGATCACGAGCCTGGCGGGAATGGACGCCCGCTCGGCGCCCGCCTCGACCTCCACCGCTCGCACCCGGCCGCCGGCTACGTCGATACCCCGCACGGTCGCGTGGTTGAGCACCGTCGCGCCGAGCCGCCGCGCCTCCAGCGCCATCTCCAGCGCCAGGCGCTCAGGACTCAGGATGCGCGCGTCATAGAACGCGAAGCCGCCGCTCGCCTCGTGCGTCAACGGCGGAAGCGCCGCGCTCGCGGCCTCCGCGCTCAGCCCCCGGTGCGACGGCACCCCCCGGTACAGCGCGAGCACGTCGTACATCGTCAGCCCGGCCCGCAGCTGCCATGCCGGGCGCCGTGTCCACGGCAGAACCGGGAGGATGAACCGCTGGGGCCGCACCAGGTACGGCCGCGCCTTCAACAGCCAGGCCCGCTCCCGCAGCGATTCGAACACGAGCCGCACGTCGCCATGCTCCAGGTACCGCAGCCCCCCGTGGATGAGCCGCGTCGAGCGCCACGTCGTCCCGAACCCGAAGTCGTCCTGTTCGAAGAGCGCGACGTTCAGCCCCCGCCCCGCGAGATCCAGCGCGATCGCCGTGCCGTTGATGCCTCCGCCGACGATCGCGGCATCGAGCGGGGGCCCGCCCGCCAGCTCGGCCAGCGTCATCCCTCGCCCCGCGTCAGCACCCGGCCCACCGATTCGCGCCAGTTCGCCATGATCTCCAGGTGGTCCCCCTCCGAGAGGTTCGGTTCGAACACGCGCTCCGTCTGCCAGTGCTCGGCCACCTCTTCCGCGCTGGCCCAGATGCCAGCCGATATCCCCGCGAGGTACGCCGCGCCCATCGCCGTCGTCTCCACGTTGCGCGGCCGAATCACCGGCACGCCGAGCGCGTCCGCCTGCATCTGCATCAGCAGGTCATTTCGCGATGCGCCGCCATCTACCCGCAGCTCCGAAATGGGTTGCGGCAAGTCGCCATCCATGGCCAGCGCCAGCTCCGCGCTCGAAAGCGCAATCGCCTCCAGCGCCGCCCGCGCGATATGCGCCCGCGACGTCCCCCGTGTCAGCCCGAGGATCGCACCCCGCGCCTCCGGATCCCAATGCGGCGCCCCAAGCCCGGTCAGCGCTGGGACGATCGTCACGCCATGCGCATCCGGCACCGTCGCCGCCAGCGCCTCCACCTCGGCCTGGTTCTCGAACAGCCGCAGCCCGTCACACAGCCACTGGATGAGCGCACCCGCCACGAATACGCTCCCCTCAAGGACGTACTCCGGGCCCGCCTTCCCCGCTCCGGCCCCCATCGAGACCAGCAGCCGGTTCGTTGAAGTCACGGGCTGCCGCCCGGCATTCGCGAGCAGGAAACAGCCCGTCCCATACGTATTCTTCGCCTGCCCCGGCCACAAACACGCCTGCCCGAACAGCGCCGATTGCTGGTCGCCTGCGACCGCCAGGATCGGCACCGGCGCTCCTAACACCTCGGCTGCGGTGACTCCGAACCGCCCGCCCGAAGGCAGCACCGCCGGCAGCACGGCGCGCGGCACATCGAACAGCGTCAGCAGCTCGTCATCCCAGCGCCCACGCAGGATGTTGAAGAGGAGCGTCCGGCTCGCGTTCGTGTAGTCCGTGACGTGCCGGGCCCCACCCGTGAGCTTCCACACCAGCCAGCTGTCCACGGTTCCCACCGCGATCTCGCCGCTCTCCGCCCGAGAGCGAAGGCCGGGCACGCCCTGCAGCAGCCAGCGAACCTTCGTGCCCGAAAAGTATGGGTCGAGCGTGAGCCCGGTGAGGTGGGCGACCCGTGCTTCGTGGCCGGCCGCCCGCAGCGCCTCGCATTCGCCGGCTGTCCGCCGGTCCTGCCAGACAATCGCGGGCGCGACTGGCCGCCCCGTCGCCCGCTCCCACGCGATCACAGTCTCGCGCTGGTTCGTGATGCCGATGCCCGCGAGGTCGCGAGCGGCCACGCCTGCGGCTGCCAGGGCCGCGCCGATGGCCTCCTCGGTGGAAGACCAAATTTCCCCCGGGTCGTGCTCGACCCAGCCCGGACGCGGGAAATACTGCGGGAACTGCTCCTGCCCCACTCCGCGGACCGCGCCGTCGCGGTCCACCACAAGCGCCCGCGAGGACGTCGTCCCCTGGTCGATGGCGAGGATGTAATCCGGCATCGCCGAAAGGTATCGAGGCGCGCGAGAAGAGGAAAGAGGACCGGCGAAACTCGCGTCCTATCCCGCCCTCCCACGGGCCTACGGGCGCGCTTCGATGCGCTCCAGGCGATCGCGCAGCTTCGCGTTCTCGTCACGAAGCTTCTCGAACTCGTCGCGCAGCGACTTCACTTCCTCGCTCGTGCTCGCGCCCTTGCGCAGCGCCGCCGCGTTTTCCCGCCCCATGCGAACCGCGCGCCCATCGAGCTCCCGGCTTGACATCGCGGCCACCTCGTCCGCGAACGATGCGTCGCCCAGCGTCTTCAGCGCCGTGCTCGCCGCGATTCGCACGCGAAAGTCCGGGTCCCGCAGCAGGTCCACGAGGATGTCGCCCGTGCCCTTCTTCCGTCCTTCGTGGAATACCGCCAACCGTGCCAGCGCCCCCGTCGCGACAGCGCGTGCCTGCCACGGTTCGCCATAGGCGGCGCATCGCGCGATCACGTCGATACCGCGTTCATCGCGCAACTCCACGAGCCCATCGATGCACCCCTGCCTCACGATCTCGCGGAACGAGCTCCGCCCGACGTTCGCCACGATCGCATCGAATGAACCCGGCAGGCGCAACTTGCCCAGGCTCCGGTTCGCCTCCGACTGCACGAACCACGAGGGGCCATTCCGAGCGAACGGCGCGATCGCATCGAACACCGCCTGATCGCCGCGGAACTCGCCCAGTGCCGCCACCACCGCGCGCCGCGCCTTCAAATTACGAACCTTCAGGCAGTTCAGCAGCGCGTCGCGCGCGCCCGCCGTACGGATCTCCCCGAGCGCTTTCGCCGCCGCCGCCTGCACACCCCAGTAGCGGTCCGACAGCACCGCGCCTTCCAGCGCCGCGATCGCCTCCGCCCCGCCTTTCTTGCCCAGCGCCTTCGCCGCCTGTTGCCGGCCGGCGATGTCGTCGTCGTCGCGAAGCTGCAGCCGCAACTCCCCAACCGACTTCTCGAATTCGATTTCCTTGAGCACGAAGTTCCCGGGGTCGAAGCGGCAGAGGTCGGGCTTCGCAGCCAGCGGAAACACGAAAGTGTGCTCGCGGTCCACCACGTCAACGCGGAACTGTACCGGCTTCGCCCGCCCGGTCCGGAAATCGATCGTCACCGGCGCGCGGAAGATCGGCGTGCCGTCGTCCGTCTTCTGTGTCTGCTTCACCGAAACCGTCGCAAGCTTCGCGTCCTCGTCCCAGCTCCACGAGACCTTGAAGTTCGGGTGCCCGGGCTTGAACACCCACTGGTCGAAGTACCACTCGACGTTCCGGCCCGTCTCCGCCTCTATCGCCACCGCCAGGTCATGCGTGATCACGCTCCGCTCGCGGTTGTCCCGCACGTACCGCTGGATCGCCCGGAAGAACCCGTCATCGCCCAGCAGGCCGCGCAGCCCGTGCAGCACCACCGACCCCTTTTCATAGAGGTGCCGGTCGAAGAGGTCCACCGGGGCATTGAACACGTTCGTCACGATCGGCCGCCGGTACCGCTCACCCAGGTAGAGGTTGGTGTTGGTGATGATCCCCTGCCGGTACTCGTCGATCCCGTGCTTCCGCTCGTCCCAAAGGCACTCAAGGTACGTCGCGAAGCTCTCGTTCAGCCACCCGTGCGACCAGTCCCGGCACGTCAGCAGGTCGCCCCACCACATGTGCGCGAGCTCGTGCGCCACCAGGTCGTCCGACGTGAAGTCCTTCGCCGCCTTCTCGTCGACGAGGATGTTCTGAGTCATCGTCGTAGCACTCGTGTTCTCCATGCCGCCGAACACGAAGTCGCGCACCACCACCTGGCTGTACTTCGCCCATGGAAATGGCACACCCGAGATCTGCTCGAACAGCGCGATCATCTCCGGCGTGTTCGTGAACGTCCGCTCACCGTCGGCCCGCGCGTCCGGCTCCACGAAATAGTCGATGACGAGGTCCTCGCGGCTCGCATCGATACGCGTGAACTCCCCCGCGGCCAAAGTCACCAGGTAGGTCGAATGTGGCCGCTCCTGGCCCCAGTGGAACGTCCGTGTGCCGTCCGCGTTCGCCGTTTCGCTCACCAGCCGCCCGTTCGAAAGCGCGAACCACGACCCGGGCACCGTCGCCACCATCTCCGTCGTCAGCTTGTCGCTCGGGAAGTCGAAACACGGGAACCAGTGGCGGTTGTCCTCGTCCTGCCCCTGCGACCACACCTGCCACGGCTTCTCCGGATACCCCTCGTCCGGCGCGATGAAGTACAGCCCGATGCGCGGCGTGCAGTGATAGGCGATCCCCACCTCGACCGTCTCGCCCCGGTTCCGGCTCCTGCCAAGGTCCACACGGATGCGCGCGCCGTCGTATTGGTGCTTCGCCGCCTTCCCATCGACGGTCACCCCGTCGATCGTCAGCTCGATCCCATCGAGCTCCACATGGCGAAGGCCATCGTTCAGCGGCGCGACCGTGTGCGTGGCTGTCCCCGCCAGCGACTTCGCCGGCACGTCCAGCCGCAGTTCCAGCCTCATGTGCTGGAAGTCCGCCACGCGGTCCCGGGGCCAGACGGCGCGGTCGCCGGGCAGCGCGTGGGGCATCACCCCGTCGGCATGGCCGCACGCTTCGCGGCCCTCCCAGGTGTGCGCGTTGGGCATGGCGTGTCTCCTCTTGGGGCGAAGGGTGCCCTGGCGATCCTACCGGCTGCCCCGCTTACTCGCCCCGTTCACCCTCGGTTCGCCCGCAGCCACTCCAGCACCTTCTCCCCGTGCCCCGCCGTGGTCACCTTTGCCCACACCTTCGCGACTCGCCCCTGCGGATTGATCACGAACGTGCTCCGGATGAGCCCTTCGTACTCCTTGCCGTAGTTCTTCTTCGTCCCCCACGCGCCGTAGGCCCGCGCGGTGTCGTGGTTCGCGGAATCCACCAGCAAGGGAAACGGCAACTCGTACTTCGCCGCGAACTTCTGGTGCGATGCCGCCGTATCCGGGCTCACGCCCAGCACCACCGCCCCCGCGTCACGCAGCGCGCTCCAGCTATCGCGAAAGCTGCACGCTTCCGTCGTGCACCCCGGCGTGTCGTCCTTCGGATAGAAGTACAGAACGACCCACTGCCCACGCAGGTCCGCGAGCCGCACCGTCGCGCCTGTGTGGTCGTGCAGTTCGAAGTCCGGGGCTTCGCTGTCGAGCGCGGGCATCGTCGTGGCCATGGGTTCCTCCGTGAACATTGCAGGTACTCCCGCCACGATACCAGCGCTGACCTCCCGCCGGCCGGTCGCGCGATGCCGGTCGTTGCCTGTTTAATGGTTCGCCATGGAAGCGCATTACCCCCTGCTCGCGGGTGGGCTCCGCGTGCTCGAACCCGACGGCCGGCTCACCCCCGAGACGGGCACGGCCGCCCACTTCGAAGGCATCACATCTCTGCTCGTCATCGACCTCGAAATGAGCGGCTCCAACGCCCAGATGCACGAGGTGCTGGACATCGGCGCCGTCCGCGTCTCCCTCAAGCCCGGCCTCCCGGAAGAGGCATCGTGGGGCTCCCGCGTCAAGCCGAAGCACATCGGCAACGCCATCCCCGGCGCCCTCAAGGTCGTTGGCTACAACGCCCGGGCCTGGCGCGACGCGCTCGAACTCGACGATGCCATCGCCCGCTTCGCCGAAATGGGCGCGGGCTCCCTCATCACCGGTTGGGGCATCGGCCAGGACATGGCCTTCCTCGTGGAGTCACTCCGCCGCGTCGCCGCCCCCTGGCCGTTCGCGCCGGTCGCCCTCGATGTCCAGCCCATCGCCCGCAGGCTCCTCCGCGATACCGGCCATGTCGATCGTTTCAACCTCGGTCACGTCGCCGACCGCCTGGGAATCGGGCGCATGGGCGAGCACGGCGCCCTCCCCGACGCCTTCGCCACCTACGACGTGCTCGTGAAGCTCATCGAGCGCGCCGCCGCGGGCTAAGCATGCCCGTCACCGTCAGGCGCGTTCGGCCCGAGGAGTGGCCCGCCCTCCGCGACATCCGGCTCCGTGCCCTGCGCGACGCCCCCTTCGCGTTCGGGTCCACGTACGAAGATGAAGCCGCCTTCCTTGCCGAAACCTGGCGCGCGCGTGCAACCGGCGTCGAAGGGGTCCGCGCCACCTTCGTCGCCGAGGGCTCCGGCGGCTGGCTGGGCATCGCCACCGGCCTGGGCAACGACCCCGCTCCCGGCACCGCGATGCTCGCCGGCATGTTCGTCGTCCCACAGGCTCGCCGCCTGGGTGTCGCCACGGCGCTCGTCGAAGCCGTGGTGGATTGGGCCCGCTCCCACGGCGCGCGGCGGCTCGAACTCGACGTAACCGGGACGAACGCCGCCGCCATACGGCTCTATCAGCGCGCCGGCTTCACCGATACGGGTATCCGCGCGCCGCTCGACCACACCCCGTCGATCCTCGAATGGCGAATGGCCCGCGACCTCTAAGCCGATCGACCGTCGCATCCGCGTCCCTCGCCCCGCCCAACCGCGCCGGGCACGCCTACGATGGGAGCCATGACCTCCGCGCTCGATTGGCTCCTCGATCCCGCGGATCCCGGCGTGCGCTACCTCGCCCTTCGCGACCTCGTCCCGGGCACCAGCGCCACCGACCTCGCGTCCGCCCGCCGGGCCGCCCACACCCGGGGCCCCATCGCGACCGTGCTCGATGCCATGGAAGGCCCCGGCTTCTGGGCCGCCGCCGGCCCCGGCCACAACCCGAAGTATCGCTCCACCGTTTGGTCGGTCGTCCTCCTGGCGCAGCTCGGCGCCCACGTCGATGAGGACGACCGTATCGCCCGCGCTTGCGACTACCTCCTCGACCACGCGATGGCGCCCGGCGGGCAGTTCAGCGGCAACGGCGCGCCTTCCGGCACCGTGGATTGCCTCCATGGCAACCTCTGCTGGGCCCTCCTGGCACTCGGGGTATCGGCCGGCCGCCTCGGGCTCGCGCTCGATTGGCTCGCCCGCAGCGTCACCGGCGATGGCATCTCACCCCGCACCGATCGCGACGCCCCGGTGCGCTATTACGCCGGCAAGTGCGGCCCGGGCTTCGCCTGCGGCTCCAACGACGGTCTGCCCTGCGCCTGGGGCGCGATCAAGGTCATGCGCGCGCTCGCCCGCTGGCCCGAGGCCGAACGCACGCCCCTCGCGGGCATCGCCATCGAACAGGGTCTCGAATTCCTGCTCGCCATCGACCCCGCAACCGCCGCTTACCCGACCGGCTATAGCGCCAAACCCAGCCGCAATTGGTGGAAGTTTGGCTTCCCCGTCTTCTACATCTCCGACATCCTCGAAATCGTCGAGGTCGTTGCTGCCCTTGGCCACGGCCGCGACCCACGGCTCGCCAACGCCATCGAAGCCGTCATCAGGAAGCGCGCCCTGGATGGCACCTGGGCGCTCGAATACGACTACGCTGGCAAGACCTGGATCGACGTGGGCCCGAAGGGCATGCCGAACAAGTGGGTCACCCTGCGGGCGCTCTCCGCGCTCGCCGCCGCCGGCCGCTAGCGCGCCTGCTCGCTCGGCTACGATAGCCACATGGCTCCCATTCGCACGCGACCGCTCGGTTCCACGGGCCTCGATGTCCCCGAACTCGGCCTCGGAGCCATGGACACGCCCACCTCCCCGGAACGCGTCGCCACCCTCACCGCCGCCCTCGACGCGGGCATTCGCTTCATCGATACCGCGCGCGACTACGCCGGAAGCGAATTCCTCATCGGCGAGGTCCTGCGCGAGCGGGGCCACGATGGCCTCGTCCTCGCCAGCAAAACCTTCGCCCGCACCGCGAGCGGCGCACAGTGGGACGTCGACCGTTCGCTTCGCGCCATGGGCGTGCCCTCAATCTCGCTCTATCAGCTCCACGACGTGCGAACGGAGGCCGATTGGCAGGCCGTCGTGGCCGAAGGCGGCGCGCTTGAGGGGCTCCAGGTCGCGCGGTACCGCGGCCTGGTCGGACACATAGGCATCTCCACCCACACCCTCGAGATCGGCCGCGAAGCCATCCTTTCAGGCGAGTTCGCCACGATCATGCTCGAGTATTCCGCCTTCTACCCCGACTCCGCGCCGCTTATCGAACTCGCCCGCGAACGCGGCGTCGGCGTCATCGCCATGCGCCCCGTCGGCGGCTCCGGTCGCACCAGCATCATGCGCCGCGCCATCGAACGCGGGACAGCCGGCATCCTCACACCCGCGAACCTCCTTCGCTACGTCCTCTCGAATCCCGCCGTGTCCGTCGCCATCCCCGGTGCGCGGTACCCTTCCCGCGTGCTCGAAAACGCCGCCACCGTCCGCGCCTTCGAACCCCTGACCGGGGCCGAACGCCGCACCCTTGAGGCGGCCGCCTCCGCCTTCTACGAGGAGTAGCCCATGGCCTTCCTCGAACAGGTCGCGCTCATCGTCCCGGACTACGACGAGGCGATCGCGTTCTTCACCGGCATCCTCCGCTTCGAACTGGTCGAGGACTCCCCGTCACTCACGAACGACCGACGGCCCAAACGTTGGGTCGTCGTCCGCCCCAGAGGCGGTCAGACCGCCATCCTCCTCGCTCGTGCCGATGGCGCGACCCAGCGCCCCGCTACCGGCGCGCAGTTCGCGGGCCGCGTGGGGATGTTCCTTCGCGTGGATGACTTCGAGGCCGAGTACGAACGCCTCCGCGCCGCCGGCGTCTTGTTCGTGACCGCCCCGCGCGACGAGCCCTACGGCCGTTTCGCCGTCTTCCTCGACATCGCCGGCAACCGCTGGGACCTCCTGGGCCCCCGCCCGGGCTCGTAGCCGCCCGGCGCCGCCTCACGTCAGAACGAACGAACCACTACCACAGCCGCCGTCGCGATCAGAAAAACCGCGAGCCCCAACGCCAGCGCCGAACGGCCACGCCGGGACCGCGTACCCGCGGCCGCGCCCTCCGTATCCCGTGGCGCGCCCCGCCAGCAGCCCACCACGGCTGTCGCGTTGTCCGGGGCGCCGGCCGCTCTCGCGGCCGCGACGAGTGCCGCCGCTGCGTCATGCGCCGTGCCATCGCCCGCGAGCCGCGCCAGGTCCGCCCGCGAAACCACGCCGTGGACCCCGTCGCTGCAGAGCACCAGCCGGTCACCCGCGCGCAGCGCCACCTCGCCGCTGTCGGCGTGGACGTCCCGTTCGAAGCCGATGCTGCGCGTGATGAGGTTGCGCTGGCTGCTCTTCGCCGCCTCGTCCTCGGTCATCCGTCCCGCTCGTACCTGTTCGGCCACCCACGAATGGTCCGCCGATATCTGCTGAGCCATGCCGCCACGCACGAGGTAGATGCGGCTATCGCCGGCGTTCGCCCACCAGCCCCGCCCGCCGTACACCAGCGCGCAGACCAGGGTCGTCGCCGGGCGCCCGCCGGGATCCTCGCCTCCGCCCGAGAACACCGCCTCGTTCGCCGCCGCAATCCCGGCGGTCAGGCTCTGCGAAGGGTCAGCAGGATCGAACGCCACGGCGAGGCCGGCCACCAGCGTCTCCGTCGCCATCCTGCTCGCCCACTCGCCGCGCGACTGGCCGCCGACACCGTCCGCCACCACCAGGAGCGTCCATCCCGGCTGGCCCGGCAGTTCACCGGCGAGCGCAAAATCCTGGTTGGAAGAGCGCACCTCGCCCGCGTGGCTCACGGCGTGGTAGTCGAAATCCTCACCGCTGCTCGCTGGCGCCCCGCGCGCGCCGGTGCTGACACGCGTTTCGCGGCCGGGCTCAACGGGCATTGCTTCCTCGCTCGCGCCATCACGGTTCGGTGCGCGGCCGCGGTGGGCGCGCTCGCCACACCGCCCGCTACGCGTGCTTCACATCGTCGATGCGGTACTCGATCGAGCTGCCATTCGGCAGCTCCACGGCGACGGTTTCACCCGCCGTGCGCCCCAGCAGCTGGCGCCCCACCGGCGACTCGACACTGATCCGGTTCTGCCGTGCGTCTGCCTCCCGCGCGCCCACCAGCTGGTACTTTTGCGACTGCCCGTTGTCCGCGCGCGTCACCGAAACCGTGGACCCGACCACGGACCGCTCGTCCCCGGCGGTTCGCTCCACCACCACGGCCCGCTTCAGCGTCTCCTCGAGCGACTTCAGCTTGCTGTCGATGAACGCGAGCCGTTCGCGCGCCGCGTGATAGGGCGCGTTCTCGCGCAGGTCCCCGTCCGCGCGCGCGACCTCGACCGCGTGCACCGTCTCTTCGCGCTCATCCCGCAACCGCCCCACATCCATCTTCAGCTGGTCGATGCCCTCGGCCGTCATCTCCACCGGCGGCTCTTCCGTGCGCGTCCCCGTCCGGTTCGCCGTCGCCACCGACCGGCCCGCGACCTTCCGCACGCGAATGTGAATCCCGTAGTTCGATCCGGTGTACTCGCGCTTCTTCAGAAACTGGAACCAGGACTTGAGCGCCTGCACGCGTTCCTGCGCGTTCGGGTCCGAGGACTTGATCTCCCGCTCCGCGTAGAGTTCGACGCGGCTGCCCGTGAGGTACGTCAGCACCTTCTCTTCGCCGGTGCTCTTCACGAAATGGCGGATGTACTGTTCTTGAGCCCGGCGCTGCTCGTTCTTGAGGGAGGTGAGGTATTGGTCCAGCGCCTCCGCGAGCGTGAGGTTCGTTGCTGGTGGATCGAAATCATCTGCCATAAGTCGAGGGTATCATCGATCCCGTGGATATGCCTCCCCGCGAGCCGGATTTTCCGCCGCAGCAATCGCCTCCCCTCCCGTGGGATGCCCTGCCGGCCCTCTTCCCCGGATTTCCGGCCCCCGCGCGCTGGCTCCCGCTGCTCCGCCTCCACCTGTCGCTCGTGGAGGCCGCCGACGCGCGCGTCCGCGTTACCGCCGTTGCCCCGGGCGATGCCGTTCGCCGCCAATACGCCGAGTCCCTGGAGCTGCTCCGCCTCGCGGGCCCCTTCGACGGCCCCGTCTGCGATGTTGGCAGCGGCGGCGGCTATCCCGGCCTCGTGATCGCCGCCGTCCTCCCCGAGGTTCCCGTTTGCCTGGTCGAGCCTCTCCAGAAGCGGGCGCGCCTGCTCGCTGAAATGGCCGCCGCCATGGGACTTGAGAACGTCACCGTGCACGCACTGCGCGCCGAAGAAGCCGGCCGCGGACCTCTGCGCGGTGCGAACGCCCTCGTCGTGGCGCGCGCCGTCGCCCAACTCCGCGAGCTCGTCGAGTACACCGCCCCGTTCGCCGCTCCTGGCGCCACCATCGCCCTCCCCAAGGGCTCCCGCATCGATGATGAGCTCGCCGCCGCCGGCCACGCATTCCACGAGCTGGGCTGCGCCGTCATCGGCCGCGACCGCATGCGGCCCGACGTGAACGAAGCCGTCACGGTCGTCCGCCTCATGAAACGCGGCGACATCCCCGCGAAATACCCCCGCCGTCCCGGCGTTCCAGGCAAACGCCCACTCTGACGGCGTGAGTCTTCTCGCGGCCCCGCCTACACTCGCTCCATGCCGTACGGGCTCGCTCCCACCATCGCCGGCCATCGCCGCCTGTTGTGCTGCCACGAAGCCACCCTCACGGGCCGTCACGCCCCGAACTCGCTCGAGGCCGTCGCCGAGTGCGTGGCCGCCGGCGTCCCCCGCCTCGAAGTCGATGTCCGCTTCCTCGCCGATGACGGCATGCTGGTCTTCCACGACAGCTGGTTTGACGCTGCCACCGACGGCGAAGGCGCCGTCTCGACGCACGACACCCCCGCCACCCGCCGCATCCGGGTGAAACGCTTCGGCACCACCCTCCCCCTCTTCGAGGAGGTCGTCGACGTCATCCGCAACGGCGAGACGCTCCTCCAGGTCGACCTCAAGCTCATGCGCGCCATGAGCCCCGCACGTGAAAAACGGCTCGCCGCCGCCATGGAGCCCATCCGCGACCGCGTGCTCATTGGCTCCCAGGCGCACTGGAACCTTCGCGGGCTCCATGCCCGCGGCTTCCGCGTCGCCCTCGACCCGACCCTCCAGTGGCACGCGCTCGAACGGTGGGACCCCGGCGATGGCGTGGGCCCCTCCCGGCAGGGCCTCCACGGCCTCTGGGACGACGCACCACTCGCCCACCTCCCGCGCGTCGATGCCCGCACCTACCTCGGCTCGCGCGTCCAGGACCTCCTCGGACTCCTTCCCGCCAGCGAATGGATGGTCGATTACCGGACGCTCCTGCACATGCGCGCGTTGGGGTTCGACCTCGGGACCGAACTCCGAGCTCGCGGCGTCGAGTTGGCCGCGTGGACAATCCGTGACGAAGGCCCGGAAACCAGCCGGGCCCTTCTCGCCACACTCTTCTCGCTCGGGACAACGACCGTAATCACCGATCATGCGGAGCAGTTGGCCGAGTACGCCCGGGCTCTGTAATTCGTCACCCGTTCGCCACGCCGGTGCATCCTGCCCGGGCGGTTCATCCGGGCTCATGCTGTCGAATGCAAAGACAGTGTAATCGCACGGTAAAACGGGCAGAGGAGCAGACGTGATGAAGCAGCGCTGGCAGGCATGGACCACTCGCCGGCCGATGCCGGGCCAGAACGAAACAGGGCAAGGATTGGCCGAATACGGCCTCATCCTTGCCCTTATCGCGGTAGTGTGCGCCGGCGCGCTCGCTTCGTTTGGCCAGGGCCTCTCGAACCTGATCGGCTGGCAGCTCTTCAACCAGTTCTAGGCGGTCGCCGCTTCCAGCTTCCCGATCACCTCGTCGACGGTCGCGACACGCCATCCCGCCCACGTGTCGCTCGTCTTCTGCCACTCCATGTAGCGGGCGCGCGATTCGGCGCGCGCATGCGCGATCTCCTCTTCCGAAGGCTCGTGTCCGAGCTTTGCCGCCAGCGCTTCCGGGCTCACGTTCCCGATGATCTCGCGCGTCACGTGGATCTGTTCGTTCGCCAGCGCCGGCCGCTCGATGAAGTGCGCCAGTTCCCGGTGATTCTTGTCATAAAAGACGAACACGGGAATGGACTCGAACTGCCCGTCCTTCAGGTACTCCTGGATCATGTCCTTGTTCTGGTCGCGTTCGAAGAACCGCAGCTCGATGCCCGCCGCCTCGGCGATGCGCTGCGCGACACCGGTGCCGCGATAGACGTCTGGGCACCAGTCCTCCCCGATCACGACGACATGGTCCAGCCCCTTCGCGGCGAGGGCCTGAAGGCGCGCCTTCTGCTCCGCGCTCACGGCCAGCCCGTTGTAGTTGTCCTCGAACAGGTCACGGTTGCGGATCCCGCTCTCGATGTACTGCTGCCAGGTCTTCCCCGTGGCGAAGCGTTCCAGCGTAATGACGGATTCTGCGGCAGGCATGGGCCCCTCCGGGTGGTTTCGTGCTTCGGAGCGTACAGGGGAGGGGTATCGCTTACAACTGGTGAGCGCGGCGCCTCACCCCTGGCCGGGCGCTCCCGCCAGCCGCGCCTTTGCTTCGTCCCACAACGCGTCCAGGCCCGCGAGATCCAGGTCGCGAAGGTCCAGCGCCCGTTCGCGCGCCAACTCCTCGACCAACCCGAAGCGGCGCCGGAACTTCGCGTTCGCGCCACGCAGCGCCTGCTCGGCATCGAGCCCCAGCCGCTGGGCGACATTCGCGACCACGAACAGGATGTCGCCGAACTCGTCCTCCCTGTCGCCGTCTCCCGCCTCCGCCCGCGCGAACTCGCTCAACTCCTCCGTGAGCTTCTCCAGCGGCCCCTCGACGTCCGGCCAGTCGAAACCGATGCGCCGCGCCCGTCCCTGGATCGACTGCGACTCCGCCAGCGCGGGCAGCGCCGGCGGGATCCCCTCAAGGATCGAAGACCGCGGCTTCTCCTGCTGCTTCAGCGCGTCCCAGTTCAGCGCAACTTCCTCGGCCGAGGCCGCCGTCGTGTCGCCGAACACGTGCGGGTGCCGCCGCACGAGCTTCCGGCCGATGTGTTCCACCACATCCGCGAGCCCGAACGTCCCCTCCCGCAGCCCTACCTCGGCATGCATCAACACCTGCAGCAGCACGTCGCCAAGCTCCTCCGTCAGCCGGCCGGAATCTCCCGCGTCGATCGCGTCGAGCGTTTCGTAGCATTCCTCCAGCAGGTGTTGGCGGAGCGAGACGTGGGTCTGTTCGCGGTCCCAGGGGCAGCCACCCGGTGCGTGCAACCGGGCCACGATCGCATGCAGCCCGTCGAAGCGCCGGAGGTCCTCCTCCGCCGCCAGGGCCGGCACGAACACGCTGTCGAGGTAGCTCCACGGGCGCCGGTCCAGCTCCGCCAGCGGCACCGTCTCCACCCGCTCTTCCGCGCTCCCCAGCGCGCGCAGCACCGTCACCGCGTGCTCGGGCGGATACACGTCCAGCAGCGCGAGCTTCAGCCCCGCCGCCGCATCGCGGTCGAACACCTGGCTGATGAGCGCCGGGCGTTGGGCATCGAGACGCAGCGCGAGCGCGTCGCACAGCTGCACCCGCTCGAAATCCACCCCCAGGGCCGTCGCCGCGACGTCCGCGAAGCTCACCCCGGGGTACAGCTTCATCGTAATGCCCCGCTCCATCCCCGCCGCGAGCACGCGCGTCACCGTGGCTTCGGCCATCAGGGGATGCCCCGGCACGGCGTACACGCCGTCGCCCGCCTCCGCGAACGCGATCACCCGCTGGACCACCGCCGCGTAGGCCTCGTCGAAGCTCAACCCGCGCTGGTAGATGTCATCGCACGATGCCCACATCCCCCCCGGGTCCAGCTCGGCCACCGTCGGGTGGTGGGCGGTGCGCAGGAGCACCGGCAGCCCGCTCGCGAGCAGCTCCCGCGCCGCCACCGTCAGCAGCGATGCCGAACCCGGGCCGAGGCCGGCGATGTGAAGCGTCATCCCCGCAGCCTCCCCGAGCGGCCCGCCGCGTGCAACCGGCCTTACTCCAGCGGGACAATACCCCGCGAACGCAGGGCCGTCGTGTAGGTCTCGAGGTAATGCGTCGCCGAGGCCCGCCATGAGTAGTCCCGGCTCATCCCGTTCACCTGGAGGCGCGTAAAAGCCTCCGGCTCGCGGAACGTCCGCACCGCCTGGTCGAACGCCCCCGCGAAGGCGTGCGCGCTGAATTCGTCGAACAGGAACCCCGTGGCCGTATCCGGGTGCTCGCGCACATCGACGATTGTGTCCCCGAGACCACCCGTGCGCCGGCCCACCGGCACCGATCCATACCGCATGGCGATCAGCTGCCCGAGCCCGCACGGCTCGAATCGCGACGGCATGAGGAACAGGTCCGATCCCGCGTACATCCGCCGCGCAAGCCCCTCATCGAACCGCGCCGCGAGGTGCACCGTGCCCGGGTGCTCCTCCTGCAGTCGCCGCAGCTCGGCCTCGAGCCACGCGTCGCCAGTTCCGAGCACCACCAGCTGCGCGTCCGCCCGCACGAAATCCGGGATCGCGCCAAGCACGAGGTCCACGCCCTTCTGCTCCGTCAGCCGCGTCACCATCGCCGCGATCGGCCCTTGGCGTTCCGGCAGCCCCAGCTCCTCGCGCAGCGCCCGGCGGTTGTGCTCCCGCTCTTCGAGACAGGTGAGGTCGAAGTGCGTGCGAATGTGCGGGTCGTCGCGTGGGTTGTATGACTCGTAGTTCAGCCCGTTGAGGATGCCCCCGAGACTGTCCGATCGAAGCTGCAACAGCGGGTCGAGCCCCTCGCCATAGTCTTTCGTGAGGATCTCCCGCGCGTAGCTCGGGCTCACCGTCGTGATCGCGTCGCTATAGAAGATCGCCTGCGAAAGGAAGTCGTTCAGCTCGTCCGGGCCGCGGTAGCGCAGGTTGTGAATCGTGAACACCGAGGCGATGCCGCGCAGCACCGGGTTTCCCCATGCGAGATTCCGCAGCGCGTACGAGAGCGGCGCCGTGTGCCAGTCGTTCAGATGCAGGATGTCCGGGATCCACGGCTCCTGCGTCAGCATCGCCACGATGCTCCGGCAGAAGAACTGGTACCGAAGCAGGTCGTCCGCCTCGCCGTATACCCGTTCGCGCCCGAAATAATGCCCGTCGAGCACGAGGTCGACGGGGACGCCGCCCGTCCCCTGGACCGTCGCCACCTCGGCTGCCCTTGGCGCCCCCGGCAGCGGCACCGAGAGCGGCCGCCGCAGCACCGCCGCTTCGAACGCCGCCCGCGAGCTCGCGTGGCAGGGTGTCACCACCCGCACGTCGTGGCCCATCTCCCGCAACCGTGCCGGCAGCGAAGCGGCGACATCCGCCAGGCCGCCAACCTTCGCGAACGGGTCAACTTCTGCCGATGCAAACAGGATCTTCAACGGCTAGTGCTCCAGGAAGAGGTACCGCTCGAGCCGGTCCCGCGCCGCGCCCGCCGCCGCCACTCGCCACCGCACCTCGCGCTTCACCCGCTCGGAGGCGTCGCCAACGGCGACCGCGTGGGCGGAGTACATCAGCACTTCCTCCAGCAGGACGAACCCCTTGTAGACCATCGGCACGTCCCACATCGGCCGCTTGCTTGCCCACCAGAACTGGCAACTGTGCAGCGCCGGTTCCAGCTTCTCGGCGGCCCACCCCGCGAACTTCGCCGCCTCGCCGCCCGCCGCATAGCGCTGCGCCACGGCCAGGACATCGATGCAGTGCTGCACATATTCCCACTGCGTGTCGTGCACCTGGTTCCCCGGCGCATGCCACAGTGGATACGGATTCATCGCAGCGATGTCGTCCCGGGTCGTGCTCCACGACGACGGGAACGGCTCCACCACCGGACCATCCGGGAACCGCCCGATGAGCTCGCTCGGCAGGCACATCTCGACGACCGAGGTGTGCCGCTCCACGTGCCGGGGCCGGTGCGGCGACTCGATCAGCTGGTACGTCGCCGCGAGGAACTCCTGCTCCCACCCCTTGATGTGGTGCCCGTAGGTCTCCGCGTCCATCGCCGTCAGCACGTAGGCGTCCCGTCCGCCGCCCACCCGCGAAAGATCCTCCACGAACCGCCCCGGGTCCGTCTCCCGGAACGAGATGCGGTTGCTCCGGACATCGTCGCGGAACAGGACATGCAGGAAATGCCCGTCGACAGGCACGCGATAGACATGGTCGATCGGCCAGTCCGAGGGGCAGGCCACCCCGCTCAGCACCAGCCACTCGTGCCGCGCGGCCGCCACCTCCGGCAGGATCTCCGCGCTGTAGCACATCTCCGGCGGGAAGAACCCCCGCGGCGAATAGGATTCGCCGAGCAGCCGCCGGTTCACCCGCGCATTCCCGGTGATCGAACGCTCCCGTTCCGCCTCCGGGATGAGCGGCAGGATGGGGTGGTACTGCCCGCTCCCCACGAACTCCACCTGCCCGCGCTCGCCAAGCTCCCGCAGCCCGTCCACGACATCCCCGAGCCCGTGGTCCACGAGCATCTCCGTCAGGACGGCGTTCATGTTGATCGCCACCCGCGCCTTGGGATGCGCGAGCAGCACCTTCAGCAACGGCCGGTACGACTCGTTCGCGATGCGCTGCACGATCTCGTGCGCCTGCGTCGGCGGCTG
>JAYRRO010000260.1:0-22474 GCA_041910095.1 Dehalococcoidia bacterium
CAGGTCAACCAGCTGCTGAACGACCTCGCCGGCGGAGTGCTCCCCAGCGCCAACGGCAACCACTGGGAAGACCCCGGCGCGAAGGGCTCCTACATGACCACCACCCGCGCGACCGCGCTCGCGCTGAACGCCCTCGTGCGCCTCGATCCCTCGCATCCCCTGATCGAGGAGACGGTGCGCTGGCTGATGAACGCCCGCTCCGCGGGTGGGTGGCAATCCGACGTCGAACGCGCGCAGGCCATCCTTGCGCTCTCCGAATTCGCCGCAGGCACCGGCGAGCTGCGCGGCGACTTCACCTATCGGGCCCTCCTCGGATCGCGCGAAATCCTGAGCGGACAGGTTCGGCCCGGCGCGGCCCCCGTCGCCACCACCAAGCAGGTGCCGCTCACCGAACTCGGCGCCGGGAAGGTGACGCTGTTCGAACTCGCCCGCCAGGCGACGCAGTACGGCCGTCTCTACTACACCCTCTCCCTCCGCTACCTGACGCCCGCGAAGGGCGTCGAGGCGGTGAACCGTGGCTTTGCCATCTCGCACGAGTACTCGCTCCTCAACGGCGATGGCAAGCCCGTGACGAAGGTGAAGCTCGGCGACACCGTGCGCGTCAAGGTCACGGTCATGCTCCCGGAGGACCACACCTATGTGGTGGCCGAGGACTTCCTGCCCGCGGGCCTTGAGCCCATCGACCCGCAGCTCAAGAGCACCGACCCGAAGCTCATCGCTCAGCTCAACTCGGACCGCGCCGCCACGCGGCCGAAGGAGCTCTCGTACTGGGCGCCGTGGTTCGGCTGGTACTACAACCCCTGGCAGCAGGTGGACACGCGAGATGACCGCGTCACGCTCCGCGCCACGCGGCTCGAGAAGGGCGTGTACGAGTACATCTACTACGCACGGGCCACGGCCCCGGGCGACTACTTCATCGCCCCAGCGCACATCCAGGACTCGTACTTCCCGGACGTGTTCGGCCGCAGCGACAGCGGGCGGTTCGTAATCGAGCCGTAGCGCCGGTCAGCGGGCGCGGGCGGCGAGCACGCCCGCGCCGAGCGCGATCAGCGGGTAGATGGCGTACGTGAGACCGATATCCGCCATGTACTCGCCGAGGCTCATGTTCACCGGCTCGGTAAGCATCAACGGCAGGTCGAACACGATGCTCATCGCCGCCCACACGAGCCCGATGGCGGCGCATCTCGCCGGCGATGTTTCCGGGTGCCCGATCAGGTATCGCACAATGACCGCCGTGCAGGCGGCCGCCACGGTCACGGCCATCACGGACTCGAAGAACCCGCGATGGTCATCGCGCAGCGGCTCGACCGCGAACGAGACGGCGAACGGCGCCGCCCAGAGCAACGCACCGGACACCACCACCGCCGTGAGGTCGAACCCCCGGCGTTCGTAGCGGACCAGGCGGCGGAACAAGGTCACACGGGCAGCATCGGCCGCGAACGGGCCGTCCGGAAGGGCCGGGAGTCCATCCCGTGGTGTCCCCCGCGGGTCAGGTGGCGAGCTTGCCCGCGCGATGCTCGCGGATTTCGCCGTCGTGCATCTCCAGCACGCGGTCGGCCAGTTCGGCCATCGCCATGTCGTGCGTCACCATGATGCCGAGGACGTCCCGCGAGCGGACCTCCTGGATGAGCGATTCCACCACCTGGCGGCCCCGAGCGGAGTCCAGGCTCGCCGTCGGCTCATCGACGAGCACCAGGCGCGGGTCGTTCATGAGCGCGCGGGCGATGGCGACCCGCTGGCGTTCGCCCCCCGAAAGTTGCGTGGCGATGGCGTTCCGCCGCTTCTGGAGTCCAAGTTCGTCGAGCAGGCGGTCGGCGCGGGCATTGGCCTCGCGCTTGTTCAGCGAACCCAGTGTCGCAGGCACAAGCAGGTTCTCACGCGCGGTGAGGAACGGCAGGAGGTTGTTCGCCTGGAAGACGAAGCCGACCATCTCGCGCCGGTATCGCGCGAGGTCCCGTTTCGCGGCGCCGCCCACTTCCTTCCCGTTGACGAGAATCCGGCCGCTCGTCGGGGCCAGCAGCCCGCCGATCATCGCCAGCAGCGTCGTTTTCCCCGAACCGCTCGGCCCCACGAGGGCGACGAACTCTCCGGGGCGCGTTTCGAAGGTGACGTGGCGCACTGCGCGCACGGCGTCTTCGCCGCTGCCGAAGGTCTTGTCGAGGTCCTGGACCGCGAGCGTCGTCGCCATCACTGCTGCTGCCCCAGCGCGATGATCGGATCGACCTTAACCACCTGCCGCCCGGAGAAGGCGGTGCCCACGATTGCCATGACCAGCAGGAGCGCGCTCGTGGTCACGAAGGTCCCCGTCGTGAACGCGATTGGCACGGCGTCGGGGAGGCGGCGCAGCGCGGCATCCGTAAGCATCGCCAACGGCACGGAGATCGCCAGCCCCACGACGGAGATCCCAATCACCTGCAACAGGATCTGCCGGAAGACGAAGACGTTCGATGCCCCGATCGCCTTCAGCACGCCGATCTGCGGGATTTTCTGCAGCGTCAGCACGTAGAAGAACACGCCGATCACCAGCGCCCCGATGATGTAGCCGAACACCCGCAGCGACGTCACCGTCGATTGCTGGCCCGAAACGCCCTCGATGTTGGCGAATGCGATGCGCTTATTCACGACCTCGTACCCATCGCCCTTCGTCCCGGGAAGCCCCTTCCCCTTGAGGAGCACGATGCTCGCGGCCGGTGTCTCGTCCCCGCGGGCGCCGTACCGGAGCGTGTCCCACGTTGAGCGGAGCACGTAGACCGCCGGCTGGAAGAAGAACGCGCCTTCGTCGATTTCGCCCACGATGGTGAACGCCCGCCGTTCCAGCCGGAAGGTGATCTCCACGTCGTCCCCGACATCGAGGCCGGTCGCTTTCAGGAAGGACTTGTCCGCGAGCAGCCCCGCGGCGTCGTCCCCGGTGAGCGCGCGCCCTTCGGTCACGCGGGGTTCGCCGATGGTTCCGGGATCATAGCCAAGGAACGCGGCCGAGTTCACCTTGCCGTCCGACCGCCGGTAGTTCGCCGAGACGTACCCGAGAGGGGCCGAGTCGGTCACGCCTGGCGTCTTGGCGATGGCGTCCACGGTCGCCTGCGACAACTCCGAACGGATGACGCTGACGCTCGCTCCATCGGAATAGGCGATGGCGTCGGCGTCGAAATTCTGCAGCGCGCTCCCGGCGAGCACGTTCAGGCCGACACCGAGGCCGTTGATCATCAGCACCAGGTACGAAATGAGCGTGACAATGAGCGCGATGAGCGCGAACTGCACCTTCCGCCGCCGGACCTCGAGCAAACCAATCACGAACTCCCCCCGTGGGCGACCGGGAACGGTGGCGCGCCCTCGTGGCCCGAGAAGTAGGGCCAACCGGCGCTCGGAATGAGCGATCCAGGACACGGTGGCGCTTCCCGCGCTGTGTTAGGATCCCGCGAAGTCCGTTCCGGGAGCACGCATGACTACCCTGATTGTGGTCGGCATCATCGTTGTAGTCCTCCTCATCGTCATCTTCTGGGTGATCGGGATGTACAACGGCCTCGTTCGCGCGCGCATCCGCGTGAAGGAG
This sequence comes from Dehalococcoidia bacterium, assembly GCA_041910095.1. GTDB lineage: Bacteria > Chloroflexota > Dehalococcoidia > Tepidiformales > Tepidiformaceae > Amarobacillus. The sequence continues at coordinate 3,551 of JAYRRO010000260.1, forward strand.
GCGTGGTCCGGTATCGATGTGCAGCTGAAGCGCCGCTCCAGCCTCATCCCCAACCTCGTCGAGACCGTGAAAGGGTATGCGGCGCACGAAAAGGAAACGCTCGAAAACGTGACCCGCGCCCGCGCCATGCTCGACCGTGCCAGCGGCCCGCGCGAAGCCGCCCAGGCCGACAACATGCTGCAGGCATCGCTCCGTTCCCTCTTCGCCGTGGCCGAAGCCTATCCGGACCTGAAGGCGAACGAGAACTTCCGCGAACTGCAGCGCGAACTGACCGACACCGAAGACAAGATCGCCTATTCGCGCCAGTTCTATAACACCAACGTCGGCAACTACAACGAGAAGCGGCTCACCTTCCCGACCGCCATCATCGCCGGCATGTTCAACTTCGGACCCGAGGAGTTCTACGAGGCCGAGGAAGAGTCACGCGCGGACGTGCACGTCAGCTTCTCGAACAGCAGCACGAACTGATTCCCGTGAGAGCGGCGGGAACCCACGATAACGGCTGGTGCGCCTGATGGCCGGGCGCACCAGCTCCGTCCTCGTCTACGATCGCATCGCCGCCAACAAGCGCGAGACATGGGTCCTGCTGGCGGCCTTTGTGCTGCTGCTCTCGGGGCTCGTGACGGCGGTCGTGCTCGGCTTTGGCCTGCCGGTCGGCGCGATTGGCATCGCCGGCATCGCCATCATCTTCTATGCGATCTTCAGCTACTTCGCCTCGACCGCCGTCGTGCTCTCGATCTCGGGAGCCCACGAAGTCGGCAAAGAGGAGGAGTGGGAGTTCGTCCGGCGCGTGGAGAACCTCTGCATCGGTGCCGGCCTGCCCATGCCGAAGACCTGGGTGCTCGAGGACTCGGCCCCGAACGCCTTCGCCACCGGCCGTGACCCCCAGCATTCGCATGTTGTCGTCACGCGCGGCCTGCTCGACAAGCTTGAGCCCATCGAGCTCGAAGGCGTGCTCGCCCATGAGCTCTCGCACATCGGCAACTACGACATCCGCGTGATGACGATCATCACCGTGCTCGTGGGCGTCGTCGTGCTGATTTCGGACCTGACCCTGCGCTTCACGATGATGGGCGCGGGCGGGCGCCGCTCGAACCGCGACAAGGGCGGCGGCGGGGCGCAACTGGTCCTGCTGGCGATCGCGTTGCTGGGCGCGATCCTGGCGCCCATCATCGCGCAGGTCATCCGCTTCGCCGTCAGCCGCCGGCGGGAGTACCTCGCCGATGCCAGCGGTGCGCTCCTCTGCCGCAACCCCGATGCCCTCGCGCGTGCCCTTGAGAAGATCAGCGCTGACCCGGAGCCACTCGAAGCCGCCAACAAGGCCACCGCCCACCTCTACATTTCGAACCCGCTCAAGGAGCACTCCAGCTTCCTGAACAACCTCTTCTCGACGCACCCGGACATCGACGACCGCATCCGCGTCCTCCGCGCGATGTAGCTACTTCGGCAGCATAAGCGCGTAATCCACGATGACGGGCTTGTGATCGCTGCCTTCGCCCCGGCCTTCGCGCACCTGCAGGCAGGCGAACATCGGTGCCGCGAGCACGTGGTCGATGCGGATGGGCGGCGCCTTGCGGAGGCCGTTCGGCCAGGTGGTGGCGTTTCCCCGTTCACAGGCCGCGTGCGCTGACTCCAGCCCGAAGCCTCGCACCCGCTGATACCAGCGGTGGAAGTGCGTCGCGTTGTAGTCGCCCGCGACGATGAGCGACCGGGCGTCCTCCGTGCGCAGGGCCTCGATGAGCCCGCGGTAGCTCTCGTTCCAGTGGCCGAACTGGTGCGCGTTCGAAGGCGATACCGGGTGGATATTGTAGATACGCACCGCGCGGCCATCCACATCGATGGTGGCGCGCGTCATCGGTACGCCACCGGCCGACCAGGTGCCACCCACCACGATCGGGAAGCGCGAATAGATGGCCGTCCCGTACGGCCCCGGGCCGGGCTCGCCCACGTGGTACGGCCATCCTGCGGTCACGCCTTCCCGTTCGAACGCCTCGAGGGCCCGCGGTGTGAACTCCTGAACCACGAGGACATCCGGCTGCTCCTCCACCACTTCCCGGGCGATGGCGGCTACGCCGGTGTTGTCGATGAACAGGTTCGCGCTCATGATGCGCAGTCGCGGTGCGGTCTCAGCCCCCGTGGGTAGCGCCGTTCCCGCCGTGTACTCGGGCAGCACCCACCCGGCGTGCACCGATGCAACCGTCACGGCGACGGCGGCGAGGGCCCAGCGCCGGTACGCCCATGCGCCGGCCGCGACGGGATAGGCCGGGAGGTACACCCACCAGGTATAGGCGTTGACCACCGCCAGGAAGAACCAACGCTCCGGGATGACCACGCGCGCCACCTGGAATGCTGCCAGCAGCGCCACGCCCACCCACGCGGAGATCCAGGTGAGGCGGAGTGAAGCCAGCACCAGTCGTCTCAAGCGGGGAAGGCCGGTCACTGGCGCCGGGGCAGGGATCTCGGCCGTGAGCGCCTCCGTGACCTCAAGGTCGCGTTCTATGGGGCGTGCTCCCAGTCGAGCATCATGACGTCGATCTCGTCGCCAGGGCGCGCCACCGGGACGTCCTCGGGGATGATCGTGAGGCCGTTCGCCGCGCTCATGCTCGTGAGGATGCCGCTGCCCTGCGGACCCGTCAGGTCGGCATACCAGCGTCCGTCGTCGCCTCGCGTCACGATGCAGCGCGCGAAGAAGCGGCGCTCATCGACGTTGCGCACCTCGTCGCGGGTGATGGCGCGGATGACCGGCCGCTCCCAGTCGGCACGCCCGAGCATGGTGAAGATCGCCGGCCGCCCGAAGAGTTCGAACGAGACCATGGAACTCACCGGGTTGCCCGGCAGTCCGAGGTGCGGGACGCGGCCGCCGCCCGGTGCGGTGAACGCCCCGAACGCGAGGGGCTTCCCCGGCTTCATTCGCACGGTCCAGAAGTCGATGGCCCCCTCCCGCGCGAGCACGTCCTTCACGACATCGAAGTCACCGCGCGATACGCCCGCGCTCGTGATGATCATGTCCGCATCCAGTCCCTCGCGGATGCGCGCCGTGAGGTCATCGACCGTGTCGCGCGCGATCCCGAGGAGCCGTGGGACACCGCCGAACTTCCGGACGAGCGCGGCGACGCTGTACCCGTTTGCGTCGTAGATGTGCCCGGCTTCGAGCGGCCGTCCGGGCTCGGTGATCTCGTCGCCGGTGGAGAGAATCGCGACCACGGGCCGCCGATACACGTTCACCTCGCTCATCCCGAGGCTGGCGACCACACCGGCTTCAGACGGACGCAGCACCCGTCCGGCAGGGATCACCACCTGGCCGGCGCGCACGTCCTCGCCCCGGAAGCGAATATTCGCCGCCATGTCAGCGGCTTTCAGCACCCGCACCGTGCCGCCCTTTCGCGGCCGTTCGTTCACCCCGCGCAGCGGCTCGTCGGTCTCCTCGAAGGGCACGACGGCGTCGGCGCCCGCAGGCATGGGCGCGCCCGTCATGATCCGCACTGCCTCGCCCTGTCCGACGGCCAGAGCGGGGACGGCGCCCGCGGCCAGCTCCGCGATTACGCGAAGCTCGCGCGGCGACGTCTCGCCCGCGCCGGTGGTATCGGCCGCGCGAACGGCGTACCCGTCCATCGCGGTGTTATCGAGCGGGGGGATATCGAACGGCGCGACCACGTCCTCGGCCAGCACCTGCCCCAGCGCGTCGAGCACCGGCCGCCGCTCGGGTTCGAGGCGGGCGAAAAACGCCAGGATGCGCTCGCGCGCTTCCTCCACGCTGATCATCGAATCGGATGGCTGAGTCATGCGGCGTCCGTGCTCGGGATTGGGACGCCATGGTACCGCCGCCAGGCACCCTGCGCGCGGCGGGTGTGGCGGGCCGGGGCAATCGAAGGCCCGGCCCGCGGAACCACTACGCCAGCCGGACCGCCAGGCACGTGGTCGTGCGCTGCACCCCGGATACTTTCTGAACCGCTTCGGTGATCGCGTTCCCGAGGCGGTCCAGGTCGTCGGCCTCAAGCTGCACGATGACGTCGTACGGGCCTGTCACGGTATCGACGACGGCCACCCGCGCGCCGGGGTAGGTGAACTCGCTGATGGCCGCGCTCACGGCCTTCGCCTTGCCGACATCGGTCTCGATGAGCACGTATCCCCGGACGGCCATTGCGTCACCTCGCGTACTGAAGTGCCAGCATCATTCGTGCGCCGCTCGTGCGGTGTCAAGCCGCGAACGGGCTCTCAACTCCCGCCCGGCAGCACGTAGTCGAAGCGCGCCTCCGAGGCCGTTGCCGCCGGGTCGACCGTGATGGGTAGCACCAGGTTCGCGTTCAGAATGAAGCAGAGCGACTCCTCGCCCGTCCGGCAGTAATACACCGATGCGGTGGCGGTCAGCGTCGCGCTCCCGGCACCGAAATCCGCCGGGATGGGCAGCGTCACCGACGCCTCATCCGACCGCCAGGAGACCTCGCGGTCGCCGGGCGCCGCCACGGCCGCGTTCGAGGTCGCGAGCGCGAGCGTCGAGGGCGCCTGGCTGTTCAGGTGATACGCCGCGGGCGAGGCGATCGTAAGCTTCAGCGTGCCCGTCCCCGGCGCGACCGTGACCGGCGGCAGCGTGGCCTCGACCCGGCGTCCTGGTGTCCCGGCGTTCGCCACCTGCAGGTTCGAAAGCGTGACCGTGGCCACCCGCCCCGTCGCCAGTTCGAAGGTCCGCACGAGGTCGTTGTTCGTGTCGGCGATGAAGAGCTTCCCGGCCGCCACGCTCAGCCCCGCGGGCTCATCGAAGCGCGCCTCCGTGCCCGTCCCGTCCGACCAGCCACGGCTTGACCCGGCCAGCGTGGTCACTTGGAAGGTGGCCGCATCCACGGCACGGAGCCGGTGGTTGTAGGTGTCGCCGATGTACAACGTCCCGTTCGCGACCGCCACGCCCTGGGCGTGCTGGAACATCGCCGCGCGGCCCCGCCCGTCGCCGGCGCCGTAGTCGAACAGCCCCTTGCCAACGATGGTCTCGACCTCGCCGCCCCCCGTAAGCGGCGCCCTGCGCAGCGCACTCGCCTCCGGGTCGACCCAGTAGAGCCAGCCGCCGGCGGCGGTGATGCCGGACGGCTGGGCGAGCGTCGCGCCCCGCAGCCGGTCGCCGTCGTTGAGACCCTCGCGGCTTGTTCCGGCGAACACCGCCAGCGTGCCTTTCGCGAGGTCGAGCGCCCAGATCTGGTGCAGCCCGGCCATCGTGATGTACAGCGAGCCGTTCGCTTCCACGACGTCCCACGGCGAGGCGAGCGGCGTCTTTGTCGCGGCTTCGCCTCCGCGCGGGAAGCGGTCGGCCTGTTGCCCGGTCCCCGCGACGGTCGTGACCTCGAACGTGCCAAGGTCGACCGCTCGCACGGCGTGGTTCCGCGTGTCGGCGACGTAGAGCGTCCGGCGGTCAGCGCTCAGGCCGAGGCCCTGGGGCTGCCGGAAGCGCGCCTCGCCCGCGGCGCCGTCGGCGAAGCCTTCCTTACCCGTGCCGATGGCGCGTTCCAGCCTGCCGTCGAGGGTCGCCACGAGGATGCGATTGTGCCCGGAGTCGGCGATGTAGAGCCGGTTCGAGGCTTCGTCGGCGAGCACCTTGCCCGGGTACGAAAGCACGCTCGAGGCGGCCGTGGCATCGGCGCGAACCGGCAGCGGACCCGTATCGAGCTTGCCTTCAAATTCCGCCACCATCGCCGTGATGATCGGCTGGAAGAGCGCGTGCACACCCTCGCCCGAGTGCTTGCCCACGACGCGCCCCAGCGGGTCGATGAGCACGAGCGTGGGCCATGCGTTGGCGCCGTAGTCATCCCAGATCGCGAAATCCGGGTCGTTTACCACCGCGTGTTCGAGCCCCAGGCGGCGAATCGCCTCGCGAACGCTGTCGTCGTCGTGCTCCGTGGCGTACTTGCCCGAGTGCACGCCGACCACCGCCAGCCGGCCGCCGAACTCGTCCTCGAGCCGCTTCAGGTCGGGCACGATGTGCTGACAGTTGATGCACCCGAGCGTCCAGAAGTCGAGGAGGACCACCTTGCCGCGCAGGTCGGCGAATGTGAGCGGGCGCTCGACGTTGAACCAGGTGAGCCCGTTTCGGAACTCGGGCGCCGGGTCCTTGCCCGCCCAGGACTTCCGTTCGGAAGCCGTCGTTGCGTTCGTCCCCGGGTCCGTCACGTCGCGCGCCGCCCCGCTCCGGTTGTTGCCCGAACAGCCCGTGAGCATCCCGGCGGCAAGCACCAGCACGAACAACGCCAGGGCCACGCGTGCGCTCCGCGCGCCGGGTCCGGGTCGGTGTTCCAGTCGCATGACGCCGCCATCGTAGCTGTGGTACGTGAGCGCATTTACGTGCGGTTTCCGCGCTCGTTGACCGCCCATACAACGTAATCCATGTGCGGCGTCTCGATGCCCGCGCGGTTCAGCGCGAAGGCGACATCGGCGCGGTGCTCGGCCGAATGCGTGAGCACCTGCAGGAGCGCGTCGCCGGTTGAGATCCCGGCGCTGAACCACGGGATGCGAACCGCCCGTTCGAACCCGCCCTCGGGGAGTCCGGCGATGAGCGCCGCATACCCACTCGTCACGCCTGCCTGCAGTTCCAGGAGCGCGCCGGGATCGGCGGTTTCCGGGTCATGCTCGAGGCTCGTCGCGCCGCCCAGCAGGCCCAGGTACACGGTTTCCACCATCGCCGCGTGCCGGAGGATCGTGTCGAGCGGCAGATACATGCCCTCCGACGCGGCGGCCAGGCGTTCGGCCCCGGCTTCGATGCAAGCGGTGAGGAGTGCGCGATTGGCCCAGCCGCTGTGCCGGAACCCATCGATCAGAAACTGCATAGGACCAGCGTAGCGGAAAGGGGCGAGGCGCCGTCTACCCGGCCGCTGGCGGCGCAATGAACCGCAGCGCGCCCGGCACCACGCTCACGGACGCGGGCAGGTAGCCTCCGAACTCGCCATCGAGGTCCACCGTCGACTTCCGCGACGCCGACATCGTGACCGTCGCCGCACGGTGGTGATCGATGCCCTTCATCTCCAGGTGGGCGCCGCCTTTGCGCTGGCCATCCACGGCTGCCAGCACGGCGCGCCGCCCGAGGGTCCCCCAGCGGATGACATCGAGCAGGGCGTCATCGGGCAGGGCCCCCGGCGCGACCGTGAGGTCGCCGCCCCAGAGCTCCATGTTGTGAACGCTGACAGAGTTGTAGTCGTCCGAGAGGTCCTCGCCGTCGATGGCCAGGTCGAAGTGGCGCGTCATCGGCCCCAGCATCTTCACGCCGGTCATGATCAGATACGGCGCCGTGTCCCCGGCGCGCTTCAGCCAGCGTGGCACCGAGCGCGAGATCTCCGGCACCCAGCCCGCGGATGCCTCGAGGAGGAAGTGCCGGACGCGGGGATGCCCTTGTTCGTCCACCAGCTCGATGCGCCCGGCGTCGATGCGGCGCTCAAGCCCCTCCTTGAGCGCGCTCAGGGCGGCCGAGGGTGCGCCGATGCCCAAGCATTTCCCCACATCCTTGCCGGTGCCCATGGGAATGGTCCCCAGCCGCACGCGATCGCCCGCGCCCAGATCAAGGATCGCGTTCGCCGCTTCGTAGACCGTGCCATCGCCACCGCAGGCGACGATCGTCTCGTGCCCGGCATCGATGGCGCCCTTCGTGAGCGCGTACCCGTGCCACGGGTGCCCGGTGAGGGCGACCTCCGGCTCGAAGCCGGCACGGCGCACGGCCGCCTCCAACGCTCCCGCGCGGTGCTTCGTCCGGCCGCCTCCGGACATCGGGTTGATGAGGAGGAAGAGCCCTGGCCGCTGGTCCGCCGCTGTCATAGGGTGGAAACCTACGCCGCCCCGAGGTGACGCGCGAATGCAGCACAGCGACAGCTTCCGCGCCATGGATACCGGCATCGACGTCATCGTCGAAGCGCCGGGCCCGTTCCCGCCGTTCGGGCTGTTCGCTGGCATCCACGTCCTGTTCGAACAGCAGGAGGAGCGCTTCTCGCGCTTCCGCCCGGGCAGCCTGCTCTCCCGCCTCAATCGCGGCGAGACGATCGACGACCCCTTCTTCGCCCACGGCTGCAGGCTCGCCCTCGAAGCGTTCGCCTTCACCGGCGGCCTCTTCAACCCCCTGGTGTTGCCCGCGCTCAGGCAGGCGGGCTATGGCGTTACCTTCGCGAGTGTCCACGGCGGCGCTCCGCGCAAGATGTCGACCCCATCGCCGCACGAGGCCATCGCGGTCGAAGGCACAACCGTCCGCCTGCTCTCCGGCGAACTCGACCTCGGTGGCATCGTCAAGGGCTGGAGCGTCGACCTTGCCGCGGGGATGGCCGCGCAGGCAGGCCTTGCCGCGCTCGTGAACGCCGGCGGTGACCTGCACGCCACCGGCACGGAGGAGGGCGCCCGCGACGGCTGGCTGGTCCAGGTCGATGGGCTCGACGGTGACCCCGCCTGGGAGGGTGGCGTGGCCGGCGGGCTCGCCACATCCACGACCCTGAAGCGGGCCTGGCGTACGAGTTCTGGAGGCCATGCCCATCACCTCATCGACCCCCGCACCGGGCTCCCGGCCGAGTCGCCTTTCGTGCAGGTCTCGGCGTGGGCGCCGAAGACGTGGCGCGCCGAGTGCTGGGCGAAGGCCGTGCTCATCGGCGGCTACGAGGCCGCCGACCGGGCCCTGGCGTCGGACGTGCCGATCCTCGCGCTCGATGCCGGGGGCGCCGTCCGGGTTTCGCGGTAAAGTTCTGTTTCCCCGGCGACTCCTTTGGCCCGCTGGCGTGCATGTGCTCGCCAGTACGAACACAAGGAGATTCGCGTGAATCGCATCGCATCCGTTGTGACCGCTGCCGCGGCAACCGGCCTCGCCCTGGCGACCGTTGGCGCGTTCGCGCTGACATCCGGCATCAGTTGGAACCACGACGACGACGACGAACACGAAGAGCACGAGTGGGCCGAGCGCAACGGCCTGTTGGAGTCGGGCATCTTCGGGGGTACCGGCACCACCCTGCCGGCGGCCGGCGCGGCCAGTCCGTCCGCCGGCTCCGCGAGCAGCGGCACCATCACGCGCCAGTCCCGCGAGGACCGCGAGCGCCGCGAACACGAGGAGCATGAGGACGACGACGATGACTAGCGCGAAGAAGAAGGGCGGGCTTCGCTTCCCCGTCACCCGGCTGCTGACGGCCGCCGGGGCCGTCGTGGCATTCGTTGCCCTCTGGGGCGCGGTGGCGCTGCAGGGCGCACCGGAGCCCGCCGCCACGGCCGGCCCGGCGCCTATTGTCCCGGCCCCTGCCGTGCAGAGCGGTCCCGCGAACGCGGTCGCCGCGCCGGCCACCGTCGCCCCCGCCCAGCGCGCCACGAGCGCGCGCCGTTCGCGGAGTTCGTGATGAGCAACCGGGTGTTCTTTGGCACCCTGCTCGCCGTCGACCTGGCCATCATCGTCGTGGGTGGGATTGTCACCTTCGCCGGTGGACACTCGGCGTGGTACGCCTCCCGCGCGGCCGGGTTCGCGGCCTATCTCAGCCTCTGGATTTCGCTGGCGGGCGGTCTGCTCATGTCCTCGGCCTGGTTCGATGGCCTCGTCGCGAGGGCTCGGTTGCTCGCCATCCACCAGACCGCCGGCCTCATCGGCCTCGGATTCGGTATCGGGCACGCGCTCATGCTGCTGCTCGACAAATACATCGGATACTCGCTCACGGACCTCTTCGTTCCCTTCGCCGCGCCGCATGAACGAGCCCTCACGGGCCTGGGCGTGGTCTCGCTCTATCTCACCGCCCTGGTGACCCTCAGCTTCTGGGTCCGTTCGGCCATTGGCATGCGCGTCTGGCGGATGGTCCACTACCTCTCAGTGATGGCCTTCCTTGGAGCGGCGTGGCATGGGATGCAGATGGGCTCCAGCGCGGAGCTGGGATGGGGCCGCGCGCTGTACCTGGCAACGACGCTGTCGCTCGTTACGGCGACAGTCGTGCGGGCGGTATATGTCCGCCCGGCGAGGCGGCCCGCACGCGCCGCCGGAGGGGTGAACGCTGGCTGAGCGAATCGATCCCGATGCCCTCCAGGGGCTGTTTGAAGGGCGCACGCGGGGCGGCGATGCCGCCGTCCTGCTCCCCCTTGCGCGCATCGCCGCCGACCTCCGGCAGCTTGCGCCCCGCGGCCCCGATGGCGAGGCCGGTGCGCGCATCGCCGCCGGCTTCGCACGCACGCGATCCGGCAAGAGCCAGGGCTTCCGGGCCTGGCTGCTCGGATGGCTCGGCACGGGCCCGCGGCCGCGCGCATTCGCCGAGCGGCTCGCGGCGGGCGTTCTCACGCTCGCGACCGCGGGTGGCGGCGGAACAGCCGCGGTGGGGGGCGATCCCGTCGCGATCGTTCGCGATGTCGCTCAGACCGGGGTGAGCGCGGTCCAGAACCTCGACCCGCGGCACAATCCGGCGGCCACATCCACCCCAACGCCAAAGCCAGCCCCCACCGCATCCACCGGGCCCTCTGCGACCGCCACTGCCGCGCCGGATGACCGAGGCGACGACAAGGAAGACGACAACAAGGACAAGGACAAGAGCAAGGATTCGAACGACGACGACAAGAGCGACGACGCGAAAGACGCCGGAGGAACCTCGTGACCGCCGCAATCCTGGGGCTGCGTGACGGCCTTGGCCGCCTGTTGCTCGCTGCCGCCGGCCGGCGCGTCGCCTTCGACGCCATCGACAACGAGGTCGAGATCGCGCGTCTCCGGCGTAAGGACGATTCGAGCTGGTCCGAGCTCTTCGCGCGTGAGATGCCAGCCATCTACCGCTACGCGCTGGCGCGCCTGGGCGACGCGACGGACGCCGAGGATGCCGCCTCCCAGGTATTCGAAGAGGCGTGGAAGAGCGCGGCGTCGTTGGAAGACCATGGCCTCCCGGCCCGCGCCTGGCTGTTCGGCATCGCTCGCAACGTCGTCAACCGGCGGCGGACCATGATCTTTCGCAAGCCCCCGGCACTTCGCCTTGAGCTGTTCGATGGCGCCCACGACGAGGCCGGCCTCTCGCCCGAACTTGCCGACCTGGCGGCGGCCGTGCGCGCCCTGCCCGCGAACCAGGCCGAGGTGGTCGCCCTCCGTTTCATCCACGGGCTCTCGCTTGAGGAGACGGCGGGGGTGCTCAAGACCAGCATCGACGGCGTGAAGGGCCGCCAGGCGCGCGCGCTCGCCCGCCTGCGTGAGTCCCTCGAGGTTCGGATGCCTACCGGCGCAGTCGTGAGAGGTCGCTGACGAAGACGCTGGGGCCCGAGCGTTCCTGGGCGCCGTTCGCGTGTTCGATGGTCACCACCGCGCTCTCGTACGAGGCCAGCCCCTGGGGCACGAAGGTCTCGTACCGCGCGAAGCCACTCACGTCGGTGTTGAACGTGCCGAGGCTGACGTACCGCCCGCCGGAGTTCACCCAGATCTGGTAGGTCTCCCCGTTCGGCCGCTGCGGGAGGTGCGCGGCGATGAACCAGACCTTCTTCTGTTCGCCATCCCACACCAGGCGGCCAATCGCCACCTGGTTGGGGTCGACTGTGATCACCTCGGCCACACTCGCGTTGGGGTTCGACAGCGCCAGGATCAGGTCGCGGTCGCCACGGGACGCCGCCTTGAGGTCATTCGTGAGCTGCTCCTGCTCTTGCACCTCCCGGGTGAGGGCGAGCAGTTCCAGTTTCTGCGAGAGCGCGTCGTCGATCTGCGCCTGCAGGCGGCCGTTCTCGTCGCGGAGGCCATTGATCTGGTCGCGAACCGAGACCATCCCCGTGAAGGAGGCGATGGCCACGATGACGGCGGCCACGCCCGCCGACGCCGTGGCGACCTGCACGATCCGTCCGATAGGACCGGCCCTGCGGATGCCGGCCGAGCGAAGCACGTTCTCCCGCAGGTGCCGCGGCGGCTGCCGGCGGGGCACGGCAAGGAGCAGCGCCGCCGCCGTCTCCACGCTTTCGCGAACGAGGTCGGCGCAGCTGGAGCAGCTGTCGATGTGGAAGGCGACATAGGTGCGCACATCCGGCGACATCGCGCCGATGGCGAATTCGTCCGCCTGCTCGTGGCTGATGTGCTCGGCCGCCATGCCTAGCCCCGCACCTGCCCGCCGAGGGACCGGCGCAGCTTCAGCATGCCCAGGCGGATCCGCGTCTTGACCGTGCCCAGCGGCTCGTGAAGTGCCAACGCGATCTGCTGCTGGGTGAGGCCGCCGAAATAGGCAAGTTCAAGCGCCATGCGCTGCTCGGCCGGTAACTCGGCCAGCGCCCTCCGCACGAGCACCTGCTCTTCGTGGAGTTGCGCCGCGAGGATCGGGTCGTCCCCGTCGCCGGACGGGATCAGCGAGACCTGGTCGTCTTCGCCTTCGCTGGTCGTGACGCTTGCCTCGCGGCGCTGGCGGCGCCCACGCGCGCGCAGTTCGTCTACGGCGCGGTTGCGCACCACGCTCATCAGCCAGCTCAGGAATCGCCCTCGGTCCGGGATGAAGGTTTCGGGGCGCCGCCAGAGGCGCACGAAGATGTCCTGCGTTGCATCCTCCGCGAGTTGCGCATCGCCCAGCACACGCAACGAGGCCGAGTACACCAGGTCGACGTAACGGTCGTAGAGGACGCCGAAAGCGAGTTCGTCGCGAGCTGCGATCGCGTGCATGAGAGCCTCATCGGTCCATTCGGAGCGGGCTGCCGCTTCGGCCGCGAGGGGCACGGCCGTTCCTCTAAGGGTACGGACATCGGCGGATGCTGGATGCGTGTTCCAACCCATAGGAGGCTCGCGGCCGAATCATACACCGGGCCAATCGCCGCTCCCGCCTCCTTTACCTCTTGATTCCGCCGTTTACAGCCGGTTGCCTGCATCCGGCCGACACTGAGGACACCCCCGAACGGAGACAACGCCGTGAAGCGCTTGTATTCCACGCTCGCCACCCCGGTCGCGGCCCTCGCGCTGCTGGCCGGCGTCGCCTGCTCTGATTCACCCGACCGCGTCGCCACCGGATCCACACCCGGCGCCACGGATGCCATCACGACCTCGGCCCCGGCCACCGCATCCGGCTCGGGTGCGCAGGCCACCGGTACGACCATCGCCATCCAGGCGGGCAAGGAGATGTCCGCGGCCGACCTCGTGCGGCTTGCCGAACCCGCCGTCGTGCGCATCGAAACCAGTGGCGGCGTCGGCTCCGGCTTCATCGTCAGCGAAGACGGCTACCTCATCACCAACAACCACGTCGTTTCGACGGCGAGTGGCCGCGCCGCCTCCTCGGTGCAGGTTCGCCTCAGCGACGGCACCGACACCACAGGTAAGGTCATCGGCACCGACGCGCGTTCCGATCTCGCCGTCGTTAAGCTCGATGGCGCCCGCAAGTACACCGCGCTGAAGCTCGCCAACCTCGCCGACGTGCAGGTCGGCCAGGACGTCATCGCCATCGGCTACGCGCTCGACCTGGCCGGTGGCGAAGGCCCGAGCTACAGCGTCACGCGCGGCATCGTCAGCGCCAAGAACCGCGCCATCGATGAGACCTCGCAGATCCTCGGCGCCATCCAGACCGATACCGCCATCAACCACGGCAACAGCGGAGGGCCGCTCATCAGCCTTTATGGCGAAGTCGTGGGCGTGAACACCGCCCTCCAGCCGGACCAGACAACCGGCGGCGTGGCGCAGGGGATCGGCTACGCGGTCGGCTCCGACACCGTTCGCGCGGTCTACGAGCAGATCAAAGCCACGGGCTCGGTGAATCGCGGCCTGCTCGGCATTCGCGACTTCGAGGCGCTGCGCCCGGCGAAGGCTCGCGAACTCGGCCTCCCCGAGACCACTGGCGGGGTATGGCTCGCGAAGTCCACGAGCGTCGCGTCGGGTGGCCCGGCGGCAGCCGCGGGGCTCAAGGCGGGCGATGTCATCCTCAAGATCGACGGCAACGTCCTCCGGAGCGAGTCCGACCTGGCCGTCCAGATGATCCGGCTCTCGCCGGGCAAGCAGGTCCAGGTCGAGTTCTTCCGGGCCGGCAAGACCCAGACGGTGACGGTCACACTCGGCACGCCGAGCCAGTAACGTTCCTCGCGACTCGCGTCCAGGGGGCCCGCTTCGGCGGGCCCCTTCGCGTCCGCCTAGACTGGGCACATGCCGCCCGGCCGCGTCGTCTCGCTCGTGCCCAGCCTGACCGAACTGGTGTGGTGGCTTGGCGAGGGTCACCGGCTGGTGGGCCGCACCCGATTCTGCGACGCGCCCCCCGAAGCCACCCGTATGCCCAACGTCGGCGGAACGAAGGACCCGGACATCGGCCGCATCGTCGCCCTCGCACCTGACCTGGTGCTCGCGAACCGCGAAGAGAACCGCCGCGAGGATGTCGAGGCGGTCCAGCGGGCGGGGATCGAAGTCCTGGTGACCGACCCGGTGACCGTCGCCGGCGCGGCCACCATGATCGGCGAGATCGCCCGGCGCCTCGGAGCGAAGGAGCGCGGCGCCGGCCTTGTGCGCGAGATCGAGGAGGCGGCCGGGGGAGCGCCCGCCCCGCCGTCGCGTCCTCGCGTGTTTGTCGCCGTCTGGAAGCGTCCCCTCCTCGGCCTCGGCTCCGAGGCGTACGGCCACGACCTGCTCACCATCGCGGGCGCCCAGAACGTGCTGGCGGACAGGCCCCGCTACCCGGAGTTGTCCATGGACGAACTTCGGCGACTCGCTCCCGGCCTCATTCTCTTGCCGGACGAGCCCTACCGGTTCCGCGAAGGCGATGCCCGCGCCTTCTCCCGGATAGCCCCGGCGCGGCTGGTCGATGGCCGCCTGCTCTGGTGGTATGGGCCCCGCATCCCTTTCGCCATCCGCACGCTGCGGAACATCTTCGCCGATGCTCAGGCCAAGAGCGCGAGCCGCGACGGCTCGCGGGAATAGACAACCGTTCCCCGGCACACCGTCGCCGCCACCGCGAGGGTGCGGTCCAACAGCACGAGGTCGGCATCGAATCCGTGCTGGATTGCGCCCTTGCGGTCGTGCGCGCCGGCCACCCGCGCGCCGTTTAACGAGCACAGACGGAAGGCGGTCCAGGGGTCGACCCCGAGCACGTCGACGACCGTGCGGAAATGCGCGTCCATAGTCGCGACGCTGCCCACGATGGTCCCGTCGGCCTTCCGCGCGGCGAGCCCATCCACCTCCACCGGGAAGCCCGCGAACTGCGCCGCCAGGGAGTTCGTCCCCGCGATCTGCAGATTGTCGGTGACCGCCACGAAGCGGTTCGGTCCGAGGAGCCGGTAGGCCAGGCGAAGGATGTCGGGCGCGACGTGGGTGCCGTCGCAGATGAGTTCGCAGGTGACGTTCGCATCGAGCAGCGCCGCGGCGAGCGGGCCACCCTCGCGTTGATGGAGCGGGCGCATCGCATTGAACAGATGCGTGACGTGCCGGACGCCGGCGTCGAAGCCCCGGCGCGCCTCTTCGGCAGTAGCGTCGGTGTGGCCCATCGCCGCAATCGCGCCAGAGGCTACGATCGCGGCCGCAAGCTCGAGCCCGCCGTGGAGTTCTGGTGCGAACGTGACCTGCCGGATGAGCCCACGCGCCGCTTCCTGGTAGCGCCAGAACTCCTCGCGGGCCGGCTCGCGCAGCATGTCGGGATGAAACGCCCCGCGGCGCATCGGGTTCAGGAACGGCCCTTCGAGATGGAATCCCAGCGGCTCGGCGCCGTCGCCCGTCGCGCCCATCTCCGGCGCCAGCGTTCGCAATAGCTCCGTCGTCTCCTGCGCGCTCGGGCCCACGGTGCTCACGAGGAACGATGTCACACCCCGGCTCGCGACCCAGTGCGCGTAGGCGGAGATGGCGCCACCGGTAGCCGAAAAAAAGCTGAATCCCCCGCCGCCGTGCACGTGGGCATCGACGAACCCGGGCCCGACGACGAGGCCCGAGGCATCGAGCGTGTCCGCGGAGCCGTCCTCGAGCCCGCCGCCCACGGCCACGATGCGCGTGCCATCGCAGAGGATGTCGCAGCGCGACGGGCCGTGCGGGAGCGCGGCGATGCCGTTGCGAATGAGCAGCCTTCGCGGCATGGCGGCCCCGTGGTTCTTGGTGGACGCCCATTCTTTGCCCGCGTCACCGCCATGTCCAGACCGCACCGCCGGTTGCCCCGAAACTGAAAGGGGGCACGCCCTGGCGTGCCCCCTGTTCGTGGAATGCCCGCTCGCCTACTCGATGGTGATGGTCGCCTTCATCTGCGGGTGGTAGTCGCAGGTCACCTTGTAGGTACCGGCCTTCCCCGCCGACCAGGTGACGATGTCGCCCTTCCGCATGTTCCCAGAAATGTTCTTCGTATCGATCGTGACCGTATGGATCGCGGTCTCGCTGTTCTTGAAGTAGATCTTCTCGTTGACCTTCGCCTTCACCGTCTCCGGCTTGAAGGCAAGGTTGTCCTGGTCGACCATCGGCGCCCCGGCCGGCACTTCGGTGATTTTGTCGCCGCCGCCAGCCGTGGTGGGGGCGGTGGTGGCATTGCCAGCTGCCTTCGTCGGGGCGGCGGTGGCGCTGCCCGAATCGTCAGCGCCGCCACAGGCGACGCCGGAGAGCAGGCCGGCCGCGAGAAGCGGGCCCATGGCGGCCCAGAGCCAATTCCGTTGCACGAATGAATCCTCCTGTTGCTTTGTGCCTAGCGTCACAAGTGTGCGGTACGTTTCGTTCAGAAGGGGACGAGACACACCGTCGCCGCGAAAAAGCAATGTGCGTATTTGCTATGGCTATCAATTGTTTCGGATCTGTTGCACCGCGGTCGCGGCAGCCATGCCAGGGCAGACCTCACGCCGCCTCGTCGTCCCACGACGCGAGCTGCCTGCGCAACCGCCGAATGCGCCGCACGCGGTCCAACGCGCTTATGTGGGTCGCACCGTCGAGGAAGACGGACCCGCCGCAGCGCTGGCAGCGCACGTGCTCCTCCGGGGCCACCCCCTCGGGTATGGCCGCGCAGCCGCGATAGGTCAGCGCCGTGCCGGCCGGACCGGTCCAAGGGCCGTTGGCGTGCCCGCAGTGCAGGCACACGATCTCGCCGCGAACGTTCATGGCTGATACCTCGCTTCGGAGTATGCCGCCGGACGGCGTTTCGTTCGCATTGGTGAGAACCCGATGGAGCACGCAGCCGTGCCCCAAGCGCGCCACGCCGCGCCATCGACATGGATGTGAAATCGATTCATACTCCGCCTGCCGCGCCCGGCGGCCCGGAGGCACATTTTGTCCGAACCATCCCTGCTCCGCGAGCTCACCGCTGACGGCGTGCTCGTCCTTACCCTCAACCGCCCCGAGACGATGAACGCGCTCACGGGCGACATCTCGCAGGGGATCCAGGCCGCGGCTGTCGAATCCAAGACGAACGACGCCATCCGGGCCATCGTCATCACCGGCAACGGGCGCGGATTTTGCGCAGGGGCGGACCTCAGCGGCGGCGGCCCCGCGCGCCGCAACGGTGGCGAACCCGCGGCCGTGAAGCGCAGCACCTTCACCGACCGCGTGGGCCCCGCGCCGATGGTCATGGCCCTCGCCGATGCCGACGTGCCCATCATCGGCGCGATCAACGGCGCCGCCGCCGGCGCCGGGTTCGGCCTGGCGCTCTGCTGCGACATCCGCATCGCCTCCGAGCAGGCGCGCATGGGCACCATTTTCATCAAGCGCGGCCTCGCCACCGACTACGGCACCAGCTACTGGCTCCCCCGCATCGTCGGCATCGCGAAGGCCTACGAACTGCTCTACACCGGCGATATCCTGAACGCCGAGCAGCTACTCGACGTGGGCCTGGTGAATCGCGTGGTGCCGCACGACAAGCTCATGGAGGAGACCATGGCGTTTGCCCGGCGAATCGCCTCAGGCCCGCCGCTCGCTTACACCTACGTCCGTCGCAACGCCGCCCGAAGCCTGGACCAGGGGCTCGCGCCGAACCTCGAGCTTGAATGGTCGCACCAGAAGGAGTTGCTCCGCACTGGCGATGCGGCCGAGGGCTTCCGCGCCTTCCTGGAATCGCGCCAGCCGGTGTTCACCGGCTCCTGAGTTCGCGCCACCCCGGGGCCCGGGTAGTATCCGCGCACGCGCATCGCGGATGGAGGACGGCATGACCGAGTACGAAAACATCCTCGTCGAGACGGGCGACGGAGTGGGCACGATCACGCTCAACCGGCCGGAGAAGCTCAACGCCCTGAGCGAAGCACTCCAGCTTGAACTGCAGGCCGCTCTGCGCGAGCTGAACCCCGGCGACGATGTTCGCGTGATTCGCATCAAGGCCGCCGGCCGTGCGTTCTGCGCCGGGTACGACCTCACACCCGGCACGCGGCGTCGCGCCGCGAACAGCCCGGGCGCCGGTTCCCGCGCCTGGGAGCTCGGCGAGTCGCGCATCGCGCTCGACCGCGATGGCCTGCACACGACCGTGCAACGCTGGCTCTGGATGTGGTCCTTCCGGAAGCCGATCGTGGCGCAGGTGAACGGGTTCTGCCTGGCCGGCGGCGGCGAACTCGCGGGCGCCTGCGACATCATCTTCGCGGCCGAGGACGCGAAGTTCGGTCACCCCGCGTCGCGGGCGCTTGGCATACCGCCCACGCTCGGCCTCTGGCCCGCGAAAATCGGCATGCTGAAGACCAAGGAGCTCCTCTTCACGGGCGACATGATCGACGGCATCGAGGCCGAACGGATCGGCATGATCAACCACGCCGTCCCAGCGGAGAAGCTGGAGGAGGCCACGCTGGCCTTCTGCAAGCGGATCGCGAAGCTGCCGATGGACGCGTTGAGCGTGCACAAGCACGTCACGAACCGCTGGTTCGAAATTTCGGGGCTGAAGACGGCGGCGGCCGAAGGCGCCGAGTTCGACGCCATCTATCACGAGACGGCGGCCTTCCGTGAGTTCGCGCGCATCGCCGCCGAGACCGGCCTCAAGAACGCGCTCGCCTGGCGGGACGAGCCCTTCCGCCAGTAGTTCCCGGTCAGCCCGGGGCAGCCGGTCCGGGGGGCGCCTCGGCCAGGACGCCACGTGCGTGAAGGGCATCGATGCGGGCATCGTC